>CAYJEW010000010.1:32924-49652 GCA_964369525.1 uncultured Oscillospiraceae bacterium | reverse complement strand
GTTTATACTTGTCGGCGCATAATATCGTTAGCATATAGTTTATCACACCGGCGCTCAATTGAAAACATTGCACGCCATAAAACTACAAAAAATATCTTCAATATTCTGCAAAACCCTTAAAATAACGCTTAAATTCCTGCTTGTTTGATTTTTGAAAGCCAACTTGCTAAAATTGTATGTGCAAATTATCAGCAAAAATCAAAGCGGAGGCACACCATGCAAACCCACACCACAAACAGCCCGCAGCAGACCATGGCAATAGGGCATAGCCTGGCCCGGCGGCTAAAGCCGGGTAGTCTTGTGGTGTTTTCGGGCGGGCTTGGCGCAGGCAAAACCACATTTTGCAGAGGCCTCGCCGAGGGCCTTGGTTGTATAGACGCCGCCAGCAGTCCCACGTTTGCAATAGCCCAGCTGTACCGTGGGCCAATTCCCATGGCTCATTTCGATGCCTACCGCATCTCAAGCGAGGAAGACCTTGAAACAGCAGGGTTTTACGACTATTTAGAGCAGGGCGCTGTTGTAGCGCTGGAGTGGGGCGAAAATGTGGCCCACCTGCTACAACCGCCGTTTATACGGGTTAGCATAGAAACGCTGGGGCAAACCACCCGTAGCATAACCATAGAGGAGGTGGACGGCGCTTGAGCATTATATTAGGGGTAGACACCCACAGCCGCGCAGCAGGGGTATGCCTTATGCAGGGCGGCAATGTGCTGTTTGAAAAGCAGCTATTGCCGGGCGCCACCCACTCCGAAACATTAATGGCGCTTATAGAGCAGGCTCTGCAAACATGTGGCGTGTTGCCGCAACAGATAAGCGCATATGCGCTGTGTGCAGGCCCTGGCAGTTTTACAGGCCTGCGCATAGGCATGGCGCTGGTAAAAGGGCTTGCCCTGCCATATGGCACAAAGGTTGCGGCGGTGTCCACCCTGCAAGCGCTGGCCTACGCGGCGCAGGCGAAAAACATTATAGGCACGGTTGTGCCGGCGCTCGACGCACGCCGTAGCGAGGTATACTGGGCGGCATTTTGCACAAAAAATGGTGTGCGCCGCCTTACCGAAGACAGCGCCGGCCCCGCCAAAAACGTTCAAGAACAGGCAACTTTTTTTGAAATGCCACTTTTTTTTGTTGGAGACGGCGCCGAAATATGTTATAATACTTTTACTCATTGCCTAAAAGCTCCACAGCAGTGTGGAAATACCTATTTAAATGCAGCTGTAGGTGCGGCGCTGGTAGCGCATCAAAACATGGGCATACTGCAAGATGCAAGAGATGTGCGCCCGCAGTATATTCGCCTCTCTCAAGCCGAGCGCGAGCGCATGGCCAAAACCGAAACTCAACCTAATAATTAAGGTGACATATATGTTTAAAACTATTGCACTTGCAAGCGACCATGCAGGGCTACAACTAAAAAACCACATTTTAGATTACCTACAACAAAAAGGCTACACCTGTAAAGATTTTGGCACAACCACCCCAGAGCGCACCGACGCGGTAGACTATGCCGTACCTGCCAGCAGGGCAGTAGCAAACGGCGAATGTGACTGTGCACTGCTTTTTTGCGGTACAGGCGCTGCCATGTCGATGGCAGCAAATAAAATTAACGGCATTCGTGCCTGCTGTTGTTCCGACGCTTTTACAGCAGAGCTTACCCGCCGCCACAATAATGCCAACGTATTGTGCCTTGGTGGCAGGGTGCTGGGCATAGGCCTTGCCGAGGTGCTGGTAGACCTGTTTTTGCAAACCGAATTCGAAGGCGGGGTATACCAGCTTCGTAACGATAAAATCACAGCGCTGGAGCAGCAAGGCTAAGAGGTGCAACCATGCAAACCCCTGTTATTTTAAGCGAGCATCCGCTAGTGCAACATAAAATGGCGCTGTTGCGTGATAAGAATACCAAAGGCAAAGATTTTAAACAGCTGGTAAGCGAGCTTGCCATGCTGCTGTGCTACGAAGCTACCCGTACATTGGATACAAAACCCCAGCAGGTACAAACCCCGCTTGCCGAAACAACTGTGCAGGTATTAGCCACAGGTAGCCCTGTGCTTGTTCCAATTTTACGTGCAGGCCTTGGAATGTTAGATGGTATGTTGGCGGTTATGCCGGCGGCAAAGGTAGGTCATATTGGCCTCTATCGTGACCACGACACGCTAAAAGCCGTGGAATATTACTGCAAACTACCGTCGGATATCGCCCAAAGAGATGTGTTTTTGCTCGACCCAATGCTTGCCACAGGCGGCTCGGCGGTCGACGCAGTAGCACTGCTTAAGCGTAACGGCGCAGTAAACATTAAGCTTATCAGCATTGTTGCGGCACCGCAGGGGCTACAGCGTATTCAGGCCAGCTGCCCCGATGTACAAATTTTTGTAGCTGCGCTGGATGAAGGTTTAAACGAACACGGATACATCCTTCCCGGCCTTGGCGACGCAGGCGACCGCATCTTTGGCACAAATTAAAAACAATTGCGACCCCTCGCATATACATCCAATCTGAAACGGAGTGTATTTTTTGGCAAAGAAGATCATCATTATATTAGCAAGTAGCCTAGCCATCTTATTGGTACTGGCTTTCTTCATTATAATTTTGCTTAACAACCAGCTGTTTTTTGGGCAGGCGGTTACCTGGCTTTTGTGTGGCTGTGTAGGGGTTTTAATGCTGTTCACCCTTTATTTTATGGTAAGCTCTATAGCAGACGCAATGCGCATGCACAGGCTAGACGAAGAAAATCTTAGCGAAAAAAGCATTGAAAAACTATTAAACAAAGAAGTTCAGCGCCAAAAACGTGCCGATGCCGCAGCTGCAGCGCCACCCAAAGAGAAAAAAACAGCAGCAAAACAAAAGCAATCAAAGAAAGATGCTAAAAAAGCAGCTCGTCAAGAGCGCTCAATACGCAAGCAGGAAGAGCATGAGGCCAAGATAGCAGAAGAACAAGCCGCTGTCAGAAGGCAGGAGGAAGAAGCTGTTGAGAGCCAGCTGGCCGAAACAGAGGCCAAAGCCAAAAGCATTGCAGCGGCTGAAGAAGAGGCGCGTGCGCGAGCACTTGCCGAGCAAAATGAAGAAGAAAAGCGCATAGCCTTAGCCGAGGCCGAGGCGCTGCGCCGTGCGGCCGAAGAAACGCAAAGCCAGCTGGAAGAAGGCGAAAAGGCCCACCGTCAGTCTGTGCATGAGGCTGATGAAAAAGAACGAATTGCAGCCGAAGAGGCAGCCGCCCGAAAGGCACAGGCGATTGCCAGCGCACGCAAGCAAGCCGAAGCAATTGCGCTTGCACGCAGAAAAGCGGCCCAAACTGCAGCCCGCACACAAGCATTTTCGGCTATAGACACCGAAAACCTGCCTGCATTTAATACCCAAGCAATTGCAGCAATAACCGAGGCGCAGGTTCATGTTGCTGCCAGTGCGCCACCGCCACCGGCAACGCCGCTACCCCAAGAGCCGCCAGCACCGCAACAAGGCGAGAGTATTTGGGACAAGATGCAGGTGCGTCAGTCGGCGGCGCCGCAGCTAAGCCATAATAGGCCAACCGAAACCACCGAGTTTACAACCGAAACGCTAAGCGCTATTATATCAAACAAACTTGCTGAGGCAGGCAATACAGCACAGCACACAGCGGTTACACCTGCGGTAACTTCCGAGCGCAGGCAAGCAGCTACCCAGGCTACCGCTGCCAGAACAAGAAGCGGCATGGGTGAGCCAAGCAAGACTACAACTTCGGGGTGGGCATATGCGCCCGCAAAACTGCCCGACGCATGGAAAAAAGACGGCAGCAAAAAGCTACCGGGAGACATGTCCTACGTTAGCAACACAGCCCAAATTCCGGCAGTTTCCGGCGCGGATATTGCTACAAAACCGGCACCTTCATTTTCGCCTCGCAGGCAAGGGTCGCCGCTAACTACAAGAACTGCCCCTCTAGCGGCCCAAGCACCATCACAGCAACCAACTGCGGCCGCTGCGGCACAGGGCACAGCCTCTGCGCCGTCTGCATCTGCCGATGCAGGGCACCCGGCTATGCCGGCTCGCCCACGCGGCCGCCCACCAATACAGCGCACGCCGGAAGAGTTAAACCAGCCTAAACGCCCGCGTGGTCGCCCGCCAAAACCCAAAGACCCGGAAGAACTTAACCAGCCCAAACGTCCTCGTGGTCGTCCGCCCAAACCTAAAGACCCGGAAGAACTCAACCAACCAAAGCGCCCTCGTGGCCGCCCTCCCAAAAATCCGGAGGCTGAATAACAAACAAAAAAGTAGGGCAGAAATCATTCTGCCCTACTTTTTAAATTGATGCTTCAAATTAACATCTGATCAGCACCGATTGTTTTAAATCAACAGCTACTACAAATACATGTACACCTGGCAGGGCAACATGCCGTTGTAAACCTTGCGCCGCTTGCTTGCCTTGCGCCCAAAGTTTATCTCAAACGATGTGTCGCCCGATATTATATGTGCTATATATGGCGCCTGCTTTGCCAATGTTTGCCCAAACATCTTGCCAAGCGCTGCGGCCTCGGCCTCGCTTAGCAGCCTCTCGCCGTAAGGCGGGTTGGTCAACACGGTTGCACCTTTGGCATAGGTAAAATTCTTTGCATCGGCCTGTTTAAATCTGCAGCAGCCGCCCACACCCGCAAGCTTTGCGTTGGCGGTTGCAAGGCTAATTGCAGTAGGGTCAATGTCAAACCCTTCGCCCACAAATGCAGCGTCTGCCCTAATCTCAGCTTTTGCAGCTTCGCGCCGTTCTTCAAAAAGCCCGCCCTTTAAAAATTCATAATGCTCTGCCGCAAAACTGCGTTTTAAGCCGGGTGCAATATTTTTTGCTTTTAATGCAGCTTCAATAATCAGCGTGCCGCTACCGCAAAAAGGGTCCTGCACATGGCTGTCGCGCCGAACCATTGCAAAGTCGGCCATAGCCGCAGCAAGCGTTTCTTTTAGTGGGGCAGCGCCGGCTGTTCGGCGGTATCCGCGCTTGTGCAGTCCATCACCTGATGTATCCAAAAACACCTCGGCCACGTCTTTGCGTAGCGAAAACCTAATTTGATACCCCTCGCCACGCTCTGGCAAAAATTGCACGCCGTGTCCTTTTCGCAGCCGCTCTACCACAGCTTTTTTCACAATGCTCTGGCAGGCAGGTACGCTGGATAATGTGCTGGACAGGCTAGAACCTTTAACGGGAAACTTTCCGTTTTTTGGGATATATTCTTCCCACGGTAGCGCAAACACCCCGTCAAACAGCTCATCAAACGTGGTGGCAGGGAAGGTGGCTAAAAGAATTAGCACCCGCTCTGCGCAGCGGCTCCAGATATTTGCGTCGGCCAAAATGGTTTCGTCTCCGCTAAAGGCAATACGCCCATCGGTAATGCTAATGTTCTGTGCGCCAATGCGCTTAAAGTCAAATGCGGCGGCTTTCTCAAGCCCAAAATAGCACGGTGCTGTAAAATTAAATTGCATAAAAGCTCCTGTTATATTGCTTAGAATTGCGGCAACAGCCGCTGATGTAAATAAAAATGCATGCCGCATGGCAGGCGGCATGCTGCTTAAAAAATTACCACACAGGTATGCGAACCCTGAAATAATATTGCACTATGCGCTCATCCCCCCAAGAGGCAGATACACGATAGGTGTACACACCTGGCGTTGTAGGGGCAAGCAGGTTGTTTCCCTGGTCCACAAACTCGCTCTCGCCGGCCGCCACTTCAACCTGCACATGCTGTGGGTCAAATGTAAAGTTAAGCTGTAATTCCGTGCCGGGCGGTACCCAGGCAGGCTCTATTTCTCGCCACACCTCAAGGTCAAGCCCACCGCCGCTTTGCGAGGGCCAAAAAAAGTTTTTCCAGGTGTAGCTGTCGCGCCGAATGTGCTTTTCGGGTAAAATCTGCTCGTTTTCAAACATCACCGAAAGCTCGGGCAGTGAGCTTTCAATTACCTGCAACGAAAGCGTATCGTGAATAAAGGTTGCCACAATGGCCGATAGTGCAATAAGCACTATCGCGGCGGCAATCTTTTGCAGTTGTCGTTTACGCAGATTCATTAAAGCCCTCCGGCTACTTTTGCTAAAAATGCATACTGTCTTTTGTATTATACATAACCATAGCGCTTTTGCCAACCACATAATATATTATAATATATCTATACCAACTAAAAGCTTGACGCAGCCCCACAGTTATGATATTATTTATTTACCTCGCGGAAGGTTTATTTTTTTGTGCGCATTTTTCTGCACTTAATAAAGACCAAAACCGTAGAGGGAGGTTTATTCACCGAACAATGGAGGTACCGAAAAATGAGAGTTAAAATGACATTGGCCTGCACCGAGTGCAAGCAACGCAACTACGACACAATGAAGAACAAAAAGAACGACCCCGAGCGCCTAGAGATGAAAAAGTACTGCCGTTTTTGCAAAAAGCACACCCCCCACAAAGAAACAAAATAACAAACAAATAATTGTGCATACGGCAGATAGGAGTGTTTGCGTTGGCTGAAAAAGCAAAAAAGAAGCAGAATGTTGTGCAGCGTACACTAAGCGGTATTGGCCGCTATTTTCGCGACACAAAAGGCGAGATGAAAAAGGTTGTATGGCCAAACCGTAAGCAAGTTTGGAACAACTTCCTTATCGTAATGGTATTTGTAATTGCAGCTGCGCTGATTATCGGCGGGCTAGACCTTTTGTTTAACTGGCTGTTTGAGCTTGGCATTGGCGCCATTTCCGCTGTGTAAAGGAGATATTCATGGAGCAAGGGCACTGGTATGTAGTGCATACCTATTCAGGATATGAAAACAAGGTAGCCCAAAACCTCACAACAATCATCGAAAACCGCCGCCTGCAAGACCTTATCCAAGAGGTGCGCGTACCCACCGAGGTTGTGCCGGATATTAAAGACGGCAAAGAGCGTATGGTGGAGCGCAAGCTGTTCCCGGGCTATGTGCTTGTGAAGATGGTTATGACAGACGACAGCTGGTACATTGTGCGTAACACCCGCGGTGTTACAGGCTTTGTAGGCCCCAGCAGCAAGCCGGTTCCGCTCACCGAGGCCGAGGTAGACGCACTGGGCGTGGAAGAAACCCAAACCCGCGTAGACTATGCAGTTGGCGACAGCGTAGAGGTTTTAAACGGGCCGCTTGAAGGCTTTGTTGGCATTGTTGAAAGCATAGATGCCGGCACAGGCAAGGTAAACGTTAAGGTGTCAATGTTTGGGCGCGAAACTTCGGCAGAGCTGGATTTGCCGCAGGTAAAGCCCATATAGCCTTGCATGTTTTAAAATTGTTAAAATTCAGCACAAAGCGTTCTGCGTTTTTGCTGGTTTTGAAGGGTGGGCGCTGCCTGCCCGTGGGAGGATGGAAATCTTAACCATCCGCGACACACCACAATAGGAGGTAAATATTATGGCACAAAAGGTAATTGGATACATCAAGCTCCAAATACCGGCCGGAAAGGCCACCCCGGCACCGCCGGTAGGTCCTGCACTGGGCCAGCATGGTGTAAACATCATGTCTTTCACCAAAGAGTTCAACGAGCGCACAGCTAAAGACGCAGGGTACCTTATCCCCGTTGTTATCACTGTGTATGCCGACCACTCTTTCTCGTTCATCACCAAAACCCCGCCTGCATCCACACTAATCAAAAAAGCAGCAGGGCTTGAAAAAGCCAGCGGTGTTCCCAACAAAGAGAAAGTAGCCACCCTTAAACGCTCCCAGCTGGAAGAGATTGCCAACACAAAAATGGCCGATCTTAACGCTGCTAGCCTAGAAACCGCCGTAAGCATGATTGCGGGCACCTGCCGCAGCATGGGTATTACGGTAGTGGATTAAGGGGGAAAATAATAATGAAATACGGTAAAAAATATATCGATTCGGCCAAAACAATCGACCGCACAAAGCTGTACGATAGCGAAGAGGCCTTGGGCCTTGTATGCGCAAGCGCCAAAGCTAAGTTCGACGAGACCATAGAGCTGCATGTACGCCTTGGTGTAGACAGCCGCCATGCAGACCAGCAGGTTCGTGGCGCAGTTGTTCTGCCACACGGCACAGGTAAAGATGTGCGTGTTATTGCAATTGCTAAAGGCGATGCTGCAAAAGCGGCTGAAGAAGCAGGCGCAATGATGGTAGGCGAGCAAGAGCTTGCGGACAAAATTCAAAACGAAGGCTTTGTAGACTTCGATGTTCTTGTTACAACCCCCGACATGATGGGTCTTGTTGGCCGTCTTGGTAAGGTGCTTGGCCCCAGGGGCCTTATGCCAAACCCAAAAGCCGGCACAGTTACCCCCGATGTAGGCAAGGCTGTTACAGAGGCAAAAGCCGGTAAAATTGAGTATAGGCTCGATAAATCAAACATCATCCATGTACCCATTGGCAAGGCTTCGTTTGGCGCAGAAAAACTAAACGATAACCTTAACACCGTAATGGAGGCTATTGTTAAAGCAAAGCCTTCGGCTGCAAAAGGCCAGTACATTCGTAGCACAACCGTTGCCTCCACCATGGGCCCCGGCGTGCGTCTTTCCAGCACAAAGTACCAAGCTGCACCACAACAAGCTTGACAAATAAGCAACTTGTGGTAAAATAATATTGCTGTTTTACAGACAGCAGGAAACCGTAAGGTTGTAACCGAGGGTAGCCCCC
The DNA here is from genome assembly GCA_964369525.1 of uncultured Oscillospiraceae bacterium. Taxonomy (GTDB): domain Bacteria; phylum Bacillota; class Clostridia; order Oscillospirales; family Ruminococcaceae; genus JAAYCI01. The sequence continues at coordinate 41,054 of CAYJEW010000010.1, read as the reverse complement.
TCGTCCTGCCGAGAAACAGGTTGGCGCGTTTATTGTGTAGCCATGCCTTTTCCCGGTAAGGGAAAAGGCATTTTATATTTTTAAAGCAGAGTGAGGTGAATTAAGAAAAAATGCCAAGTCAAAAGATTTTAGAGCAGAAGAAAGAGCAGGTTAGTGTACTTCGCGAGAAGATTAGCTCCTCTACTTCGGGTGTAGTGGTAGACTATATCGGTATCACTGTTGAGCAAGACACAGCACTGCGCCGTGAGCTGCGTGAGGCAGGTGTTGAATACCGTGTGGTAAAAAACACCATAATGCATCTAGCAGTGCAAGACACTCCCTACAACGATATGGATAGCGTGCTCTCCGGTAGCACAGCACTAGCACTGTGTAATGGCGAAGACCCACTGGCGGCTGCCCGCATTCTATGCAAATATGCAGAGAAAAGCAAAGGCGCATTCAGCGTAAAAATCGGCTATATGGACGGCAAGGTTATCACAGCAGATGAGGTAACAGCGCTCAGCAAACTACCTGGCCGCGAAGGCCTGCTATCCATGCTGCTTAGTGCTCTCACAGGCAACCTACGCGGGTTGGCTGTCGGCCTAAATGCAGTTGCAGAGAAAAAAGCAGAAGAAGGTGCGGCGTAACAGCCTTGCCGCTCACACCAAACTAAAACAAAAGATAAACGATGGAGGATAAAATACAATGGCAGACAAAATTGAAAAAATTGTAGCAGCGGTTGAAGAGTTAACCGTGCTGGAACTAAACGAGCTTGTAAAAGCAATCGAAGAGAAATTCGGTGTATCGGCAGCAGCTCCTGTAATGATGGCAGGTGCAATGCCCGCAGCAGGCGGCGAAGAAGAGAAGAGCGAATTCGACGTAATTCTTGCCGAAGCTGGCCCCAACAAAATGGCTGTTATTAAAGCAGTTAAAGAAATCACAGGTCTTGGCCTGAAAGAAGCTAAAGAGCTGGTAGACACTGCTCCGAAGCCTGTTAAAGAAGGCGTATCTAAGGCAGACGCTGAAGATTTGCAGAAAAAGCTGGAAGAGCACGGCGCAAAAATCGAGCTCAAATAAGCAACCACAAAACAAAAGAACCACCGACAATCGTCGGTGGTTTTTTATTTTGTAAAATCAACTGTATTTCAATGATATCATAGCGTGCTTATTCAGCTATTCCTGCACGGCGCAGCGCCATCACAACAGGCGGAATAAGCAAAATGTGGCATATAATTCCGGGCACGGCCAGCACAAACGCGCCGGATAAGAACATTGCAAAAGTAAACGGCGCCCCAATCATAAAGGTGAACACCAAATAAGAGACAATGCCCCACACAACCCGCCCTAAAAACATTGCGGCAATAAGCGAGATGTATATGTTCAGCGGTTTTTTTGCAAGCTTGTGGTATATTATCGCAGTAAAAAGCCCGTATGCCGCAAGCTCAAACACCATAACAAAGCCGGTTGGCATAAGGGGTGGCATGCCAAGCCACAAAAAGCGCAGCAGCGGCGCCACAGCGCCAACAGGTACGGCATACCTCCATCCACATAAAAAGCCGCACAATAGCACAGGAATGTGCATGGGAGAGAGCATAGACCCAATCTCGGGTATCTGCCCTGTAAGAAACGGCAAAAGCATACAAAGCGCAAGGCATAGCCCGGCAGTAACAATATTCTTTATATGCTTAGAGGTTTTAGCTTTGCTGTCCATAGGTAAAGCTCCTTTTAAAATAAAAATAATGTACCCTTTGGCGAGTTTTTGTGCTGGCTCAGCCCTCTTGCGCAAAGGCACAAAAATGCCACCAAGACAGCCCAAAGCATCCACGCGAAAACAGTGCTTTGAATGCGCCTTCATGGCATAAATATGCATATTGGATATAAGTAAAAAGCGGTAAAACTAGCCTGCCAGCGAACGCTCCAGCAAAATTCCCGCAAAATCCAGCGCATTGTATAGGCCGTTTTTAACGCTCTGCTTTGCAATGCGATCTTTGGGCGACAGCGAAGTGTCGGTATTTAGCAGCATCACACTTATCTTATCGGGCAGTTCTTGGCCGCCTTCTTGTTTTGTGGATAAAACCTGCATAAACACAACATAAGGGTCTGAAAAATTGCCGTAGTACATTTCATTTTTGCAGCGCACCAACGGCTTGCCTTTATAATTAAGCTTAGATTCAAATGCCATAAAAACTCCTCCTGAACTAAAAAACGCAAATGGATATTTATATATAATACAATATAAAGCCGGCTTATGCAAGTGCCACACACAACATCTCCCGACCAAAATGGCCGGGAGAAGAGGTTTATTCGCCTAGATAGTGTTTTACCAGCGCTTGCAAAATGTCGTCGCGGTCTACCTTGCAAATTTTTGTGCGCGCTCCGCTAAACGTGGTGATGTAGGTGGGGTCTTCCGATAGGATATATCCAACAATTTGGTTAATTGGATTGTACCCTTTTTGTTTCAGTGCCGCATAAACTTCGGTTAGAATCTGGCGAATCTCTTTATCTTTGTCGTCATGTACCGAGAAGATGGTGGTCATAGTAGAGTCGCTCATATTTTTCCCTCCCTGTGGCGTAGTATACAGTTATTATCAATTACAAGTATAGCGCAAAATCACTAAAAAAGCAACAGTCCTCTGGGTAAAAGTGGATAATTCAAAGCCTTAGCCAAATACCATAACTGCGGATTTAGGCTAACTGCGTAGCACAACATCCATAGCTTCTAGCGCCGCAAGTATCTTTTTCACAGCGGTGTCTGCGTCTGCGTCGGTTAGTGTGCTGTCGGCACTGCGCATTACAAGGCTGTACGCAAGGCTTTTTTTGCCTTTTTCTATGTTATCGCCGGTATACACATCAAATAAACTAATGCTCTCCAGCCGTTTTCCACCTGCGGCACGAATGGTGGCCTCAATGCTCGCCGCAGGCGTGGCATTGTCTGCAACCAGCGCAAGGTCGCGCGTAATGGCGGGGAACTTTGGCAGATGCACAAACTGCGGCGTACCGCCTCTGGCGGCAAACAACACGTCTTGCGATAGGCTGGCCGCCACAACTTTGGTTTTAATGTCGTAGTTTGCGCATACGTCTGGGTGCACCTCGCCAAGATGGCCAAGCAGTACCGTTTTGGGTGGTTGTTCGCCTTGCGCAGGTAGCGTCACAAATATATCAGCACAGCGCCCGGGGTGGAACGAGGAGCGCGCCGTATTCGGCTGTACGTTCCAATTAGTAATGCGCGCTGTGGATAGTAGCTGTTGCACAACGCCTTTAATGCCAAAGTAGTCCCAGCCCTCGCCATATGCTGCAAACACCAGCTGTGTTTGCTCGTGCGGCAGTGCGGCGTCGTCTTCGGTGGGCAGGTACTCGGTAGCACGCTCAAACACAGCGCAGCTCTCGGCCCTAGATGCCCAGTTGCGTGCCGCCACCTGCATTATGCTGGGCAGTGCCGTTGTGCGCATAATAGATGTTTCTTCACCCAGCGGGTTAGATATGCGCACAACATTGCGCAGCGTGTCGTTTTCAGCCAGCGCAATCATGTCCAGCTCTTTTGGGCTGTAAAAACTAAATGTTTGGCACTGCCAAAATCCGCACCCAATAAGAGTGTCCACGCATAAGCCGTCAAACTCTTGGCGCTCGGTTGGGCGCGCAGAGGCCGAGCCGTGCAGTAGGGTAGAGGGCAGGTTGTTGTATCCGGTAAAGCGTGCCAGCTCTTCGGCAATGTCACAGCTAAGCGCAATGTCGTCCCTGTATGTGGGCAGGTGCACAAGGTCGTCCTGCACCGTTATTTCAAGCGGCTCCAAAATTTTAATCATGTCGGCTTTAGGTATGTCCACCCCAAGCAGTCGGCTTATCTCTTGCGGCTCAAACGGGATGGTGCGTGCGGTTCGTGGTGCAGCATAGTCGTCTAAAGCTCCACCAATAATATCGCCTGCGTCCAGCTCTGCCACAAGCTGCAGTGCCCTTGCCATCGCATCGCTTGCAAGGTTTGGGTCAAGCCCTTTTTCAAATCGGGTACTGCTCTCGGTGCGTAGCATTAGCCGCCGTGAGGTAGCACGCACGCTGGGCCCGTCAAACGCCGCAACCTCAAACACCACCATGTTTGTGCTGTCATACACGCCGGAATATTCGCCGCCCATAATGCCAGCTAGCGCAATAGGCCCCTTCTCGTCGGCAATAACCATCATGTCAGTGTCCAGCTTGCGGGTGATACCATCCAGTGTAACAATCTCTTCGCCGTCTTTAGCATTGCGCACGGTAATGCGCCCGCCGTTTACATACGCATAATCAAACGCATGCATAGGCTGGCCATACTCCAGCATAACGTAGTTGGTAATGTCCACAATGTTATTTATAGGTCTCACGCCTGCGCCGCGTAGCCGCTCGCGCATCCATTTTGGGCTTGGCTTTATGCGTACATTTTTCACCATAGCTGCCGAATAACGCATGCAGGTGTCTGTGGCTTCTACCTTAACAGCCAGATGCTCGCCCACATCGCCCTCGCCGCCTGGCATAACAGGCGGCTGTGCTGTAAACGGCACCTCAAATGTTGCCCCAACCTCACGCGCAAGCCCTCTAACCGACAAACAATCAGGGCGGTTTGGTGTAATCTCAAACTCCACCACAACATCGTCCATGCCAAGAGCGGTGGCGGCGTCGCTGCCAAGCGGTGCGTCTTCATCCAGCACAAGTATGCCATCGGCCGTGGCGTGAGGGAAGTCGTTTTCGCTAAGTAAAAGCTCAGGCAGGCTGCATAGCATGCCGCAGCTCTCTTCGCCGCGTAGCTTGCCGCGGCGAATCTCTGTGCCGTTAGGTAGCTTTGCGCCGTGCAGTGCCACAGGGCACAAATCGCCCTCTTTTAGGTTCTGCGCTCCGGTCACAATCTGTAGCACTTCACTACCCACATCCACCTGACATATCCATAGATGGTCAGAATTTTGGTGGCGCTCAAGCTTTATAACCTTGCCGATAACAACATTTTCCATGCTGTCGGCTTCGCTCTCCCATTTTTCCACTTTACTGCCGCTCATGGTCATACGCTCGGCAAATTCATGTGGCGTAGCAGTAAAGTCTGCGTAAGTTTTTAGCCATTTTATCGGTAACTTCATGTTTACTGCCCCCCTTAGCTGAACTGCCGCAAAAAGCGCAGGTCGTTTTCATATAGTAGCCTAATATCGTCTATACCGTAGCGCATCATGGTAATGCGCTCCAGCCCAACACCAAACGCAAAGCCGGAATACTTCTGCGGGTCAATGCCGCAGTTGCGCAGTACGGTGGGGTGCACCATTCCACACCCAAGTATCTCTATCCAGCCCTCCTGCTTGCACATAGAACAGCCTTTGCCGCCACACTTAAAACAGCTCATGTCCATCTCGGCGCTTGGCTCTGTGTAGGCAAAGTGGTGTGGCCTAAAACGTGTTTTTGTGCTAGAGCCGTATAGCTTTTTAATAAATAAATCCAGCGTGCCTTTCAGGTCGGTAAACGTGATGCCCTCGTCCACCGCCAGCCCCTCAATTTGGTTAAATAGGGGTGAATGGGTGGCGTCGGCAGGGTCCGAGCGATACACCCGCCCGGGGCATATAATGCGTATAGGCGGCGTGCTCTCCAGCATGGTGCGTATCTGCATTGGGCTGGTTTGCGTGCGCAGTAGAATGTTTTCAGTAATGTAAAATGTATCCTGCGTGTCGCGTGCAGGGTGGCTTTTTGGCATGTTTAGCATCTCAAAATTATACTTGTCGTACTCAATCTCAGGCCCTGTAACTACGTCGAAACCCATGCCTAAAAATATCTGGCTCATCTCTGCCAGCACACGGTCAAGCGGGTGCCGCCCGCCAAGCGTAGGCACCTTGCCGGGAAGTGTTACATCTATAGTTTCGTTTGCAAGCCTTTGTGCCTGCGCCGCGCCGGCAAGCTCGCCCGTACGTTTTTGCATAGCCTCGCTCAGCTCTTCGCGCACGGTATTTGCCAAAGCACCCATGGCCGGCCGCTCTTCTGCACTTAGTGCTCCCATCTGTTTTAGTATTGCGGTAAGCTCACCTTTTTTGCCAAGATACCGCACCCTAAGCGCCTCAAGTTCTGCCGTATCGGCAGCAGCGGCAATAAGCTCCGCCGCAGTAGTTTTTATCTCTTGTAACGCCTGCTTCATATCTGTCACGCCCTTTAAAATAAAATAAAGCTCCGCCCCGAATACACGGGACGAAGCGTAGCTCCGCGGTACCACCCGAGTTTTTGTGGCCAAACATGGCACAAACCCTTTTAGTGCTTGCAGATAAGGCTCTTTAATATACCTCGTAGCAAACACCACCCCTGTAACGGGAGGACCCGTTTTGGCTTATTGTGCGCAGGGGCGCATGTTCGGCCAAACCGCTTAGAAGGGAACTTCGCACGTAGTGGCGGCAAAGGGCTTTCAGCCAAGGCCCTTTTCTCTATAGACGCCACAAAACGGCTACTTTGCTTCGTCAACGCGTTTGACAAAAAGTATACCACTTACTGTTTTTTTTGACAAGTACCGCCGCGCGTGGGATAATACAAAAAAACAAAAAGAGGTAGGCAAATGCTTGTAGGAATTGGCATAGACTGCGTGCAGATATCCCGTATGGAAAAAAGCTTAAAAAATGAGCAGTTTTTGCAGCGGGTATATTCAGAGCAGGAACAGCAGATGCTTGCGGCGGCGTCAGGCGCAAAACTGCACAGTACAGCGGCGGCAAACTTTGCCGCAAAAGAGGCATTTTTGAAGGCGGCAGGCGTGGGCCTTGGTAGCTTTGCGCTTAGCAGCATAGCCGTGCTGCGTGCCACAAGCGGCCAGCCATACTATCTGCTTTCAGGCAAAGCGCAAGAGTACTGCGAGCAAAACGGCATCACAGCCCATCTTTCTATAACCCACGAGGCCGGCCTTGCCATGGCCACGGCTATTTTAGAACAACAAAACGCTCAAGGTAACAGGATTTAAACACACACCGAAACCAATAGTTGCGCAATAGTTGGTGGTGTTAAATAGGCGCAGTGGCTATAATTTTAGTAGAACATGAAAGGAGCTGTTATATTATGGCCATCATAAACACATTGGTGCTTGTAGGCATCTTGCTGGGGGGCTTAGTGCTTGCCATAGCTATTATAATTATAGTTGTAGTAGTAAAAGCTAATGCTAAAAAAACAGCACAGCAAACCCAAAACCAATATATTCCTTATACACCGCCTCCACCAGTGGAACAAAAACCACTTGGCGAGGTTATAAAGCACCACCGCGAGCGCTGCGGCCTAAGCCAAGAGTTTGTAGCACAGCAGCTGGATGTAAGCCGCCAGGCTGTGTCCAAGTGGGAGAGCGGCACCTCCGCCCCCAGCACCGCTAATCTAATAGCACTAGCCAAACTGCTTGGCATCTCGGCAGATGAACTAATAAAAGATGTAGGCTAATTTTAAGCACACAAAACATAAAAGCGTACGGCGGAAAACTCCGCCATACGCTTTTTAATTTTAACTCCAAGGCCAAAACTAAAGCTAAAACAATCTTAAAACCAAAGCTGAAATAATTTTAAAACAAACCTAACACCTAACACGCCTAAAAACACCAGCAAATTTTCAACGCCGCCGCTTAACACCTTGCCGCCTAGCCCAGTATCATGTGCGCACACTTGTAGATGTCTCCACACCCAAGTGTAAGCACCAAATCTTGCGGCTGTGCATTGGCTAAAATATAGTCTGCCACCTCACGCTGGGTTTCAAACCAAACAGCACCCGGTATTTTATCTGCAAGCGCCTTGGTTGTAATGTTGTAGTCGCTTTGTAGCTCGCGCCCGCCCATAATGGCGGTCATAACAACATGGTCGGCAATAGGCAGTACCTCAGCAAAATCTTCCAGCAACATCTGTGTGCGGCTGTATGTGTATGGCTGAAATACTGCCCATACACGGCGGTAGTCCATCTGCTTTGCGGTGGATAAAATAGCCTTAAGCTCGGTGGGGTGGTGGGCGTAGTCGTCGGCAACGGTAAAGCCGCTTGCCTCACCCAGCACCTCAAAGCGGCGGCCGGTGCCTTTAAATGCGGCAAGCGCTTTAGCGCAGTCATCAAAACTTGCGCCAAGGCGCATAGCCCCTGCACACGAAGCCAAAGCGTTGTACACATTATGCCTACCGGGCGCCCCCAGCGCTATGCGTCCAAGCTGTG
>CAYJEW010000010.1:18950-32914 GCA_964369525.1 uncultured Oscillospiraceae bacterium | reverse complement strand
CTGTGCGCCGTTTTTGTAAAGCGTAAATGCCCAGCAACCCGGCGTGTGCTCTGCCAGTTCTTTTGCTTGTATGTCGCACCCGTCCTCCAAACCAAACGATACCAGTGGTACAGCAATATCTTCCACAACCTCGCGCGTGTTTGCGTCGTCACGGTTGTATACCACAGCGCCGCTTGCCTGTGCGCAAAACTTCCTAAAGGCCGCTTTTAGGCCCTCCATACTACCAAAAAACTCAAGGTGGTCGTTATCCACGTTAAGCAGCACGGCAGTGTCGGGAAAAAGCTCTAAAAATGTGTTGTTATACTCGCACGCCTCTACCACAATTCCGTCACCACGTCCGGCCTTGCCATAGCCGCCAATTAGCGGCAGTCGCCCGCCAACAACGGCGGCCGGCTCAAGGCCTGCCATCTGCAAAATTTGTGTAGCCATGCCGGTGGAGGTAGTTTTGCCGTGCGTGCCTGCAAAACACAAAGGCCGCCTGTAAAGTGACGCCACATATCCAAGCATTACACTGCGCTCAACGCAAGGTATGCCTAGCCTATTGGCCTCTTGCCGTTCGGGGTTTGTAGGGGGTATTGCCGCAGAGTACACCACCAGTTTTGCGCCGTGTACGTTTTCGGCATTGTGCCCCATGTCCACCCGCACGCCCGCACGCCGCTCGTAGTCAATAATCTCGCCCTCGTTCACGTCGCTGCCCGATATGCTGTGTCCTTCGGCCAGCAAAATCTGCACTAGCGGATACATCCCGCTACCGCCCACACCAATAAAATGCAGGTTGCCGGGCCTTGCCAAAATTTCTTTAATATCAATCGACATATCAATTGTCATAAAGTACCTCACGCCTAAAAAATATGTTATACTATAATATGGTATACTTATATACAGTTACGATGGTTCATCCAGAAACATCTCCTAGTCGTCGGTGGTGAAACGGAGTAAGTCCGAACGTTATAATGTGCCATACGTAACATAAATAATAATACAGTATTGGAAGTAGCGCAAGTGCACACGTTCCCATGATGAAACAAAGCATAAGAAAAAGGCCTGTTAAAGAAATATCGTTTAGTAGAATATATTTCTCGGATTTAATCACGGTGAAGTGCTTAAGCACAAGAAAATCCACAGTTAATCACTGTTTATAATCGATTTTGTTTTCTGTATAGTATATTTGCTACAAAGGTTTGATATTATTATGATTTGAAAGGAGAAAATAATAGAATAATCTTTTTTAAGAACAGTTCTATTATTTACAACATAATGCAAGAAAAATTCGACACTGAAATTTATGCAAAAAATAAAAAAATAGATTTAGGAATATCAGAATTAATAAAGTCTCGAGATTTAATTAAAATGTTTGTGAAAAAGAATTTTACAGCACTTTACAAACAAACCATATTAGGCCCTGCCTGGATAGTGATAAACCCTCTTATGACATCACTTATATTCACATTTATTTTTGGGGAACTAGCAGGAATATCAACCGATGGAGTTCCACAAATGTTGTTTTATATGTCGGGCAATATTTTGTGGAGTTTAGTGTCTTCAAATACAAACAGTGTGGCTTCAACGTTCATATTGAATGGCGCAATGTTTTCTAAAGTTTACTTTTCAAGATTAAGTGTTCCTGTTGCGAGTACATTAACGTCACTAATAAATTTTTGCATGCAGTTTTGTTTATATCTAATTTTGTTTGCATATTACATATTAATTGGAACTGGATTAAATATTTCAATGGTAATATTTTTAATACCGGTGGTGCTGCTTCAAATGATGTGTTTGAGCGTTGGAATAGGCATGATTATTGCAGCAATAACATCTAAGTATCGAGATTTGGTTTATGTTTTCCCAATAATAATTCAACTTTGGATGTACGTAACGCCTATAGTTTACCCATCATCAAGCCTTGGCGGGATAACTAAAGTAATAGTAATGCTAAATCCTGTTTCAACATCTGTTGAAATATTCAGGTACGGCTTGCTGGGTGCAGGCAATATAAACTGGGGTTATTGGGGAATATCAATAATAACAACTTCGATTATTTTTGTAATAGGGTTAGTACTATTTAAGAAAGCTGAAAAGAATTTTGTGGATGTGATATAAATGGAAAGCAGACATAAAGTATTGAAAGTGGAAAATTTATCTAAAATATATCGATTAGGGCAAATAGGACGAGGCACACTAACAGAAGATTTTCAAAGCTGGTGGGCTAAAGTAAGAAAAAAAGAAGACCCAACACTGCAAATTGGTGAAGCTACAATCACGAGCAATAAGCCGTTTTATGCAATAAACGACCTGGATTTTGAGTGCTATGAGGGCGATAAAATTGGCATTATAGGCCATAACGGTGCGGGAAAAAGTACTCTTCTAAAGCTAATTTGTGGAATAACAACGCCATCAAACGGTAGCATTAAATATAATGGTAAAATCTCAAGTATGCTTGAAGTGGGAACCGGATTTGTTCCGGAAATGACAGGTAGGGAAAATATTTATCTAAACGGAACAATTTTAGGAATGACAATTCCGGAAATTGAGGAAAAAATTGAAGATATTATTGAGTTTAGCGAATGTAGTGAGTTTATAGACACGCCGGTTAAAAGATATTCAAGCGGTATGTTTGTTAAATTAGCGTTTTCTGTTGCGTCACACTTAGATAACAATATAGTTATCATGGACGAGGTTTTAGCAGTGGGTGATGCGCAATTTCAGCAAAAATGCATTAATAAGATGACACAGATAGCCCAAGAAAACGGTAAATGTGTTTTGTTTGTAAGTCATAATATGCAATTTATCAAGCAGTTTTGCTCAAGATGTATAGTTATGGAGAAGGGGCGAAAAATTTTTGATGGAGATGTAGATGGTGCAATAGATCTTTATCTTGCTAAAAATAACTCTTTAAATCTTGAGTATAACTTTAAAGATGCTCCAAGGGAGAGGAAGTACCACCAAGCCAGGTTGGATGGGTTTTCCATGTTAAATAAAGTGGATGTAATATTTGATAAAGATAAAAAGGAAAATTTAAGTTTTAATGTCAAGTTTAGAATTAAAGAAAAAATCGAAAATGTTTATTTTTCGCTATTAGTAAGGCATATTGATGAAACAGCCGTTGGCTCAGTTAGAAGTGATTATATAACAGATTATGTTATAGGGGAAACGATATCGAAAGATTTCACATTCAATTTAGAAAACATTGCTCCGGGTAAATATTTTCTGTTAGCAAGGTTAATGCGAGATAGCGAGCATAGTGTTCCGATAATAATCGACGAACCACTGCAAAACATCTCGTTTCTTGTCGAAACTAAATCAGGCGAAAAAAGTTGGCCTAGAACTATTATGGGGTATAGTAATTTAGGTAAACTGCAAAAACATGAAAGGCTATAACACCATATGAAAATTTTGTGGTTGTGTAATATTCCGCTGCCCCAAATATCCGAAAATTTGAAATCTCCGGTTGTAAATGCGGGTGGATGGTTAACAGGTATGTCAAATGCTTTATGTCAAATGGATGATATAGAGCTACATATACTATTTCCTCATGGGGATAATGTTTCTGGGGAAATTGGAAAAATATCTTATCAAGGCTTTAATAATACCGAGCAATTTAAAGATATATTAACAAGAGAAAATCCGGCACTTGTCCATGTATTTGGAACGGAGTATAAGCATACACTAGATATGGTTAATGCTTGCGAAGAATTGAATTTGCAAGATAAGCTTGTTGTGAATATTCAAGGGTTGCTACACATAATTGCGCAGCACTATGATTCGGGGATTCCTTTTGATGTAAGAAAAGGTGGGTTTTTTAAAAATTTAATAAGCGGTAATGGGATAGAAGTGTATATTAATGATTTTAAAAAACGAGGTGAATTTGAATTAGAAACACTAAGAAAGGTTAAGCATATTATTGGAAGAACAGATTGGGATAGAGCTTGCGTAACACAAATCAACCCTGATGTTAACTATTACTTTTGTAATGAAACATTAAGAGACTCATTTTATAACAATGCATGGGATATAGATAAGTGTGAAAAATACTCTATTTTTTTAAGTCAGGCAAGCTACCCGGTAAAAGGGTTGCACTTTATGCTAGAAGCCTTACCACAAATTTTAAGCCAATACCCAACAACAAAAGTATATATAGCAGGAGAGAGCCCATTTGTTCAACCTGGAATGTTATTTGAAGATGAATATTCAAAATATTTAAATTCTCTTATAGAGGAACACAACTTAGGAGATAAAATTGTTTTTGTCGGTTCATTAGGTGAAGAGCAAATGTGTAATAGGTTTTTAAAATCACATGTTTTTGTGTCCTGTTCTACAATAGAAAACGAAAGTAATTCAGTGAGCGAGGCCAAAATTTTAGGTGTTCCTGTAGTAGCTTCTTTTGTGGGTGGCGTTACTAACAGAATATCGCATAAAGAAGATGGGTTTTTATATCAGCATAACGCGTCATATATGCTGGCATATTATGTATCAGAAATTTTCCGAAACGATGAGTTAGCCTTGAAATTTTCCCAAAATGCGTCTAATAAAGCAAAAAAAATACACAATAGATCTGAAAATTTAGAAAGGCTCATTTCTATTTACAAAAAAATCAGTAAGTATTAAGCGCTTTAATAATTGAACTTTACCGTTGATTAATACAAATGAGTGAGTGCTAAAAAAATGAAAAAGAGAGTCTTGTGGATAGTTAACATATTGCTGCCTGAGCCAAGTGAGGCGTTAGGGTTGGCAAAAATCAACCATGGCGGATGGCTTACCGGTTATATAAATAATTTAAAAAAAACCGACTGTGAAGTGTTTATCATTTGCCCCAGTGAACAAGTAAGCCGTATAATGAAGGTTGAAGAAGACAATACATACTATTTTGTTTTGCCTTCCAATAAACTCACCTGTATGGAATTTGAAAGAATCATCCAAGAAATATCACCGGATTTAATTCATATCCACGGCACAGAGTATTCACATAGCTTAGAAATGGCAAGGGCAGCAAAAAACTTAAATGTTAAAGCCGTAGTTTCGATACAAGGGTTGATGTGTGAATGTGAAAAGCACTACTTGGATGGAATTCCTGGAAAATATAAAAACCACATAGCTTGTAAAAAGATTATCAAAAAGGCACTGAACATAATCCACTTAGAACCACAATTTTTGCTTTTAGACAAAAAAGAATTTGCTAAGAAAGCAGAAAAAGAAAAGGAAACCCTTAACTTAGTGGGCCATGTTATAGGTAGAAGCAATTGGGATAAAAAGCACTCAAATTTAATTAATAATGCACTTACCTATTATAAAGTCAATGAAATTTTAAGAGAAGAATTTTATACAGAAGATAGGTGGAGCTATGCTGATTGTGAAAAGCACAGCATATTTTTAAGTCAAGCCAATTATCCAATTAAAGGGTTACATGTTTTCATACAAGCATTAGCCGTAGTCAAAACAAAATATCCAGATGTAAAAGCTTATCTAGGCGGATTTAAGCCGTTCACTTTAAATAATAAGCTTTTAGACAGTTTAGCCTATCTGTTTTTTGAATATAAAAGACTTATTAAAAGTCAAATCAAAAAGTATGATTTGGCAGACAACATTGAATATACTGGTGTTTTAGATGCCAATCAGATGAAAAAAAGATATTTAAAATCAAATGTATTTGTATCGGCTTCATCAATCGAAAATGGATCAAATTCAGTCAGTGAGGCTATGATGCTTAGAGTGCCGATAATCGCAAGTGAAGTTGGCGGAGTTGATAGTGTTTTCAACTATGGAATAGATGGATTGAGCTATAAGTTTGAAGATTATCAAACTTTAGCAGAACATATACTAACAATGTTTGAGCTAAAAGATAAAGTTAGTGTATATACTGATAAAGCGCTTATTTATGCGAATAAAACCAAAGACCCTCAAACGAATATACAAGACTTATTAAATACGTATGACAGCATTATAACGCAACATTAATTTGGGAATTTATGAAGTACTTTTGAAATGAGGATAAAAAGGTGGTTGTATTACTTTCGGCAGGGTATATATCAAAAGATCACCTTGCCAACATGAATATAATAACAACAATGGCTAAAGAACTAAAAAAGCTCGGACATAAATGCTACATAACCGGAATGTCTTATGAAGATTGCGAAAAAGTAATTCTTGAAGATGATATCGAGATGTATAGTTTGGGTATTTCTAAAATTTTCGCAAAAGCATTACTTAGCTTGAAAAATTACTACAAACTAGGAAAAACAAAAGAGCAGTTTAGCCGAAGGCACCCGCTGCAAGCTGCCATTATTGTTGCTTGTAGGAGTAGATTTATAAGAAAGTTCGAAGCAAAAGTGTACAACAATTTAATGCAAAACTTTATAAAGGATAAAAAAATAGACGCAGTGGTTATGTTTTCCTATCCTTTTGAAATGGCGGAATGTATAAACCTAGAAAATTTTAAAGGAAAAAAGGTTCATTTCCAGTTAGATCCATTTTCTCTTCATGTTGGCCATCGAAATAGCGATTATGACAAAAATCTCAAAAGCGAATCAGTTTTTATGCAAAGCATGGATGCGATTTTAACTACTAAACTATTATATAACCAATATAAAAATCATGACGAATTTAAAAATATGCAAGATAAAATTCACCCCATGGATTTTCCAGCATTCAGAAAAAGAGAAATCAGTGATGTAAATCCGGCTTATGAATTTGATGATAATTATATCAACCTTTTGTTCTGTGGCACGCTATATAGCAAATACAGAAGTCCCACGTTTTTGCTTGACACGCTAAAGGGTATTTTGCTACAAAATAGTAACGTAAGATTGTATTTTTTGGGCACTGTTCATGTTGAAGAAGCAAGTATAACAGATGAACGCATAAAAAAACAAGTGTTTTTCCATGCTGCGGTCAGTAGCATGGTGGCAGATAAAACGATGGAGAATGCGGATGTTTTAATAAATATAGGCAATAATATTCATAATATGATACCAAGCAAAATTTTTGATTATTTTTCAGTCTGCAAGCCTATATTGAACGTTGAAAATCTAGAAAACTGTCCGGCAAGAGAATATTTTTTGAAATATCCCTTAGAATTCACCATTAATGAAAAAATAGGATTTGATAAAAATAAACTGGAACAATTTATTTTGAATAGTAAAAATAAAAAGCTTGAATATAGCGAAGTGGAAAAAACATTCATATCGGCAACACCCAGTTATGTTGCAAACCAGTTAGAGGCTTTGATTAAAAAGTGATGAGGTGTGTAGACATTATGGATATATCAGTTGTTATACCGGTGTTTAACACCCAAGAATACATTGCCGATTGCTTAAACTCTGTTTTAAATCAAATCAATATCGATAGAATAGAAATAATTTTGGTAAACGATGGCTCAACAGATAATAGTTTAGAGATTTGTAAAGAATATCACAATAAATACAGTAACATAACACTTATTACTATAGAAAATCAAGGTGCAGCATACGCAAGAAATGTAGGGCTAAAGAAAGCAAGAGCAGACTATATAATGTTTTTAGATAGCGATGATTATTATTTGGAAACAAATGCTCTTTTTAAACTACATGAAAAAATAAAAGTTGAAGAAGTGTCTTTTGTTTGCTTTAATTATATGAGATATTGGCAAAAACAAAAAACATATTCAAATCACCGGTTAGCAAATTTGACAACCACCAGCAAAGCCAAAATAATTAAAAAAGATTTATTCACATCTAGCCCGTGCTTAAAAATAGTAAGCAGAAAATTTTTAATTGAAAACAACTTTTTTTTCGAAGAAGGGCTTTATGCAGAGGATATAGAGTGGAATGCAAACCTTCTTTTAAAAGCAGAAAGTATGATGTATGTAGGCGATATAGCTTATGTTTACCGGTTAAGAGAGAACTCGGTAACAACATCAATTTCCAATAAACATGTACAAGATTTAATATATATAATTAAAAAAATGGCTAGCAGTAGCAACGAAAAAGACCAATATTATATGTCATATGTTGCGTTTCAATACTGCACCTTACTAATAAATTCTCAATTGGTAAATCTTAAAAAAGAGGAAGCCGAAGAGATCTATCGGTTAAAGTATTTGCTGAATAACAATATAAGTGATGTTGTTAAAACAGTACAGCGTTTCAGTCGCGTTTTTGGAATAAAAATCACTGCTAAAGCGTTGTATTGGTACTTTAAGCTTAAACAGTAATTGGAGGAAAATGAAGATACTATTTGTTGTGGATAGGGTAAATGATCAAAGTGATGCCAATATAAATTTAATGAAATCGATACTTCCTTTTTTGGAACAAGAAAATGAAGTATATTTTTTGGGGCATGATACTGATAAGCAAAAATGTATTAATAACGATTTTTGCTTTCATTACAAATTAGATGACGATGTCAGGAATTTATATTTCACTCTTGGCACATTGCAGACATCCCGAAAAATCTTAAAGTTGCTATCAAATCCGCTCTTGAGTTTTTTTGCAATATTTAAAGTTTTGAAGATAGATTTGATCAGTTTTAAATATCAAAAGCACATTAAGCAAGTGGTAAAGAAATACAATATAGATATAGTGATATCAATTTCGGCACCTTTTTACACAACAAAAGCGGTAAGCCGCCTTCACTCAAACATAAAAAAAATTGCCTATATGTTAGACCCTTATGCAGACCACTATATTTTCAAAAGTGCCAGAGCGTTAAAAATTGAAAAAACTACCATTAAACGAATGGATAAAGTTATAACCACAAAGTTGTTAGAGCATGAATATAAAAAAAGATATGGCAACAAAAGTGTTGCTCTAGAGTTTCCTTCATTAACCTTTAATAGCCAAGCAGTAAAAGAAAATCCATATGATAAAACGAAAATAAACTTAGCATATGTTGGTTCTTTATATGCAGATATTAGAAGTCCGGAGTATCTATATGACTTAATCAGCAAAGCGGCCAATCCCGATATACATTTAACGATAGTTGGTGGGGTTTATGGTGAGTTTACGAAAGAGTTTCATGATAAGTATAAAACTCTTATTGAAAATCAAGTAACATTTATCGGGAAAATACCTAAGGAAGAAACAGCAAAATATATCCAGTTTGCAGATGTTTTGGTGAATTTAGGCAATAATGTTGCAAACATGCTTCCAAGTAAGGTTATTGAATTGATAGCTACGGGAAAGCCGGTTCTGAATTTAATGCAAATAGATAGCTGTCCTTCAAAGTTGTATTTTGATAGATACAACAACAACTTAGACCTGCTATCGAAAAAAGATATAGACAACAAGGTGTTAAGTGAATTTCATACTTTCTTAAGTTGTAAAAAATATGTTTCACAAAAAGCTATAGAAGAAGCCTTCTATAGCTCAACCCCACAATTTGTTGCTTGGGAAATCACAAACATTCTAAATAACTTATAATTCAAGCTGTTATATAGCGCAAAATAAAGGGGCATAAAATCTTGAGTACTCCCAAATTGACGGTGATTATAATAACGTATAATCAGGAGAAGTATATAAAAGCAGCAATAGAAAGTGTTTTAAACCAAAAAACAGATTTCAGTTATGAATTAATAGTTTCAGATGATTGCAGTACTGATAAAACAGCAGAGATCATAAAAGAATACCAAGCCGGTCATGCAAACATAAAACCCATATTAAACAAAGAAAACTTAGGCGGAAGTAAAAATTGTTTTGAAGCAGTAAGAAAAGCAAAAGGTGAATATATAGTGGTTTTTGAGGGCGACGACTACTGGACGGCAGATGATAAAATAGACAAGCAGATTAAGTTTCTAGATGAAAACCCTGAGTATTTTGGTGTAAGTCATATTTTAGAAATGCGAGATGATGAGGGGAATAGCTACGGCCTAACACCGAGCGACGAAAGAATAGTTGGAAAAGACGCCACCGTAGATTTGTTTTTAAAGGGAGTAACATTTTCTTGTGTGGCAACTATGTATCGAAATATATTTAGAGATGAAGAGATTTGCAACAAATATTATAGTTATATAACTGCGCATAGAATGGTTGCGGATTTTTCTTGGTGCATGACATTTTTAACAAACGGCAGAATAAAGGTGTTTGAAGATGTCATGTCGGTTTATAGAGTAAGCGGGGTTAGTGTCAATGCAACAAGCTATAACCAACAAACCTCTGCAATTAAAAAAATGAATGACCATATCTTTATTATAAATCAAAGCAAAAAGTTTTTTAAAGGGCAATATAATTTTGCAAGGGTCGAGTTAAACTATGTTTTTTATTCGCTCTTAGAGCAAATTATAAAAAGAAACATAAAAGCAACAATGGAAATATTCAATTCACTATCGTTTAAACTCAAAGCAAGTACATTTTTTTATTTTCCGCTAAGGCTACTAAAAGAAGTATATTTAAAATTAAGAAGAGGTAGAAAGCGGTTGTAGTTTGTTTCGAAATTCTGATTTAAAAACAAGAACAGAAATGAAAAAATGTTAAACTTAAAAACAGAACTTTAAAGGAAGAAATGATGCTTGAAAATAAAGAAACTATCCCAATTGTTTACTGCATAGACAACAACTACGCAATACCGGCAGCTGTTTGCACAGCATCTCTTTTAGAGCACGCTTCTAAGGAATATAACTATAAAATTTACATCATCAATAGCGGTGTGAAAAACCGTAATAAAAGAAAAATAGAAAAGACGGCGGAAAAATACAAAGATAATGCGGAAATATTTTTTTTAGATAATGTTTATGATTTTTCAAACATGTGGAATACAGTTGGAAACAAAAGCCATTTTTCCAAAGAGATTATATATAAATTAATGTTAGATACTATATTTACTCAGTATGAAAAAATAATCTTAACTGATGTTGATGTTGTGTTTTTAGGCGATATTTCAAAAAGTTATACAGAGTTTGATGTTAATGATGACTATTATCTGGCAGGAATAAAAAGCACCGCATCAAAAAATGACGACTATAAAGGCTATGCCCATTATGCTAATGTGTTACCAAAAGAAGATATAGAAAAACTAATGGATGGCTGTGGAGCCGGGTATTTAGTGTATAACTTAAAAAATATCAGGCGAGATGATATGCAAAAGAAGTTTTTAGAATGTTTTGAAGATAAAAAGTCCTTATTAACTCAGCCAGAGCAAGATGTTTTAGGCATTTGCTGCTATGGGAAAATTAAATTTCTACCGCTAGAATATATGCTGTGCACATATACGTACGATGAAATTGCAAAAGACAAATCCCATGCTTATAATATGTGGAACTTTTCTAAAGAGGATGTTGAGCATGCAATTAATAACACAGTGCAACTTCATTATGCCTGCGCGCATAAACCTTGGAAAATAATAAAGCCAAATAAAAGTGAAATCTGGTATGAATATTTTAGCAAAACAGAATATTCAAGGCTGTCTTTAATAAAATATTTCTTCAAAGATTTAAAGTATGCTGCATATGTGCTGTATAAAAAGATAATTAGGGGAGAAAAAGCTTGAGCAATCCCAAATTGACGGTGATTATAATAACGTATAATCAGGAGAAGTATATAAAAGCAGCAATAGAAAGTGTTTTAAACCAAAAAACAGATTTCAGTTATGAATTAATAGTTTCAGATGATTGCAGTACTGATAAAACAGCAGAGATCATAAAAGAATACCAAGCCGGTCATGCAAACATAAAACCCATATTAAACAAAGAAAACTTAGGCGGAAGTAAAAATTGTTTTGAAGCAGTAAGAAAAGCAAAAGGTGAATATATAGTGGTTTTTGAGGGCGACGACTACTGGACGGCAGATGATAAAATAGACAAGCAGATTAAGTTTCTAGATGAAAACCCTGAGTATTTTGGTGTAAGTCATATTTTAGAAATGCGAGATGATGAGGGGAATAGCTACGGCCTAACACCGAGCGACGAAAGAATAGTTGGAAAAGACGCTACTATAGATTTGTTTTTAAGTGGCATAACATTTTCTTGTGTAGCAACTATGTATCGAAACATATTTATAGATGAAGAGATCTATAATAAGTATTATGGCTATATAACTGCGCATAGAATGGTAGCTGATTTTGCTTGGTGTATGACATTTTTAACCAACGGTAAAATAAAAGTGCTGGAAGATGTTATGTCGGTTTATAGAGTGAGCGGCACTAGTATTAATACCACCAGCTATAATTATCAAACCCAGTATAATGAAAAAGTTATGGACCACCTGTTTGTAGTGCAAAAAACAGATGATTTTTTTGAGGGTGCGTTCAACTTAAAAAAGGCAAAAACCAAACTAACCCCTGCCATATTTTATGTATTAACAGATAAAATATTAAGAAAAGATTGGCAAGCCTTAATGAGCGTTTACTCTAAATTGCCTTATGAAATCAAGCTTCATCTTACATATTATTTTCCGGTTCAGTTAGTAAAAGAAGTACTTTTGAAGCTGAAAAAACAAAAATAATAATCTTATCAAATTCAAACCCCAATGCAAAGCTTGAAGGAGCATTAATATGCCAAAAATAAATGTCAC
The DNA here is from genome assembly GCA_964369525.1 of uncultured Oscillospiraceae bacterium. Classification (GTDB taxonomy): domain Bacteria; phylum Bacillota; class Clostridia; order Oscillospirales; family Ruminococcaceae; genus JAAYCI01. The sequence continues at coordinate 20,438 of CAYJEW010000010.1, read as the reverse complement.
TAAATCCAGCCTTCCGCCATTTGAAGAATATATAGAAGAAATTCGCGATATATGGCAAACTCATTGGTTAACCAATATGGGCGCGAAGCATGATTTGTTAGAGCAAGAATTGAAATCATATTTAAAAGTAAACAACTTATCGTTGTTTACGAATGGGCATCTGGCACTTGAAATGGCGATACAAGCGTTGAATATTCCATATGGCAGCGAAATTATTACAACCCCATACACGTTTGCCTCTACAACACACGCAATAGTCAGAAATAACTGCGTGCCTGTTTTTTGCGACATAGAGCCTAATAGTTGCACAATTGACGCTGACAAAATTGAAGAGCTTATAACAGATAAGACGGAAGCAATACTTCCCGTACATGTTTATGGCAATGTTTGTGATATTGAAAAAATAGAAAAAATTGCCTTAAAGTATAATCTGAAAGTGATATATGATGCGGCGCATGTTTTTGGGGTTGAGTATAAAGGTGAAGGTGTTGGTGTATTTGGCGATATGTCAATGTTTTCCATGCATGCCACCAAAGTTTTTAATACGATTGAGGGTGGTGCAATAAGTTGTGGAAACACAAAATATATTGAAATATTATATAACCTAAAGAACTTTGGAATTCAAGGGCAAGAGAGTGTTGTTGCGGTAGGTGGAAATGGTAAAATGAATGAGTTTCAGGCCGCAATGGGTCTTTGTAACCTAAAAAACTTAAATAAGCAAATAGAAAAAAGAAAAGACATTGTTCACCGATATAAAAAACATTTACAGGACATTCAAGGAATTGAATTTTTGTTAGTGGAAGATAAAAATGTAAAAAGTAACTATGCTTACTTTCCAATTTTATGCAACAAAGAAGTTTTAGGCGTGGACAGAAACCATATATTTGAAGAGCTGAAAAAACATAATATTAATACAAGAAAATATTTTTACCCTTTAGCTACGGAATTTGAGTGCTATAAAAATAAGTTTGGTAAAAATGAAACACCAATAGCTAAATATATAAGTGAAAATGTGCTGGTTTTACCACTTTACTGGGATTTGTCTATGGGAGACGTTGATATGATATGTAATGCTATTTTGCAAATACTAAATATAGAAAGTAGATAGTAATGAAAATTGGAATAATGCAACCTTACTTTTTTCCATATATTGGGTATTGGCAACTCATAAATGCGGTGGATAAGTTTGTTGTTTATGATGATGTTAACTTTATCAAAAATGGATGGATAAATCGAAATAGAGTGTTAAATAATGGGCAGGCAATGTTTTTGAATGTTTACATGAAAAACTCAAGCCCCAATAAACTTATTAATGAAGTTTCTATTGATGACAGCCCTAAAATGAGATTAAAACCTTTAAAGTCATTAAAAAATATATATAGCAAAGCACCGTATTTTGCATACGTTTTTCCTATGCTGGAGAAAGTTTTTAATCAAGATACTACTAATTTAGCCAAGTTTCTTGAACATAGCATTTATGAAGTAAAT
>CAYJEW010000010.1:0-18940 GCA_964369525.1 uncultured Oscillospiraceae bacterium | reverse complement strand
TATATAGGGATAAATACAAACATTTGCTTATCGAGTGAGCTTGAAAAAGATAATAGCTTAATTGGGGAAGAAAAAGTGCGAGCTATTTGCAAAGAATTAAATGCAACAGAGTATTATAACGCAATAGGTGGGCAAGAGTTATACTCCAAAGAAAAGTTTATGAATGATGGAATAGAACTATTTTTTATCAAAACAAAGGATGTTTACTACAAGCAATTTAAAAATGAGTTTGTTTCCAATTTATCAATAATAGATATAATGATGTTTAATTCTAAGGAAGAAATAAAAGAAATGCTGGCTCATTATGAGCTTGTTTGAGTACTTGAAAGTAGGTGAAGTAATGAAAGAAATTGGTGGGTATATACAGCTGGATAAGTATAGTATGCCATTAATGCATGAGGAAGCCATAGCATTAAATAGTGGGCGAAATTGCTTAGCTTATTTAATCCATGCAAAAAGTATTAAAAAAATGTACTTGCCATTTCTTTTGTGTGATTCGGTTGAAGAGATTTGCAATAGAATGGATGTTGTTGTTGAAAGGTATCCTATAAATCCAGATTTTTCCATTTCTAATATTGACATACTAAAAGACGATTGGCTGTATGTTGTGAATTTTTATGGCCAGTTAGATAGAAGCTATTTACAGCAAATAACAAGTAAGTATAAAAATGTGATAATAGATAACGCACATGCATATTTTGATGAGCCCTTACCAAATATTGATACGTTATATACCTGCAGAAAGTTTTTTGGGGTTGCAGATGGTGGCTTTTTATACACAAATGCTAAGAGTAAAGAAAAATATGAAAAAGACTTATCTTATAATCGCATGGGGCACCTGTTAGGCCGTTTTGAAAAAACAGCAAGTGAGTTTTATGATGAATATGTTTTAAATGAGAATGGCTTTGATGATACAGAAACTAAGTATATGTCTCAATTAACGGAAAATCTTTTAAAAGGTGTTAATTATCCAGAGGTAATGAAAGCGAGAACGGAAAATTATAACTATTTAAATTTACATTTATCAAAAATCAATTTGTTAAACCTAAGGAATGTTAATGGTCCATATATGTATCCTTTACTGCTGGAAAATGCCAATGATGTAAAAAAGAAACTTTTGGAAAAGAAAATATATATACCCACACTTTGGCCAAATGTTTTGAAAAATGTTGCAAAAGAAAAATTGGAGTGGAGATATGCGAAAAATATTTTACCTCTACCGGTTGACCAACGGTATAACATTAGGGAAATGAAGTTTATTGTTGAAGGAGTATTCGAATGTATAAATTAAGAGAGTTGAATTCAAATGACCTAGCGGTTATCAATAAATGGAGAAACGATGAAACTTTGATTGGTGTTTTAGGCGCAACATTTCGATATATAGATGAAGCTGTAGATTATTTGTGGTACGAAAGTTATCTTAAAAGCCGCTCAAATACCGTAAGGTGCGCCATTACTGAACAAAATAGCGATACCATTTTAGGGCTTGTAAGCTTAACAAATATTGATCATTTAAATCAAGCAGCAGTATTCCACATAATGATAGGAGATACTGCATTTCAAAAAAAAGGTATTGGAACATTTGCAACTAATGAAATATTAAAACATGCGTTTTTAAATTTAAACCTAAAAAGAATAGAATTATCGGTTTTACCATATAACACTAATGCACAAAAACTTTATGAAAAAGTAGGGTTCATAAAAGAGGGCATTAAGCGCGCCGCAGTGTTTAAAAACGGTGAATTTCATAATATATATTTATATGGAATATTAAAAGATGATTGGTTGTGTAATCTTGACGCAAAATAACGTAAGCGCGCGGATAGGTAGGGCGTGTTGTTGGAAATCGACACAGATAAACAGTTTGCCCTGATTTCATCAATCTGCCCAACACTGAATTTTTGCTCACTTTTTATCTGCTTGAAAGCAAGGCGCCTTGCCAGAGACGTGTTGCATAGACAAGGGTATGCTATTTAACACGCACATTTGCATTTTATAGCCTGAACGGAGTTGATACCATGATACCTATGCTACCGCCACCCGCAAAAAAAATACTGGCTACCATTGAAGGTGCAGGTGGCCAGGGCTATGTTGTGGGCGGTGCGCTACGCGATTTGCTCCGTAGCCACCCTCCGAAAGACTGGGATTTTGCCACAACCCTTACCCCGGACACACTGCTGAATATCTTCCCAAATTCAAAGTTGATAGGCGGCAGTTGCGGCACGGTTCAGGTGCCGTTTGGCGCATCTGTGTGCGAGATAACCCCCTGCCGTACCGAGTCGGATTATTCCGACCGCCGCCACCCCGACACGGTGCAGTTTATACCAAATATTTTGGAAGACCTCTCCCGTCGAGACTTCACTGTTAACGCCATGGCATATAATGGCGAGATATTGATAGACCCCTTTGGCGGTCAGGCCGATATGAAGGCAAAAAAACTGCGGTGCGTGGGTAGCGCGTCCGAGCGCTTTGCGCAAGACCCCTTGCGCATTCTTCGGCTGTTTCGCTTTGCGGCAGAACTTGGCTACACGGCCGACTGGCCAACATTCTGCGCCGCAAGCGACGCCATACACACCATATCTAGCCTACCCAAAGAGCGTGTGCTGGCAGAATTACAGCGAATTCTGCTAAGCCCGGGCCCGCAACTGCTGAGCGGCGTAATAGCCAAAGGCGGCCTGCATGCATATGGCCTTAGCTTTGCGCCTTCGCTTGCGGCGCTTGCAAATGTGCCGCGTATTTCGGTGTGTCGCTGGTGGGCACTTATGGCGCTGTGTGGCGCCGATACGGCGAACACAGGCGAAGCGCTTGGTTTTTCAAAGCGCCAATTAAAAGAGCTGGATAACTACACCGCGCTATACCGCTGTGGCCCTGCCAAAAACAATATAGAGCTTAAACAAAAACTACAAAACAAAGCCGTGAACTACGCACCCATAGCCGCCACATTTACTGCAGTATCACCGGCATTTGCGGCAGAACCATCGCTGTTTGCCGCAGTATGCGCCGGCAAAGAGCCGTACCGCCTGCAGCACCTTGCGGTAAACGGCGCTATGTTACAAGCCGAGGGCATAAAAGGCAAACGGTGCGGCCTTGTGCTAAACGAGCTTTTGGGCGTTGTTATAAAAAACCCCGCCCTAAACAAACGCCATGTGCTTTTGGGTCTTGCACGCGCATTGCAACAGATACTGTAAGCCGAAAGTAATTTTCCCTTTTTCCACCTGTCGGCATCAATGTTCACTAACCTAAGATACCGTAAAAATTACACCACATAGTAAAGCCGCCAAACGCACCTGCGGACGGCGGATTTTTTTTGCTTGTAAGTTAACCCCAAGTATGATATAGTACCTATATCGCAAACAACTGTTTGCGAGTCAGGCACATCTGTGGACGTTATTTTGTTAAACGGAGTGTTTTTGCTTTATGGAAAAAATGGATAAAAATAATAAAAAGGTATACCTTTTGGTCGAGGCGTCGGTGCTACCCGATGTTTTTATTAAGGTTTTGCGTGCCAAAGAACTGCTGGCAGGCGGACAGGCAAAGAATGTGTCCAAGGCCTCTGCCATGGCAGGGGTTAGCCGCAGCGCTTTTTATAAGTATAAAGACTGCGTGTTCTATTCGGATAATGAGCGCCAAACCTTAACCATTACAGCGCGCTTATTAGACCAAACAGGCGCGTTACAAAGTCTGCTTGCAGGTATATCACAGGCGGGCGCTGGTGTTGTTACTATAAACCAAAGTATTCCCGAAAACGGTGCAGCCACCGTGGCGGTAACGGTGCGCACCGAAGGTATGCACCAAAGCCTTGAAGAGCTTGTGGAAAGATTGAAAAAACAAAAAACCGTGGTGAGTGTACACCACAACCAATAAAGGGGGCAAAAAATGGCCAAGCTTGCAATTTTAGGGTTTGGAACGGTGGGCAGCGGCGTGCTGGAGGTGTTGCAGCGCAACGAAGCAGGCGTTGCTCGCCGCTTGGGCGAAAAGCTTAGCGTGGGTTATATTTGCGACGTGCGAGACTTTTCCTCTCACCCAAATGCAGATGTTTTTGTGAATAGTATAGAGCCTATCTTAGCGGATAGCTCGGTAGATATAGTGGTAGAAACCATCGGCGGCTTAACTCCGGCATACGACTATGTAAGCCGCGCGCTAAACGCGGGCAAGCACGTTGTTACCAGCAACAAAGAGCTGGTTGCCACCCATGGTGCAGAGCTTTTAGCCGCAGCAAAACAAAAAGGCATCAGCTTTTTGTTCGAGGCCAGCGTGGGCGGTGGTACACCCATCATCACCCCAATGCACCAGTGCCTTGCCGCCAACCAAATCTCGGCGGTAGCCGGTATTGTAAACGGCACAACAAACTTTATGTTAACCCGCATGGAAAAAAGTGGCCTCACCTTTGAGTCGGCCCTTGCCGAAGCACAGGCGCTGGGCTACGCCGAAACTATAGACCCCTCTTACGACGTAGACGGCATCGACGCCGGCCGTAAAATAGCCATTTTAGGCTCGCTTGCATTCGGTAGCCATATACACCCGCAAAACGTATCAGCCAGAGGTATCCGCAGTATCTCTCCGGCCGATATGCAGGCGGCGGCCACAGCAGGTTATGCTATAAAGCTTGTAGCATATGCGCAGCAGGCGCAAGAGGGCGAATTAACCATAGGCGTAGAGCCAATGATGATACCACGCACTAACCGCCTTGCAGGGGTGGAAGATGTGTTCAATGCAGTATCTATAGATGGCGATATGCTTGGCGAGGTGGTGTTCTACGGCAAGGGTGCAGGCAAACTGCCCACAGCCAGCGCGGTGGTGGCCGATGCCATAGATGCGCTCAAAGAGGGTGCACGCATACACAGTAGCCTGTTTTGGCAGCCGTCCAAGGCGATTGAAGGGCAGTACCCCACCTACAATGCAGCCACATATTATGTGCGGGCAAAAGATGCCGCAGCAGCGCAGGCACTACAGCAACTGCAGGGTGCAGTGCCACAGGCAGGCGGCGCAGTAATGCTTACCCAGCAGTCATTACAGCAGTGGCAGGCAACGCTGCAATCTTTAGAGGATCAAGGGCATGGGCCTGCTGCATGGCTTAAGGTGTGGCAATAATGATAGACGCAAAGGTAACGGTTCGTGTGCCGGCCACCAGTGCAAACATAGGCGCAGGGTTTGATACGCTGGGTATGGCGCTAAGCATGGCAAATACTGTAGAGATGCAAGAGGCCGATGGTTGCCACATCACCTCTGCCGATGGTATGCAGTTGCCCGCAGGCCCTCAAAATCTTGTGTACCGCTCGGCCAAAGCGATATACAAACAGTGCGGTGTGCCGTTTAGCGGCCTTTCGATTGTGCAACATAGCCCCATTCCACTAACAAGAGGGCTTGGCTCTTCCTCTGCCTGTATTGTAGCAGGCATGGTTGGCGCAAACGCACTGCTAAAACACCCGCTGTCCAAAGCCGATATTCTCTCTATCGCCGCAAAAATAGAAGGGCATCCCGACAATGTAGCGCCGGCTCTGCTGGGCGGTCTTGTTGCCAGCTGCATGCAGGATGGCAAGGTGTACAGCGTGAAAAAAGAGATATCACCTATGCTGGAATTTGGGGTATTTATTCCCGATTTCCACCTATCCACCGAAAAAGCGCGTGCCGCATTGCCGTCCACAGTCAGCCGTGGCGACGCCGTGTTTAATCTCTCTCGTGCGGTGCTGTGCCAAGCGGCGCTGTGCGAAGGAAGGCTGGATTTGCTAGAGGCCGCCTGCGACGACGCACTGCACCAGCAGTACCGCCTGCCGCTTATCCCGGGCGGCGCCGAGGTGTTTGCTTTAGCACGCAAAGCGGGGGCGCTGGCCACGTTTGTTAGCGGCGCAGGCCCAAGTGTGCTTGCGGTTGTGGAAAAACGCAACAAAAGCTTTTGGCAAAACGCACGCAAAGCACTGCAAAAAGCAAAAGATGCACAGCAAGACCAAGGACGTTTTGCACTTGTACAGCTCGAAGCCGACAACGAAGGGGTTAAAATCATGTAGTCGGACGCAATGCTACCCATGTATAATTTTGTAAATACAAGCTTGGCACAAAGTGAGTGTGGTTGTGCCCATATATAGCTTTAGATATCGGAAAAGAGGGGATTAAATGTCTTTAATTGTTCAAAAGTTTGGAGGAAGCTCTGTTAAAGACCGCGAGCATATCTTCAACGTGGCACGTATTGTGGGCAATACTTTTGCCGCAGGGCACGACGTAGCGGTGGTGGTGTCGGCTCAGGGTGACACTACCGACGATTTAATACAAAAAGCAGGCGAAATAACCCAAAACCCAAGTACCAGAGAGATGGATGTGCTTTTGTCCACGGGCGAACAGCAAAGCATGGCGCTACTGGCGCTTGCGCTGGCAGAGCTCGGCTATCCCGTAGTTAGCCTTACAGGCTGGCAGGCAGGCTTTGAAACCAGCCGAACCTATGGCCGCGCTCGCATACGCAACCTTAACGTAGAGCGCATCTCCAGCGAGATAGAAAAACGCCGAATTGTAATTGTGGCGGGTTTTCAAGGCATAAACGTAAATGGCGACATCACCACCCTTGGCCGTGGCGGCTCCGACACAAGCGCCGTTGCCATTGCGGCCGCACTAAAGGCCGAGCGGTGCCAGATATACACCGACGTAAGCGGTGTTTATGTGGCCGACCCACGCCTGGTACCCCACGCCAAAAGGCTAGATGTTATATCATTTGACGAAATGCTAGAGCTTGCCTCGCTGGGCGCGCAGGTGCTAAACAACCGTAGCGTGGAGCTTGCAAAAAAATACGGGGTAGAGCTAGAGGTGCTCAGCAGCCTAAATCCACAGCCTGGAACTATTGTTAAAGAGGAGGTCAACATGAAGGAAGGTATGCTAATTAAAGGTGTTGCAAAAGACACAAACGTTGCGGTAATCTCTATACTCGACGTTCCCGATAAGCCGGGCATTTCCTTTAAAATATTCAATATTGTAGCGCAAAAAAAGGTGAATGTAGATATCATCTTGCAGGCCAGCGGCCGCAATGGTAATAAAGACATGATTTTTACCGTGCCGCTAAGCGATGCAGAGCTTGCTCGTGGGCTAATAGAAGAAAACCTCGCCGTAATCGGCGGCAGCAGTGTAGATGTTTCCACAAATGTTGCCAAGGTAAGTGTGGTGGGGGCGGGTATGCAAAGCCATACAGGCGTTGCGGCCCGCATGTTCGAGGCACTGTACGAGGCAAACATTAACATTAAAATGGTATCCACCAGCGAGATTAAAATCTCGGTTATCATAGACGAAAACGATGCCGACAAAGCGGTACAAGCTGTGCACGACGCCTACCAAGAAAGCTGATTGTTGCCAAAACAACATTACAAATAAAAATGTCACCATTGGCATGGTGACATTTTTTGCATAGTATGCTCACTTTGTGTATCATTTACCCAAAATGGACCTTGTGTAAATTAGGATATGCGCTTTCGCTTGTTTCTAAATAAGCTATCATATCGTCAATGATGCTTTGCAGGTTTTCCTGATAATCCTTTGGGCTTATTTTTGCGGATGAATTTATTCTTCCGTTTTCGTCATATACGTTTAAATACTCAACAGGTTTTCCGTAAGCGTTTGTGCTTGGCGGCGAGAACCTATTGGCAAGCGCAAGGGCTTCATCCAAGCTGCTGTTAAAATGCTCAACTGTAATTTGCTTTTGGTGTTCCCATGCCTGCTCGCGCGACATGCCGCTTGCAACTGCATCTTGATAGATACCATTTCCGCTTGGCATGCCCATTGCCGCGCGCCAAACATCACCAAAATAATTGCCTTGCGAGCGGTTGTATTCTGCAATAGGGTCATCTATTCTGCCATCGGCATACAGCGTTACCACCCATTTCCCTTCAAGGTGAGATAGGTCTGCCTTTGCAAGTGGCTCATGCACAATTTCATATGCTTTTGCGTTTGCCGCTGTGCCATTTGCGCCAGCACTAAGTTCGGCCGTGTCGTACCTGCCGTTTTCATTCACTGCTTGAAAAGGCGCGTTTTCATTCAAGCCGCCGGCAGCATTTGCCGGTTTAATTAACATTGTTGTTATAGGAGTGTTGCTTACTCTGCTGATTGCCATAGGTACACCCTCCTATATATTTGGCGCAAATCCACACTATAGATATCGACCGTTTTTTTAAAAACTAAATCGCCTCCAAAATTTTGGGTATAATATTTCTTTGTAAGATAATTCTTGTACCACGCAGGGGATTATTTGTGTTATTTCGGTGCATTGTATTGTCAGCGGCCGCAAAGAACGATATAATATAATTTGATATATATGTAGGCATAGTAAAAATAATGGGGTGGGGTGAGCGAGTTGCCAAACGAGCCATATGAACGTTACACAAACAACACTGCAAACGATGAAGAATATCGCCTTAAAATGGAGGCCAGAGCCCAGCGCCGAAAAAAGCGCCAGCGCCAGCGCATTCTTTTGCTGGCAGCATTTGCGGCGGCCGTAATTATTTTTATAGTATGCATCATATGGGTGTTTAGTGCCCTTTTTGGTTCAGACGAGCCTGCGTCGTCGGTGTCATCTTCTGCACCGTCTTCGGTGTCGTCGGTGGCTCAAAGCGGGCCGGGCGTCTCGTGGCCTGTTGCGGCCGACCCCAACGTATGGAACCTAATTTTAGTTAACAACCAACGTCCGCTGCCCGACGGATTTACGGTAGACACCGTACCGGTAACTGTTATTGGCCACCACTTCGACGCACGCGCGGCCGACTCCCTTACCCAAATGGTAGATGCCTGCAACGCAGTTTCGGGCAACAGCCTTGCTGTCTACTCAGGCTATCGTGGCACAGGTACCCAAAACGACAACCATCAATACATGATAGATATGTACATGGGCCAGGGCAAAAGCGAAGCCGAAGCTGTAAGCCTTGCTAACCTCATAGAGCCTGTGGCGGGCTACTCCGAGCACCAAACAGGCCTTGCGGTAGACTTTATTACAGGCACGCTAAACACTCCAAGCATAGAGTTTGCACAAACTCCGGAGTTTGCATGGCTGCTCGAAAACGCAGCAGACTACGGCTTTATTCTGCGCTACTCCTCTGAAAAAGAGCATATCACAGGCTTTACAGTTCAGCCATACCACTTCCGATATGTTGGCGTGGAAGACGCGCAAATTATCACCGCAGCAGGCATATGCCTCGAAGAATATCTGGCAGTCCTGCCCGAAAGCACTACCCAATCCGCCGCCGGCACATCGGCTGTTGCAGGAAGCTCAGCATCTTAAGCTGTAATTTGTAACATTCAAACCTCTAGGCAAAGCCGCCGTATGGCGGCTTTGCAGTTATATTTTAAGCAATGCTCATAAATAATAGGAGAAAACCTTATTTTGATGAATAGAACACAGATTGCCCAAGGTATATATATCACAGAAATACCTGCTGATAAGTTTAAGCGCTGCAAGGTGGCGGTAAACTTAGTGTTGCCCGCAAACCGCGCCCTCGCCACCGCAAGAGCAGTTCTACCTCATGTGTTAGATCGCCGCTGTGAAGCTATTCCAAACCCCACAGACCTTTCAAGGTTTCTTTTTTCGCTGTACGGCGCCGAGCTTACAAGCGAAAGCTACATAGTAGGGGCAAACCGCGTGCTAACGCTGGCGGTAGCAGGGCTTAAAAACGAATATGCACTGGCGGGCGAAAATCTTGCACAAGAATATATAAACCTGCTGTGTAATTTACTATTTGCCCCAAAACTTGCAAACGGCATATTTGCGGCCGAAGATGTAGCCATAGAAAAAGAAAAACAAGCCGAATACCTAAAAAGCGAGATGAACGATAAACGCAGTTACTGCGTAAGACAAGCCCGACGCAAACTTTACGGCACCTCGCCTTTGGGCATCGAATCGGCAGGCTACCTTGAAGATATAAACGACATCACCCCAAAATCATTGTACGAAATATATACAAACATGTTGCAACATGCACAGATAGAGGTGCTGGTGTGCGGCATTTCGGCCAAAACCGCGGCCCAAAGCATACAGCAGCATACGTCTGTGCTCACCCGCAACCCTCAGCCGCTGGCCGACGCACCCCCCATAGAGCCGCTTGCCAAATCTGAGCTTTTTTCAGAACCAATGCAGGCCGAGCAGGGCAAGCTATGTATTTTGTGCACTTCAGGCGCCCGTGCCAACGCCCACGGCGAGGTGGTAATGCGGCTTGCCAGCGCAATATACGGTGGCCTGCCCACCAGCCGCCTTTTTATGAACGTGCGCGAAAAAGAAAGCCTGTGCTACTACTGTGCCTCGTCCTACGCCTACTTTGGAGGGGTGCTTTCCATAGATTCCGGTGTAGAACATAGCATGGCAGACAAAGCCTCAAACGCTATACTACACCAGCTAAACCTTTTGCAAGCAACGCCCCCCACCGAAGATGAACTGCTGGCCGCCAAACGCTACCTGCGTAGCGCATTCTCCACTGCGAAAGACAGCCCAGACGCACTTATGAGCTGGGCGTTTACCGAATGGCTAAAAGGCACAAGCCGTACGCTGGACGAGATGATGCAAACCATGGACAGCGTACAGCCACACGAGATACAAGCCGCGCTTGCACAGTACAAACCAGCGGTAGAGTATCGCATCACCGAAAAATAGTTACAGGGCGCACCGCTGTTATATTATTTAGAAACGAGGGCACACACCCATAATGAATACATACCTGCCACCTGCCGCAAAAGCGGCGCTACAGTTTGAAGAAAAAATACTGCCGAATGGCCTTGCCATACGTGTGCACACAATGCCGGGCTACGGCGCCGCCCACGTTATATATGCCACCCGTTTTGGCTCTATTGATAGCGCATTTATGCAAAACGGCAAGAAGATTTCTTTGCCCGCTGGCCTTGCCCACTTTTTGGAGCATAAAATGTTCGAAAACGAAGACGGGGTAGACGCCTTCACCCTTTTTGGCGAAACAGGCGCCGTTGCAAACGCTTACACAGGCTTTGACCGTACAAGCTACATATTCACAGCCGCAAACATGCTGGCCAAAAATCTCGACATCCTCCTTTCGTTTGTTGGCCGCCCGTTTTTCACCGAGCAAACGGTGGCAAAAGAGCAGGGTATTATTGGCCAAGAGATTAGCATGTATAACGACCACCCCGAAATCCGTAGCCTGTTTGCTTTGTTTGAGTGCCTGTACCACGAGCACCCTATACGCCAAGACATTGTCGGCACGGCCGAGTCGATAGCGCAAATTACACCGCAGGTGCTGTATAGTTGCACCAATGTGTTCTACACCCCGTCAAACATGGCAATATGTGCCGCAGGCAATATCACCATGGACGATGTACTGCAAGCGGTAGAGCGTGCAAACCTGTCCTCACAGCGCGGTGTATCAATTGAACGCTGTTTTCCAAAAGAGCCGCCGCAGATAGCACAAAAAGAAAAACACCTAAACATGTCGGTAGCTATGCCGCTGTTTGCCGTAGGCTTTAAAGAATCCCCGGTATTTCAAAGCACCCTGAAAACCGAAGTAGTAAGCGGCCTTTTGTGCGAGCTTCTTTTTGGCGACACCAGCACGCTTTATCGCCGCCTTTACGACGATGGGCTGGTACAACCCGGCTTTGGCGCCGAGTTTGGCTGCTACGAGCAGTGCCTGCAGTTTATTGTGTCGGGCGAGAGCCACTCGCCACACCTTGTACGCGAAGCTGTACTGGAAGAGATAGCGCTAAGGCGCAAGCAGGGCATAGACGAGCAGCAGTTTGAAACCTGTAAAAAAATGCTTTATGGCGACGCTATTTCGGATTTAGAAAATGTAAACAGGGTAGCCTCCACACTGTCGTCCAGCTACTTCCGCGGCCGTACACCGGCACAAGAGGTAGACATGATAGCCGCCGTTACACTGCAAGATGTAGAGCAGGGCCTGCACGATATGCTACAGGAGCCACGCAGTGCATATGTAACAGTGTCTGCCGAAAACAACAGCAAAGGGTAAGCAGAGGTTTATATGACAAATATTGTAGAGTTTCCGGGGCTTGGCCTCGAATTTGAGGTTTCGCGCATTGCCTTCACACTGTTTGGTATACCTGTATTTTGGTATGGTATCTGCATTGGTGTGGGTATGCTTTTGGCGGTGCTGTTTGCGTTTTGGAAGGCCGAAAGCTTTGGCATAGATGCCGATAGAATGATAGATGTTATCATAATAGGGTTTGTGGGCGGCATAGTTGGCGCAAGGCTTTATTATGTATTGTTTGTGGATTTTGAATACCGCACATTTTTAGAAATGATAGACTTGCGTAGCGGCGGGCTTGCCATATACGGTGGCGTAATAGGTGCGTTTATCACCGTAGCCATAGCGTGTAAACTGCGCAAGGTGCCGTTTTTACCAATGATAGACCTTGTTAGCATTGGATTTTTAATTGGCCAAGCGCTGGGCCGCTGGGGTAACTTTTTTAATCAAGAAGCATTTGGCGCAAACACCGACAGCTTGTTTCGTATGATAAGCCCTGCCACCACAGCCTACCTGCAAAATGCCCAAAGCGGCCTTGCCGCAGCAGGCGTTGTGGTAGACCCCGCCATGCCGGTGCATCCCACATTTCTGTACGAGAGTGTGTGGTGTTTTGTGGGCTTTTTGTTCCTATGGTGGTACTCCTCCCGCCGCCGCTTCAATGGCGAGATGACCCTTATATATGTTATGTGGTACGGCCTTGGTCGCTTTTTTATCGAAGGCTTGCGTACCGACTCGCTCATGTTTATGGGTGTGCGCGTTAGCCAACTTTTTGCACTGGCTTCTATGGCTGCGGCGCTGGCAATATGGATAGTTGTACGCAAAAAAACAAAAGGCACCCCGCTACGTGTGCCGCAAATCATGCCACATACAGCCATCGTGACCCTACAGCACGAGGGCGTGCCCACCAAGGTTACCATTGAATGGCCGGCAGGCAAAAAAGCTCCGTCTAAAGCGCAGCAAATTGCCATGGCAGAACAGGTGCTACAAGAAACAAAACAGCACCTAGATTCGCAAACTGCCGATGAACAGCCTGCCACAGACACAGCAGTGCAGCCGGCTGATGCTGACGCCGAGCCACAGGGGAACAATCCCGAAGACACCACATCCCCACAGTAAAACAAAAAAACGATAACTACCCACACACAACATAACTATAGGTGATGAGAATATGCTATACACAGGCGTTGCCTCTCTGCTAGACAGAACCCTGCCCGCCTCAGGCGCAAGCGAGGCCGCCACAGGCGGGTACGATATGTTCAATATTGTTTTCATAGTTGGGTTTGCGCTGCTCATCACCACGCTTGCGCGCTATTTTGCCCGTCGTCCTCGCGGACGCAAGTAGTAAAAGAGGCCTGTTTTTATTTTTATTGACATTGCCGCCTCTACTATGGTATAGTATAAAAGCCGCTTGAAGCGGGTTTTTAAGTGTTGCGTTTTTTGCGTGGCCACCTGATGCCTTGTGCATATTCAGCGAGACTATATAAGTGAGGAAACAACATGTACGCAGTAATTTTAACCGGTGGCAAGCAGTATCGTGTAGAAAAAGGCGACGAAATCTACATCGAAAAACTGCAGGCGGCCGATGGCGACACAGTAGTATTTGAAGATGTGCTCGCAGTTGGTGAAGACGGCAAAGTAAAAGTGGGCTCGCCCATGGTTACAGGTGCCAAAGTTACAGGCAAAATCATCAAAACGGGCAAGGGTAAAAAGCTAAACATCATTACCTACAAACCCAAAAAAG
Source organism: uncultured Oscillospiraceae bacterium (assembly GCA_964369525.1). GTDB lineage: Bacteria > Bacillota > Clostridia > Oscillospirales > Ruminococcaceae > JAAYCI01. The sequence continues at coordinate 5,236 of CAYJEW010000010.1, read as the reverse complement.
GCAGTGTGCGCCGCTTAGGCCACCGCCAACCATACACAAAGGTAGAAATTACCGAAATAGCTAGTAAATAACCGGGAGGTGTAAAGATTATGGCACATAAGAAAGGTGTAGGTTCAACAAAAAACGGCCGCGACTCCGAGTCGAAACGCCTAGGCGTTAAGCGCGCCGACGGGCAGTTTGTGCTTGCGGGCAACATTCTGGTGCGCCAGCGTGGCACCCACATTCATCCCGGCGCAAACGTAGGCAAAGGTAAAGACGATACCCTTTTTGCTCTGGTAGATGGGCGTGTAAGCTTCGAACGTTGGGGCCGCGACCGTAAAAGGGTTACAATTAAGCAGTAAACCAAGCAACAGCCGGGCCTGCAAAGGGCCCGGCTGTTTTTCAAAAAAAGAAAGGGTACGCCGTGTTTATAGATGTAGCAAAAATACGCATAGAAGCAGGAAAAGGCGGCAATGGCTGCGTTTCGTTTCACCGCGAAAAATATGTATCGGCAGGTGGGCCCGACGGCGGCGATGGCGGCCGTGGGGCCGATGTGCTGTTTGTGGCCGACGACAACCTGTCTACCCTGATGGATTTTCGCTATAAGCGCAAATACGCAGCGCCAAATGGCGATGACGGGCGGGCAAAAAAACAAAGTGGCAGAGGCGCCGAAAACCTTGTGATCAAGGTGCCAAGAGGTACACTGGTAATAGACGACGCAAGCGATGCAATTGTGGCCGATATCTCGGGCGACGAGCCGGTGCTTATTGCGCGCGGCGGCCGTGGCGGCTGGGGCAACAGCCACTTTGCAACACCCACCCGCCAGGCGCCCAGGTTTGCAAAACCCGGCCTTGCAGGGCAGGTGCTGGATGTACGCCTTGAGCTAAAGCTAATTGCCGATGTAGGGCTAATTGGCTTTCCAAACGTGGGCAAAAGTACACTCATAAGCGTAATCAGCGCCGCAAAACCCAAAATTGCGGGCTACCACTTCACAACGCTAACGCCGGTGCTGGGCATGGTGCGTGTGGCCGAAGAAGAAAGCTTTGTTGCGGCCGACATTCCTGGCCTTATAGAGGGCGCATCGGGCGGCGCAGGCCTAGGGCACGACTTTTTGCGCCACATAGAGCGTTGCCGCTTGCTGGTGCACTTAATAGACGTGGCAGGCAGCGAGGGCAGAGACCCCTGCGAAGACTTTGAAACCATCAATAAAGAGCTTAAAGCTTTCAATCCCCAGCTGGCCGCTCGCCCTCAAATTGTACTTGGAAGCAAGTGCGATATTGCAACACAAGAGCAGATAGATACACTTAGCGCATATATAGAACAGCAGGGATATGCGTTTTATCCCATCAGCTCGGCGGCGCACATAGGCATAAAAGAGCTGCCGCGCACCATCTACAACGAGCTTGTGAAACTGCCACAGCAAGAACAGTATGTGGCAACCTATGTGCCGCCCTCGCCAATGGAAGGCTTTAACAGCTTTACCGTAACAAAAGAGCAAGACGGCACATTTACCATAGAAGCGCAATGGATAGAGCGCATATTGGACGGTAGCGATATGGACGACTGGGAGAGCCTGCAGTACTTCCAGCGTAGGCTCGAGAGTAGCGGTGTGCTAGACGAGCTGAAGCGCCAAGGCGTAGCCGAAAACGACACCGTCAGGGTTGGAGACTACGAGTTCGATTACATTTTTTAAGCTTTAGGTGTGTGGTTGGCTTGGCTACCCACACTTTCATAAAGGGAAAACAAATGCTACAAGCCCCAAACAGCGACATAAAAATAACCGAGCGCTCGCCCTTGGCCTTGGCCTTTGTGGGCGATGGCGTGCTGGAACTTTTGGTGCGCTCACAGCTGGTGGCTACCAGCCGCAAGCCGTCAGGCGCACTTCATCGTGAGGCAGTAAATATTGTTAGCGCCAAAAACCAGTTTTTGGCGCTAACTGCTTTGCAAGAACATCTAACCCCAAAAGAGCAAGATATTGTTCGCCGTGGGCGCAATGCCAGCAAAGCCACCGTGGCAAAACATGCCAGCGCCGAAGAATACAGGGCGTCCACAGGCCTAGAGGCGCTGTTTGGCTGGCTGTATCTGCAAAACAACCTAGAGCGTGTACAGCAGCTGTTTGATATAATATGGCAATGGCACCTCAGCCGAAACATATAGAGCAATAGCCACTGTGTAAATTTTACATTTTGGTTAAATTGGCGGCCAAGTCCCCTTGCTTCGTTGAAATTGCGCTACACACATGATATAATTAGTCGTTACTATTTTAGGGCACACACCGCTCATGGAGGGAATATATGGCCGGCCATAGTAAGTGGAACAACATCAAACGAAAAAAAGAAAAAACCGATGCGCAGCGAGCAAAGGTTTTCACAAAAATAGGCCGCGAAATTTCCATTGCGGTGCGAGACGGCGGCGCAGACCCTGCCTCTAACTCAAAGCTAAAAGACCTTATCTCCAAAGCAAAAAGCCAAAACGTACCAAACGAAAACATAAACCGTTTGATAAAGCGTGCCGAAGGCGGCGAAAAAGACGACTACGAGGCTATTATATATGAGGGCTACGGCCCAAGCGGTATAGCGGTTATGGTAGAAACATTAACAGACAATCGCAACCGCACAGCCGCAAACATGCGTCACTACTTCGACAAATACGGTGCAAGCCTAGGCCAAAGTGGCTCGGTGGCATTCCAGTTTAGCCAAGCAGGCCTTATCTTTTTAGATGGCGCAGGCGCCGACGAAGAAACGCTTATGGAGCAAGCTTTTGGCGCAGGCGCCGACGATTTCGAGATGGAAGACGGCGTATGCCGTGTGGTGTGCGAGGCACCTAAGGTAGACGAGGTAGCCCGCCTGCTACAAGAGCAGGGATATGCGGTGCTTTCGGCAGAGGCGGCATACCTGCCCTCAAACACGGTGGAGCTATCTGCCGCCGACGACCTAAAGCGCATGGCACAACTGCTAAGCCACCTTGAGGGCGACGGCGATGTGCAGGATATATGGCATAACATGGAAAACGAAGAAGCCCTTGGCGCTTATTAAAACATAACCTATGTATCAACATACGAAAGGTGGCTGCTTAAAAATGGCAGACAGAATTTGCGACAATTGCATGGGCCGCATTCAGGCCGGCAGTGAAACATGCCCAAAGTGTGGCATACAATTTGAAAACACAAACCCCGGTGGTGCATTGCCCAGCGGTTGGCTTTTGGCCGAGCAGTATACCATAGGCCGCTACATTGAAATTGATGGCGAAGGCGTTACCTATTCCGCCATCGACGGCACCACACTGCAACGTGTAATCATAAAAGAGTTCATGCCGGTAACGCTGTGCGCCGCCCGCGACGAAACAGGTGCTATTAAGGCAAAGCCGGGTTGTGAGGTACTGTTTAAAACAACTCGCATGGACTTTAGCGACCTATACAACATACTAATGCGCCTTGGCAAAATCGAAGGCCTTGTGCAGGTAATGGATGTACTGGAAGAAAACAACACTGCATATGCTGTAATCGAAAAGGTAGAGGGTCCCTCGCTGGACGAATACCTCAAAAAACGCCAAGAGCCAATAGAAGCATCACGTGCATTGGCGCTTATGCGGCCTGTGCTTGCGGGTGTAGAGGCGTTGCACGGTGCAAACATTGTTCACCGTGGCATAAGCCCCGAAAACATTGTGCTGGAAAGCGGCGGCACGGCAAGGCTATGCGGCTTTGCCACGCTAGCATTGCGCCAGCAGGGTAGCGAACTTAAACCAAAGCTATACCCCGGCTACACAGCGCCGGAACAATATACCGCCTCTGAATTCGAGGGCAGATATACCGACATTTACGCCCTTGGCGCTGTGCTGTATCGCCTTGTTACAGGCATGGTTCCACAGCCAGCGGGTGAACGCCGCGCCGAAGATGTACTGCGTCCTGCACGCACACTCAACAAAACAGTGCCTCCATTTCTATCTGCCGGCATTATGCGGGCTATGCGCATGCTTCCTGCAGAGCGTATCCAAAGTGTGGCAGAGCTTCATATGGCTTTCACAGGCCAGGGTGGGCGCACCGCCAAAGGCCCGCTCGGCCTAACAAAACAGCAGTTAATTGTAGGCGCAGCCGCCATAGCAACCATTGTGGTGCTACTGCTGGTAATTCTTATTGTGTCTATATTTACCCCCTCTGGTAATGCGACAAGCAGTTCAAGCGCGTCGATGATAACCTCTTCGTCTACACAGCAGCAAATTGTGCCGGACTTCACAGGTAAGCGGCTGGAAGATGTTACAGAAAACTCATTCTACACCGATACATACACCTTCCTAGAGCCAATAGAGACTTATAGCCCAGATGTAGAGGCGGGCCGCATTATGTTGCAAACCCCGCCCGCAGGCTCTGTATGGGACGGCTCGTCCGCCATTCAACTAACCGTAAGCCTAGGCATAGAGCCTATAGACCTGCCAGACTTCACCACAACCCACACCCTTATAGCTCAAGCAGAAGAACAGCTACAAGAGCTGGAAATTGAATACACCGTTGTGGAACAAACAAACAACGGCGAGCTAGAGGTAGGCACGGTTGTTAGGGTAGAGCTTGTGCCCGCAAACGATGGCGTAACACTTGAAGAAGGCAAAATACGCCCGGGTATAGACACGCTAATCATCTATGTTGCAGCCGATGTTAGCACTATACCAATGCCGGGTCTTGTTGGCCGCACTCAAGCCGAAGCCGTAGCCGAGTTAGACCGCCTAGGAATTGAGTACTCTATAGAAACCGTCACAAATGCAGCAGGCTTAAATAGGGTAGGCACGGTAGAATCCACAAGCCCAAACAGCGGCGAGGCGGTAGCCACAGGCGCTACGGTTGTAAAGGTTCGTATCTACGGTACATTTTACATGCCAAACCTCGAAGCCTATAAAAACCGCCACTACACCGAGCTGGAAGCATACCTAAACAGCCTAGGCATAGCCTATACGCTGGTGCAAGACGGCCCCAATACCGACCCCGCCCTAAACGGCTATGTTCATGCCATAGACTATGTGGTAAATGGCCAGGTTGCCTCCACAACAGTGGTCACCATCCACTACAATGCAGACGCAGACACAATTCCGGAGTCCACTGGGCCCTAGCCGCAAACCATTCCAAAGCTTTAACCCGCCCCACATTGGGGCGGGTTTTTAATTGAAATTTTATGCTACGTATTAGGCCCACCTTAAATGTTGACACACGCAAAAAAAATCGCTACAATAATAAGGCTGGCAACATCGCATAGAATATGCGGGTTTAGCT
>CAYJEW010000009.1:21701-51355 GCA_964369525.1 uncultured Oscillospiraceae bacterium | reverse complement strand
GTGGCTATCTGTTTCTCTATTGCAGTTGTTGCACCACACAGCAACCACCTCCTTATCTATTTAAAAAGCTAAAACTATTCTTCGTAATATTCTAAAACTTCACCGACTGAACATTCAAACAGCTTGCAAATCTTACTAAGTGTTTCGTAGTCGATACGTTCCATGCGATCATGATAAAGGTTGGAAATTGTAGCCCTTGACAATCCTGTTTTTTTATGAATATATTGCATATTACACCTATTTTCACCCATAAGTATTGATAATTTGCTTTTTATCGCCATTAACTGCGCCCTCCTATAGTTTTATCTACTTTATATCATATCACAAATTTCGCATGAAATAAATAGATATGATTACATTTTTAAACCATATCAAAAAATATTCACCTATATATCTCTAGCTAATACTTCTTTTTCGCTATTTGGTCTTGCTCCCATAGTTGTACTAGGCGCAAAGTATAGCAAATACATTGTTTGGCCCATAGGCTTATATGCGCCAAATGTTTTAATGCACATACTATGAAAATCAAAAGACTGTATATACAAATAAGTTTTATAAAGGCAGTAGCAGGAACAAAAGAACCTTAGATCGCTTTGAAGCGTTTGCCTTTTTTGTTTTACTTTAATGTAACATGTATAGGTAAAATTAAACAAATATTTAGACTAAATTCAAATTAAATTGTTTACAACGCGCACAAAAGGTGCCATAATGTGATTATAATAAAGCAAATACTACTAAAACAAATAAATAAAAGAGGTGTGGATAAGCAATGGATACTTTTTGGGCGATAGTGGTTATGTTAATAATTTTTGGTGGTATATGGACCGCAGGGGGTGCGCTTGACTCAATATTAAAGATGTTGTTCGGCAGCGGCGGAAGAGGTAGAAGAGGCAGAGGGGGCGGCAAGAAGTGGTGGTAGAAATAAACGAACAAAAAACAAAGGGAGAGTAATGATGGGAGACTTCATAGGCATAACCGTTTTGGTGTTATTGATTGTGGGTACGTTGATAGCATACATAGCTAAAGTTGTGCGCGAGATACGGAATGGATGGAACAAGTGAAAATAAATTTAAAGCGCAGTATTTTTAGCAAGCATTTATTTTATATCAATGTAACCTCCCCCATGCAAGTCTGTTGACTAACGAGTAGCAATCCCTTTTCAGGGGTTGCTTTTCCGTATAAAATAAATTTTAATATAGCGCTCAAATAAGACTGTAACATGATATTTTGGAGGCACACAATGAAAGATAATATTGAAATAAAAATATTAAATAGCGATGAGCTTGCCAGCATCAATATAGAACAAAGTATATTTGACTTACAACAGCAAATTGATTCAATGTCAAGTCAAGCAGATACGCTGGATTATTTTGTGTCCGTGGCATCTGGAATATTATGTGGAATGCTTGATATCTTATGGGTTGGGGAATTTAGCTTAGATAACGGAAAATCAATAGCCGACGAAAAGGTAAATGAATTTGTAACAAAAGTTGCTAAAGCTTTTGGATGCGAGGAAGAAGAGCTAGATAAATCGGTTAGATTTTTAGAGAAGATGTTTCCGCTTGCATCTGATGGCAACACACCTGATTTTGGTGGCGGGTTGCAACACCATTTAAGAGATTTTGCACATCACCCAACAATTGTAGGCTTAATCTTTTCGTTGTTAACCCAATTTACCGGAAAATCATATGGCACTAATGCGAGCGGTAATTTCATTGCTGTTCCGGTTGCTAAAAAGAGCAAGAAATTTATAGGTAAAAATACACCGGACAAATTTTTCAAAGGAACATTAGTTTGGTTTTTTCATCTCATTAGCGATATAGCGGGTTCTAGTAGCACTGCAGGATTTGGTGGTGGTACAGGTATACCCGGCCCTATATTATCTCTCGCAAAAGAGATATCTGTTTTGCCTTTCGCTAAAGACTTAAAAGTAAACGACGAAAGTTTATCTGTGTTTTTGTCTAAAATGTTTAACGGCACACTATTTGCAAAGCGTGATGAAAAGGGCAAAATAATTAAGGATAGTATACAGAAATTTGATTTTCGTGCAGAACTTGGCGTTGCGATTGAAATAGGAAAACAAGCTATTCCCGTGATTGCAAATGAATGCATAGTTAGGCTGTTTTATTTTATTAGGCGATTAGCTACTGAACTTAAAACAAATAAAGTTAAAACAATAAAAGATTTCTCCAAATTAGATTGGGGTAAAATAAAACCCATCAATAATCCGACACTCACACGAATGTTAACTATTGCGACAGGCGTATTTACAACAATTGATATGACAGAAGCAATTATATCAAAAAAATATTTTGTAAGTGTTAATTATATAGGCGTAGGGCGGTTTACGGTAGCTCTGGGATTTGAAGTATCCGAATTTTTAAAAATAAGAAAAGTAAGGCAAATAAAGCAGTTATATGAAGACATTAAACGCAATACTTATACCGAATTTGATAATAATAAATACGAAAGGATAGGCAAAGAAATGGATTATGATAAATTCGGACTAACATTAGAGCAAACAGAACTTTTATACAATTTAGAATGTCATAAGGTGCAAAATGATATAGAAAAAACCCCTCAAATTGTAGGTTCTGAAAAAATAATTAGCTTAAAAAAAGAATGGCTCGATGAGTGGAAAAGTTATATTTCTTTGGGTTATCCACAATTCGTTAATGTGGAAAATGCAAAAATTCGTTGGTACGACAAAGAAGAATTGATCAGTATGGCAAATAAGAGTGAGCCTGAAAAAACATGGCTGAAATTAGTGTTGTTGGAAGCAATGCTTTTTGAGCCTTACTTTGCATTAAGCACTGAAAAGGATAAAAAAGGCAAGCCTATTCCCAGCACAAAATACAAACTACTAAACACACCTTTAACTGGTCACAAAAAATCCGAAGGAGATGAATTTTTAGAATCATATTTCGATGCGCACTATTATAGCAAAGGATTTATACAAAGGCTCCGAAAATGCTATACCTCGGTGTCAAAAGAACTTAGTGAATATTTAAAAAGTATAATTACCGGAACTTTGATAACTGTAGCAGTAGCAACAGCTATGGTTTTAACCTCAGGAATGCTTGCTCCTAAAATTGCAGTTTTATTACTTGGTTCAAAGTTCATTGGGCTTAGCGGGGCTGCATTGACCAGTGCTTGTCTTGCGTATATTGGTGGCGGAGCTATTGCTATAGGTGGTTTAGGCATGGCTGGAGGTACCATGATAATTGTCGGCGGTGGCGCTGTATTAGGAGTTGGTATTGGTGCCGGTGTGGGAGGAGCTGTCGGAGTCATGGATATCATAAGTAAAAAGCAAATAATTATGCAATCAGCAAAACTAATGGTTTCGGTGAGAGAAATATTTTTGAATGAAGAGCATGATATAGAATATTCAAATACCGTGCTTGAGCAATATGTGAAAAACATAGAGGCTATTGAAACCGACTTAATTAAACTAAAATTAAAAGCAGACCTTGGAAGTGCGGAAGAGAAAAAATTACTGAAACAACAAATTAAAACAAATGAAGATGCCGTAAGTGCAATGAAAATTGCAATGAAAAGTATGAATAAGTTTAATAGCTCGTTTAAAATCGGCGCTGAAGCAACACAACCTCTCGTTTAACAAAAGATTTGATAGGCAACTCATCATAAAAATACCAACTATTTTCCATTAATCCACATAAGAAAACATCACACCAAAACCTGGGAGGCAGCTCAGTTTAATTCTGAAGGTTACTACACATATTCAAAATTTGGACTGCATAAGTCCAAAACTTTATAAAAATCAATAGTTTCAAACTTCAAAGTCTGAAACTATTGATTTTTGCATTGTGAGTAAGTATAATAAATGTAAGATATTATTGAGGAGGTGCATTGTGACAAAGCTTATCAGTCGCCCTGAATATTTAAGCCAGCTTATCCAAAATAAAGATGTGGACTTGATTAAAATAGTCACTGGCATACGCAGGTGCGGTAAATCTTCTTTGTTGGAGTTGTTTCATCAGCACCTTATCAGTGAGTCTGTTAAAAACAGCAACATTATTCATATGAATTTAGAGTCTTTGCAATATGGTAATCTCAAAGATTATCTTGCGTTTTACAAGTATGTTGCGGATCGAATTCCCAAAGAGGGAAAAGTCTACTTGATTTTTGACGAGTTACAGGTGATAGACCAATGGGAAAAAGCCATAGAATCCTTTCGGCTTGATTTTGATGTGGATATTTACATTACCGGCTCTAATGCTTACCTGCTTTCCACGGAATTCTCTACGCTACTGTCCGGCCGATATGTAGAAATTCGGATGTTGCCGCTTTCTTTCAAAGAGTTTTTAACCTTCTATGAATTCGAGGAAGCCGTTTCGGTGGAGGAAAAGTTCCAGCGTTATTTGCAGCTTGGAGGTATGCCAATCCTCAGCGAGTATCGGTTCAATGAAGCAAGAAGCAATCAGGCGCTGGAAGGGATTTATTCTACCGTGGTTTTGCGTGACATTGTTCAGCGCAACCCCCAAATCGACCAGCGTACGCTTGAAAAGATCGTATTGTTTCTTTGCTCTAACATAGGTAGCGTTACCTCACCGAATCGTATTGGTAATGTGCTATCAAATGAAGGCGAGCTAAGGCAGGGAAAAAGTAAAAACATTGCCGGCAAAACTGTAGATAAATATATCGCTATGTTACAAAGTGCATTTATATTTTATCACGTAGGCCGTTATGACGTAAAAGGGAAGCAACTTTTAAAAACCTTGGGTAAAAACTATATCATTGATATCGGGTTTCGAAATATGCTGTTGGGATATCGTGATGCAGACAGAGGCCACATCCTGGAAAATATTGTTTTTTTAGAGCTTCTGCGCCGTGATTATCGTGTTTTCATCGGGAAAGTAGGAGAAACCGAGGTGGATTTTATAGCGGAAAAGCCAGATGATAAGCTGTATATCCAAGTGAGTGAAAGTATGCAGTCTGCTGAAACCCGAGAAAGGGAGCTTAGACCTCTGCGCATGATACACGACAACTATGAAAAAATTGTATTATCAATGGATAAAAGCTATATCACTTCATATAATGGCATCAAATCGCTTAATTTGATTGACTGGTTGCTTACTTAGTATAAAGTAAAGATAAAAGCTTGCAAAGGTGCTCATGTAGTAGGTTTGCTACGAATATAGTGCCGCTGTTTCGTACCGTTTCTGCCTTCGAAATTAAAATAATTATTTAAAATAACAGCATTATTTTGTTTAGTCTATGAAATATACGGGTTTGGTTTTGTTAGATGTAGTTAAAAAAATGAAATAGAGCTATCTCATAACCCGAAGGTCGTCGGTTCAAATCCGGCCCCCGCAACCAGCGTGACGCTAACCCAATTTATTTGGGTTAGCGTCTTTTCTTTTAGGTATTTTAGGTAATTATCCAACTTCTTCACCTTTATATGATATAGCTTTAACCGGGCAGTTTATGTAACAATCGCCACATTCATCACAGCGATACTTATTTACGGCGTAAATTCCCGCATCATTATTTATAGCAAGGAACGAGCACTTTTTCTTGCAAAGCCCACAGGAGATACATTTACTATTATCAATCGTTAAACCTTTATATCTTTCTTTCGCCCCGCCAAACGAAAAGTATTCTCTTTCCAGCTTGGTTTCACGGCTTATCTTCTCGAAATCATAGTCAAAAACATCTCCATACCCCTCTGTGATGCAAAACACCACCATCGCTTGATAGCTTTCTTGATCTTTGATACAAAAATCAAAAGCCGGGTTATTTTTCGCTTTTATTTCTTCTATGGCCACCTCTTTTGCCTTCCCCGTCATGCGAATAGCATAACCCCCCTCAAATATCGGAAAGCCGTTTGGGTCGTGCACAATCTGCGTTTTAGCATTCAGCCCGCAAATAGAGATATTCCCATTATTCTTCATGTGGGCATAAAAATCCTTCGTGAACATGGTCATAAAATATATCCCAAGCTCGTCATGCGCTCTAAGGTGCGCAATTCGTGCATGTGGGGCGCCGTCTTGATCAACCGTTGTAAATGAAAGACATCCAATTCTATCGAACTTTTCATATATTTCTTTAATAGTCATGCTGGCACCTCCGAAATATTATATTGGGCTTCTACAAGTGTTATTGTAGTCTCGCAAGCAACACAAATCAACTACGAACATTTTTGATACTGATATCACAATCGATACCAGTGAGATGAGTTGTATGGCTAATAAATATTAGTTCGGTAAGCGTTAGGGGGTTGCACCCGCATATTGCTGTTTAGTATTTTAAAATGCATTGTAAATTCCTTAAATATACTATATAATTTTTTACAAATTCAAATGAAAGTATGGGGTAATTATGAACTTTGATACAGCGTTAAAAGAATTCAGGGCTCACCAAAATAAAATGGATGCTTATAACCATGCAATGGCCTTATTGCGCTTTGATGCAGAAACAATTATGCCAAAAGGTGCATTTAAAAACTTTGCCACAACAATGGGTGTTTTAACCGAAGAGGTTTACAAGCTGGATATGAGCGAGGCATATACAGCCGCTTTAAAAGTTCTCAGCGATAACAAAGAGCAACTAGACAAGCAAACAAAAAAAGAGCTTGAACTAATTTTAATTGCGCGCGAAAAAACCGAAAAAATACCTATGGAAGAGTATGTTCAGTTCAGGGTTTTATGCAGCCAAGCGCACGAAACCTGGGTTAAAGCAAAAGAAACAAACGATTACGAACTATTTAAACCTGCACTTGCACAGATTATTGAGTACAACAAAAAATTTGCAAAATATGTCCGCCCTAACGAAACCATTATCTACAATACAATGCTAAACGATTTTGAGCGCGGTTTAACCACAGCCGAGGCCGACATTTTTTTTGCCAAGGTGCGTAGCGAGCTTGTTCCGCTTATAGCAAAAATTAAAGAAAAGCCCGAGCCCCGCACAGACTTTTTGCATAGGCACTACCCTATTGAAGGGCAGATGAAGCTTGCCGAATATTTGATGGACTTTTTAAACCTTGATAAAAACCACTGTATCTGGGCGCAAACAGAGCACCCGTTTGCATCAAATTTTTCAAAAAATGATGTGCGCATAACAACGCATTTTTACGAGAATTTTATACCCAGCAGTCTTTTTAGTGTTTTGCACGAGGGCGGCCACGCCATGTACGAGCTTAACACAGCAGACGAGCTTGGCCGAACCGTGCTGGCGAACGGCGCAAGCGTTGGCGTGCATGAGTCGCAATCTCGTTTTTGGGAAAATGTGGTGGGGCGCAGCAAAGAATTTTGCTATTATGTTTTCCCAAAATTGCAGGAAATCTTCCCTCAGCAGTTGGGCGACGTTACCGCCGAAGAGTTTTACAGGGCTGTTAACATGGCCAAACCCGGCCTAACACGCATTGAGGCAGACGAGCTTACCTATTCTTTACATGTTTTAATCCGCTACGAAATCGAAAAGAAAATCATGCTTGAAAATGCAGATGTAAACGAGCTGCCTGCGCTTTGGAACAAGCTTTACAAAGAATATTTGGGCGTTGATGTTCCCAGCGACAGCAAAGGTATTTTGCAAGATGTGCATTGGTCTCAAGGCTATTTTGGCCACTTCCCTGGTTACTCCATTGGCAGCGCTTATGCCGCACAGATAGCAAAAAGCCTTGAAAAAGACGTTAACATAAAAGAGGATATTAGCAAAGGCGATGTTAAGCCTGCCGCCGATTGGCTAATAGAGCATATCTACAAGCACGGCAGCATGCTAACCCCAAAAGAAATAATGCAAAACTGCTGTAATGCAGATTTTAGCGCCGATTACTATGTGGATTATTTAAAAGAAAAATTCACCAAAATTTACGACTTATAGTAGCTTTACCCACAAAAAACAGGCTCGGGTTTATATAGCTTTAGCTACGCCGGCCTGTTTCTATATTCCGTTGGTGTAATGCCGTAGTTTTCTTTAAAGCTTTTTGAAAAATAGCTCATCTCAGAAAACCCGCAGCTAAGCCCAATATTAATAATAGGCTCGTTTGTGGCCTTTAGCAAAAATGCCGCCTGCTCAATTCTATACCTTTTTAGGTATTTTATAGGCGAGGTTTTTAAGGTGCTTTTAAAGCACCTTAGTGCCTCGCTTTCTTTTATGCCTGCGCTTTGGGCTACATCCAGCAGTGTTATTTCGTTTTGAAAATTTTGCTGTATAAAAGACATCATAGCCTTGCATCTATCAAGCTGTTTTATTGCCTTTATCTCAAGCGGTTTTTGGTTGTGCTCTGTACTTTCCATAACAGCAAGCAAAGTTTTTGTTAGATTTTCGCGTGTAAAAAACTCATATCCAAAGCTTTTTTTCTCAAAAATATCATATGCACTTAGCACAAGGCGAAAGGCCTCTTGCGGCAGCGCACAGACTCTCACCGATGTGTTTGATAAAAAATCGCGGAAATAGTTTTCGAACAATATGCTGCTTAGGTCTCCATAAATAAAGCGCGAATGAAACACAAAAGATTTTATAATACAATCGGCACTATTGAAATTCACGCAGGAGTGCAACCTGCCTGAATTAATAAAAATACCCTCGCCCTGCTTTAGTACGTATTTTTCCAGCTCGACTATAAGTTCCATCTCGCCCTCAAGTACAACAATAAGCTCTATCTCTTCGTGCCAGTGGTATGCAACCGCCTCTTTTTTTAAGTCGCTCTTGTATATTGCCACAGGCAGCTCTATTGTACCTTTTAGGTTAAGCTGTTTATTGTTTTTGTCTAATACGTTGTTGCAAGATGGTTTTTCCATATACTTACCTCTTGGCGAAATAATTATATAATTGTACGGTTTTATAATAGAATGATATATTTTTGATGATATAATTATAGTACAATCACATCGGAGGCGCAACATGATAGGTTTGCTTTTAGCTCTTATATATCTTACATTTATTAGCCTTGGGCTGCCCGACGCAGTTTTGGGCTCGGCATGGCCGCTTGCAAGTGCGGAGTTTGGCGTGCCCATTTCCAACATGGGTATTATAACAATTATTATTTCGTCCGGCACAATTATTTCCAGCCTTAACAGCAATAAGCTGATAACCCGGCTAGGCGTACATAAAGTAACCTCCTTCAGCGTTATTATGACAGCTGTTTCGCTGCTTGGCTTTGCCATTAGCCCCTCGTTTTGGGTGCTGTGTTTATGGGCCATTCCCTATGGCCTTGGCGCCGGAGGCGTAGACACCGCGCTTAATAACTATGTTGCCATAAATTTTGAAAGCAAACACATGAACTGGCTGCACTGCATGTGGGGCGTTGGCGCAACCTTAGGCCCTTACATTATGGGCCTAGCGCTAACAGGCGGGCACAGCTTTAGAACAGGGTATACCATTTTGTTTGCAGTGCAGGCGGTAATTTCGGTTATCATTTTCATCAGCGCACCTATATGGAAAACCAAAAGCCGAAACAAAGCATACAGCGAAAAACCCGCAAAGCTACTTTCCTTAAAAGAAATTCTCGCTATCGGCGGCGTAAAGCAGATTGTGATAACATTTTTTTGCTTTTGTGCGCTCGAGCAAACCGCAGGCCTTTGGGCCAGCAGCTACCTTATTTATAGCCGTGGCATACCGCCCGAGGTGGCGGCAGGTTTTTCAGCCTTGTTCTACCTTGGCATCACCATTGGCAGAGGTATCTGTGGCTTTATTTCCATGAGGTTTAACGATATCCAAATGATTCGCGCAGGCTCGTTTATGATGGCGGTGGGCGTATGCGTTTTACTGGTACCGTTTGGCCAGTACACTCCATTTATTGGCATAGCCATGATAGGCCTTGGTTCTGCGCCGGTTTTCCCCAGCATAATCCACTCCACCCCAAAATACTTCGGCACGCAGAATTCGCAGGCCGTTACAGGGCTAATAATAGCAATGGCGTACGCAGGCACGCTTACCATGCCTGCACTATTTGGTGTAATTGGCAGAAACATAAGCTTTAATCTGTACCCTATTTTTATTGGTGCGTTTTTGATAATAATGTTTATAATGCATGAAACTGTACTAAAAAAGGTGGGGGCTATAAAAAAATGAAGATTGAACACATCGCGCTGTATGTTCAGGATTTGGAAGCCACAAAAAACTATTACGAAAAATATTTCAGTGCAAAAAGCAATGAAATGTATCACAACAAAAACACCGGCTTTAAATCTTATTTTCTATCTTTCGCCAGCGGTGCAAGGCTTGAGCTTATGAATCTGCCGGAGCTTGAAGAAAAAAGTGCAACCCATAAGCGCACAGGGTTTATTCATCTGGCTTTTAGCGTGGGCAGCAAAGAAAAGGTAGACAGCTTAACCCATGCTATCCAAAGCGACGGCTACGCAGTTACCAGCGGGCCCCGCACAACCGGCGACGGGTATTACGAAAGCTGCGTTTTAGACCCTGAGGGAAACCTTATTGAGATAACCGCTTAACCTATTCTTAGGAAGCCACTCGCTTTGCAGTAGCTTATTATTTTTTTAAATAGATACAAAAAAACAGGGGTAACCGTTATTGGTTGCCCCTATTATTATAATGTTTATAATATATGCATCTGGGTGCATTTTTAGCTGCCGTGCCATCTTTAAGTTTGCCTAACTTTAAAGCAGCTCTGGGTGGTTTTTAATATAGTACACAACCATGTGCAGGAAAATTAAATGCATATCCTCTATCTGCTCGTAAGACTCAAGGCGGGTAATAAGGTTTACATCGGCAAACTCTTTCATGCGCCCGCCCTCAAATCCGGCCAGCGATACTATGTTTGCATTTTTTGTTTTTGCGTATTCGCAGGCTTTTATTAGGTCTGGCGAGTTACCGCTTGCGCTTATGGATATAAGCACATCTTCATCGTTCATCAGGTTTATCAGCTGTTGGCTGAATATCTGCTCGAATGCAAAGTCGTTCCCGAGCGCTGTGATTTTCTCTATGTTGTCGCAGATGGATATAATACGAAACCTTCTTTTGCCCTCTTGCAGTACGGCGTTTTTGCCAAAATCGCACACAAAATGGTTTGCTGTTGCGGCGCTGCCGCCGTTGCCCATAATAAAAACCTGCTTGTCGTTTTTATATGCTTTTACCAGCACTTGAATAAACTTTTCAAACTCGGCTACATCAATTTTACTTAATGCGTCTGTTATTGTATTGCTGTACTCTTTTATATAGTTATTCATAGCTTTGTTGTTTCCTTTACTTTTTATTTTTGCAGCTATTGGCTGCTCTGTATTTTATATTATGTTTTTGCCTCTAAATGCAAGGGCGGCCGCCCCTATTAAAGCCGCGTCGTACCCAAGCTCTGTTTTTAAAATTTGTATGTTTTTGTTCGCGTTTTTGTAAAAGCGCCTTTCTGCCTCTTGCGTTAGCGCTTTTTCAAACAGCTCAAAATCGTTGGACACCCCACCGCCTATAACCACCTTGCGCGGGTTTAATACATTAACCAGCCCGCCTACCGCTTTGCCGAGATACCTGCCCACTATGTTATAGGTATCTATTGCAATTTTATCGTTTTGCTTTGCCAGCTTTGCAATAGACAGCGCCGTGGGCGACTCTTGGTCTATTAGCTCTTGCCCGCCCAGCTGCAGATACTTTTTTGCAATCGCAGGGCCTGCTGCATGCATCTCTAAGCAGCCGTAAGAGCCGCATTTACACAAGTTACCCTCGTTCTCTTCCACAACCACATGCCCCACCTCGCCGGCATTGCCGCTGGCGCCATAGTATATGTTGTTGTTCATAAATACCGCGCCGCCAACACCGTTGGACACGGTAATCCAAAAAAAGTCGCCGCAGTCTTTACAGGCGCCATAATGCTTTTCGGCTATGGCGCAGGCGTTGGTGTCGTTATCTATAAAAAACGGTACGCCAAATTTTTCTTCTAATATTGCTGCAATAGGCCAGTTGCTAATTCCGGAAAAGCTGGCCTCAACCCAGATGCCTTTTTCGGGGTCGGCAAGGCCGGGAATTGTAGCGCCGCCGGTGGTGGGTACATACTCTCGGTGGGCTTTCAGCAGCGCGTCTGCGGCGGCGGTGATATCCGCTAGCATCTGCTCTTTTGTGTGGCCTGCCCACGCATGCTTTGTTTTGCACAGCACCTTGCCGCCTTTATCCACCAGCCCAACAACCAGCTTTGAGCCACCAATATCAACCGCCAGCGCAATATGATTATTTTTATCCAATTATACTGCCCCTTTATTATAGCAGGTTTTAAACCTTTGCATTATTTGCTCGCGCGAGGCCGTGCCTGTGGTACCAATAACCTGAATGGTTATTGATGATGCCAAATTGCCTATAAACGCAGCCTCTTCGGCAGTAGCGCCGCTACAAAGCGATGACACAATGCCGGCGGTACACGCGTCGCCCGCGCCCACAATGTCTATCTCACCTGTTTGCGGTATGGTTTCCACAAGGTTTACTTCGCCTGCATCGGTCATAGCCAGCACGCCTTTTTCGCCACAGGTAACAAAAACTTTTTTGCCTGTTTTTTTAGAAAGCTCCAAGGCGCTTTGCTTCACCGTATCTAAATCTTGCTTTTTGCCCGATGTATCCCCGGCAATTTTCATCACCTCTAAGTCGTTACATTTAACAATTGCGTTTTTAAATTTATTAATATGCGCGCGCGAGTCTGCATAAACAATTAAGTCGCTGTGTTTTTCCGCAATTTCGGCCAGCGCCTGCCTTACCCTTGGTGTTAAAACGCCGTAGCCTTCGTCCACAAGCTGGTCCAGCGCAATAATGGCTTTTACCTTTTTTGCGGCCTGCCACATGCTTTCTATTATAAAGTCTTCCAGCTCTGCGGGCGTTTTTTTCGTGTTTTTAAAGTCTAGCCGGTTTGTTTCTGTTTCTTTTCCGCCCATGCTGAACATCGGCTTTGTGTATGTGGGGGTCATCACCTTATCGCTTTTTATAAGGTAGCTGGTGTTTACGTTTTTGCGACTTAAATCTTTTATAAGCTCAAAACCCTCGCCGTCGTCGCCCACAAAGCCTATTGCATACAGCTGCCCTATTTCAAGCGCCGCCAAATTTGCAAGCACCGTGCCGGCCGCACCCGCAAAAATTCTTTTGCTCACCACCTGATACGCCACAAGATTTGTTTCAATAGATATTTCGTCTAGCTCTCTGTCTATGGTTAGCCATTTATCCAAAAAAAAGTCGCCCACAACAGCAATTTTTTCGTTTGGAAAGTTTTGCAGTATCTCCTCAAGCCTAGAAATATTCATTTAGCTACCCTCTTTGCCACTTTTTAAAAGCAATCTTTTTGCCAGCGCGCTTACCGTATCGCGGTGCTTGCCCTGCACATAAAAGCTCTCGCCGCCGTCGGCCACCGTTCTGGCCATAATAGTTTTCCACGGCCTAAAGTAGTATCGCGCATCTGTTTTTTCGGGCTCTTCGTTCACATCAAGCCCCTCCAGCGGCAGTAGGTCGAACACAGCTGTTGTGAAGTTGGCAATCTTTTCGCCGTTTTGATGCGCTACATTTCTTGCCATTGATAAAGCTTTCAGATACACTTCAGGCCCTATAACAGCCGAGCCAAAATTTAAAAACACGCCGTTTTCTAGGTTTTGAACGCTTTTTGCGTATATTAAAAAATCGGTATAAGATGCCGCGCCTATGGCCGCGCCGTCGCAGTTTGGCTGCTCGTGTACAATATCGCACCCAATACCCACATGTACCGTTACCGGCGTTTGGGTTTTATACCCTGCCGCAAGCAGGCTGTATTTTGCATACTCATAGCCGCCCTCGGCAATATATTTGCCCACAGCTTCGCCAAAGCCCAGCCCCTGCTCTGCGCCCTCTATTACCGCGGTGTTAATAAGGCCATCCTCGTGCCACAGGCCAAACTGCCCCTCGCTGATATACTTTGCCACGCTTTCGGTGGTTGCGCCTATTTTTGCAAACTCAAAGTCGTGTATAGCCCCTGCGCCGTTTAGCGCAAAATGCGTTATGCAGTTACTTTCCATCAGTTTTATTAGGTACGGCGCCATACCGCTGCGCAAAACATGCGCACCCATCATCATTATAACCGCCGCATTTTTCTCTCTTGCCTGCAGTATCTTGTCGGCCAATATATCAATTGTGGGATGCGAAAAATCGCACCCGTCGGCAGAAGGATCTACCATTACGTTTATGTCTAGGTCGTGTATTCGCTCGCCAATAGGCCGCAGCTTTAGCTTTGACTTATCAAATTTTTCAAAAGGCAAAACAATCTCCCTCTGCCACTAAGCAAACTATATTTGCATGTGGCGTTTTATTTTTAGAATAAGTAATCCATAAGCTCTTTTGTGTTTGTAAAGTCGGGTATAATAATATCTGCGCCGGAAGATGTAAGCCTGTCTACCTTCCAGTCGTCAAATCCCCATCTGTTTTGCTCGTCGGTTGCAACCCCACAGGCAAACCCATTAACAGATTTAAGGTTTTCTATCTCCACATACCCGTCCCCAAAGCCCAATAGCTCGCTACCGCTTAAATTGTTATCTTTTATAATTTTATCTATTATCATCTTTTTAGAAAACGTTTTATAATCTTTTTGCGCGCCGTATATGTGGCTTTTAAAATATTTTGTTACGCCAAGCAGCTCTGCCTCTTGCTTTACATACACCTCGTCTGTGCCGCTTGCAAGGTACATCGCTACCCCTTTTTCCAAAAGCGCGTCCAGCAGCTCTATAGAGCCCGGCACTACATGGTCTTTAATGCTTTCGCTGCCGCTTTGCAGGCCCTGTATTCTGTTTTTTATCTTTTCGGTTAGCCTTGCGTGGTACTCGTCTTTATACTCCTGCGCCTGCTGCGGCACCCCACCAAGCTTTTCAACCTCTTGTTGCAGTTGCATGCACTGGTATATTGTTTGCTTGCCTGTATTCAAAAAAATAAAATCGGTTGCAAGCTTTTCTATAACCTGCCTATCAATGCTTTTCCCCTTTGGCGTATTAGCCAGCTCGTCTGTGAAGTACGGTATCATTATTTTTTGCCAGCCCTCGCGTATAAGGCTAATGGTTCCGTCAAAATCAAATATAACATGTTTGAACCCACCTGTTTTTGCATTTTTATTAATTTTTATAATTTCCCATTTAAAATCTTTTTGTTGCATTTACCTGCTCCTTGTAATTTGTGTTTGACAAACATATTATTTTAGGTCATAATTTATTATATTATAATAAATATATTGTTGCAAACTTTTTTCTAATTAAGAAATAAGTTTTATTTTTTCAAGGAGTGCTATGGCTTCTCTCAGCTTGGTAAAAAAGCAAAATACGGTGCGTGTTTTAAAAGCCATGAGGCTTCGCCCTGAGTGGACAAAGCCGCTTTTGCAGCATAAATGCGAGCTTACAGCCTCCACCGTACACGGCATAGTAAGCCGCCTCGAAGAGCAAAACATTGTGCGGTGTTGCGGTACCTCTCGCTCAAACGGAGGCCGCAAAGCATCGATATACCAAATAAACCCCGAGTATAAATACATAATCAGCGTTAGCGTGCGAATGCATGTAATTAAAACCGAAATTTTAGACTTTAATTTTAAAATTGTTCATCAAAGTAATCTTTATAGCAACTTAAATACCCAGCCTGTAGAGGCAACTATAAAAAAAATAGTTAAAAGCTGTAATGCCGCGGCCAAAAAGTGCAAAGAGCTTGGCATACCCGTGGCCGGCATAGGCGTAACCGTTCCCGGGCCTGTTGATAGCGAAAAAGGCGTTGTTTTAAGCATTCCTGGCGCGCCCAAATGGAACAACATTGAGCTAAAAACCCAGCTGAGCCAAGGCACTGATATTGATATTACTGTAGAAAAAGATTTAAACGCTGGCATGAAATATTTATTGCACCATAGTGAATTTACACAAAGCAATTCCACCGTTTGCCTATCTATATACGACGGCATTGCAGCGGGAATACTTATTGGCAACAATGTTTATACAGGCGTGCATTCTATGGCAGGAGAGCTTGGCCATATTTCGGTGGCGCACGAGGGCCGAAAGTGCCACTGCGGCAATACCGACTGCTTAGAGCTGTATGCTTCCGACGTGGGGGCGCTGGCCCTATATAATGAAAAGCAGCCTAGCGAAAACAAGCTTTCGGGCATATCCCAGCTAATGGCAAAGTCTCAAGACGGCGATGAGTTTGCGTATGATATTTTTTGCAATGCAACAAAATTTTTGGCGCAAACAATTTTTAATATTATTTTAATGTACGACCCCACCGAAATTTTAATTAGCTGCCGCTGGATATCTTTGTTTGATACTTTATTTTTCGAGCTGGTAAACAGCCATATAAAAAACAGCATGTTTTCTGTTTACGGAGATGTGAATATAAAAATTATAAACATCGACAACCTCTACACGCTCGGCTCGGGCGCAATGGTGGCGGCAAAAGAGCTCGATTTTTCGCTTGTATAGCAGCAAAAAAATAAAAACTTTAAAGGGTTTTATTGTATGATAACCAGCAGATGTGTGGGCAGGCTAAACGACAAAGATATTCATTTAATAACAATGTGCGGCGAGCAGGGGCTGCAGGCTCAGTTTTTATCGCTTGGCGCGGCCATATACTCGCTACTTGTGCCGGACAAAAACGGCAATTTGGTGGATGTGTGCCTTGGCTACGAGCAGCCACAGGCCTACATTCAAAACGAAGCCTCCTTTGGCATATGCATAGGCCGGTGCGCAGGACGCATTAAGGACGCACAATTTTCCTTGCACAATAAGGTGTGGACGCTTCCGCAAAGCGACCCGCCAAACCATATCCACGGCGGCTTTTTAGGCTTTGGTCGGCGGGTGTGGGATGTGGATATCCGCGGCGAGGCTGTTGTGTTTTCCATTGTTTCTCCCCACGGCGAAGAAGGCTACCCCGGCACCGTGAATGCGTCGGTAACATATCGTTTTTCGGCGCCCGGCTGCCTTGAGCTTAGCTACGAGGCCAAAACCGATTTGGCAACGCCGCTAAGCTTAACCAACCACAACTATTTTAATCTTGGCGGCCACAATAGCGGCAGCGTGGGCGAGCATTTGCTGGCTGTACATGCCGAGTGCTACACAAAAAGTGACGCCCAAAATGTAAACACAGGCGAAATTTGTGCGGTAGAGGGCACGCCTTTAGACCTACGCACACCGCAAAAAATTGCCCCACTGCTTACACATTCACAGCTAAAGCACACAAACGGCATAGACCATAACTTTGTGCTTTCGCAAAACCCCGATACACCCGTTGCCAAGCTGTACTGCGAGCAGAGCGGCATCTGCATGGATGTATACACCAGTATGCCCGGCATGCAGGTATACACCGCAGGGTTTCTAGACGCCGCCGGTGGCAAAGACGGCGCTTTTTATGGCGCGCACGCAGGCATCTGCTTTGAAACGCAGTACCACCCAAATTCGGTTAACCTCCCGAATTTCCCCTCGCCCATATTGCAGCCAAAAGATGTATATGCACACAATACCTCTTTTTGCTTTTCGGCAAAAAGTTAAATTGTAATATTTCTGTTGTTTTTAGGCATTGGCGGGTGGGTGTTTGTTGGCTATGCAAAAAAAAACGAACACTTGCGCATAATTGCCTTGCGGCCAAAACCATGCGCACGGCCCACATGCATTAGCATAAATGCGAATAGTAATATGGCACACAATTCGCCTGCAACATTTATATATATTGCACATTGAAAAGGTTTATCGCATTTGTTACACTGATAATCGCTAGCTTCAAACAACTTTCACCATATTTATAGAAACATTGCTTGCCATGATGTGGCAATACATATACTTTGCTAAAATCTATGCTGTTTCATATTAACAGCATAGTTGTACCATTCGCATGGTTTTGCGGCTGGGCTGTTTATTTAAGCCAATTGCGCCCGTGCCCCGCAGAAAATAAATAATTTTTCAGCTGAAAACAGCTGTAAAAATAAAAAATGTTAGGAGAAGAATTAAATGAAAAAGTTTTTAACACTTGCACTTGCACTTGTACTACTTGTTGCACTTGCAGCTGGCTGCACAAGCGAGCCCGCAGCAACCGCATCTTCCGCTGCAGAGTCCGGCGCAGCAACATCCGACGCTGGCATGACCGGCAACTATAAAGTTGCTCTGGTTGTACTTTCCGGCACACACGGCTTCACAGGCGAGTCGCTAAGGCATGCTGAAATGCAGGCTGAAGCTATCATGGAAGAATATTCCAACGTAGAAGTTGTTGTTAAAAATGCAGGCGAAGCTGCAGGCCAAATTACCGAGATTGAAAACCTTATCGCCGCAGGCGACCTTGACGCTATCATGCTGTGGCCCACAGAGGGCGAGGCTCTTCGCTCTGCTGCACAAACAATCATCGACGCAGGCATCCAGCTTGTTATTTATGACCGCCTAATTGAAGACTTCGACGGCCTCACCGGCCAAATGATGGGCGACAACGTTGCTATCGGCGAAGAGATGGGCGCTTACCTGAACGAGTACTTCGCAGAAGATGCTGAAGTAAACTACCTGCGCTTTGTAGGCGACAGCTCCACAGTTACCTCGCAGCGTTCCGACGGTATGGATAGTGTTATCAACGACACCTTCATGCAAGTAAACGAGACCTTCGTTACCGATTGGTCTTCGGAAAGAGCTCAAGAGCAGATGGAAGACTGGCTGAATGCTCAACCCAACGACGTTATCGAATCTCTTGACCTTATCGTTACACACGACGACGAGATCGTAGACGGCCTTATGAATGCACTTGATGCATACGCAGGCACAGCTCAACTGAACATTCAACTTATCACTTCGGTAGGCGGCCGTGAAGACACCATGGTTAAATTTGAAAACACCGCACTGGATGTTAAATTTGTTACATGGTTCTTTGCTCCTTCGTTTATCCGCGAGTGCGTAGACTTCACAGTTGAAAGCGCAATGGGCATGCCTTTCAGCGGCACAGCTGTTGAAGAAGACGGCATCTACCTAATTCCTTCGTTCTCCATCAGCAACGCAGGCGGCTCCGACTTCGACTTTGACGGATACCGTGCAAGCGAAGCATACGAAGTTCGCTACTCCATTGGCGATTTCTAGTAGATAATTTAACTGGTTTACATTGTACAGGCAGGGTCGGTAGATTATCTCCGGCCCTGTCTGATTTTAAAAATTACTCGCGATTGGTGCTAAAATATTTGCCCTTTTGGCTACGTGCAAATATATAAATGGCAAGCGATATGAAAGGAACTCGCTATCATGCGCTTAGAGATGAAAAACATTGTTATGGACTTCGGCCCTGTTAGGGCTGTTGATAATGTTGATTTAACAATAAACCCCGGAGAGATAGTTGGGCTACTGGGCGAAAACGGAGCAGGTAAGTCCACCCTTATGAATGTGCTGGCAGGCGTTTATTCCCCTGTTTCCGGCAAAATTATAATTGACGGCAAAGAAATTTCTATGCGTGATGTTCGCACAGCGAGCCGAAACGGCATTCGCTTTATACATCAAGAGCTAAACCTGTGTAACGACCTAAAAGTTTTTGAAAATATGTTTTTGGGCGAAGAGCTTTTGCTGGGAAAAACATTTTTAAATAAATCCGCTATGATTGAACAGTGCGCAGAAGTTTTTAAACGCATGAAGGTGGATATTGACCCTCAAACGCTGGTGGGCGATTTGCCTGCTGCCGAAAAACAGCTTGTGGAGATAGGCAAAGCATTGCTGTTCCACTCTGAGCTTATTATTATGGACGAGCCGTCTACCTCGCTTTCGGTAGCCGAAGTAGACAACCTTTTCGAAATAATGCGTACCCTTAAAAAAGATAACGTTAGCTTTATCTACATCTCTCATAAAATGCCCGAACTTTTTGAGATATGTGATATTTACTATATTCTTTGCGACGGCAAACTTGTTGCAAACGGAAAGTTTGCCGAGATTGAAGAAGCTGAGGTAACCGAGCTGATGATTGGCCACAATCTTCAGTCGGATGAGTTTGAAAATCGTGTTAGTCAGGCCAAAGATGAAGTTTTTCTGTCGGTAGAAAACCTAAAATGCGGCGAGCTTAAAGATTTGTCTTTTGAGCTGCATAAAGGTGAGATACTGGCCGTAACCGGCTTGCAGGGTTCCGGCCGAGATACTTTGGCAGACGCGCTGTTTGGAATAGAGCCATTTTCCGGCAAAATTTCTGTAAAGGGAACAAAAATGCCAAATGCCGCCGGCGACAGCGCCGTTAGGTTTTTTATGCGCCACGGCGTTGGAATGGTTCCTCGAATGCGTCCGGAAAGAGGCATACATAATGATTTATCGGTTCAAGATAACCTATCTATGGGTTTTTTGAACTCAAAGTTTAAAAAAATATTGATAAGTGCAAAAGAAGAGCTGGAACGGTTTTTGAGGCAACAAAAAGCCATGAAGATTAAAGTTTCGGATATGCGAAACCCAATTACTTCACTCTCCGGAGGTAATCAGCAAAAGGTAATTTTGGGCAAGTGGCTGGAAACCGACGCAGACGTGCTTTTGCTGGATAACCCCACACAAGGCATTGACGTGGGCACAAAATTTGAGATATATCATTTAATTTTGCAGTTGGCAAAATCCGGCAAAGCCATAATTATATTCAGCCCGGAATATCAAGAAATTCGTAAAGTTGCAGATTCTTGCATTGTTCTTTATAAAGGAACATGCAGCGCACGACTGGATAGAGAAAACCTTACCGAAAAAAATGTAATGTATTATTCTACCGGAGCAAACTTGGGGTGATTAAAAATGAAAAAATTAACTAACAACTTGAATGCAGCTACCGCAAAATCTATTGGGCGCTCTCTTACAAGAGAGTACAGCTTTGTTTTGTCTTTAATATTTTTGGTTATTATAGGCGCTATTGTAAACCAAAACTTCTTTACCTGGAACAACCTCTCCAACCTGTTTGTACAAGGCAGTATGATAGGCCTTATATCTATGGGTATGACCATGGTTATCGGCGCCGGCCTTATTGATATCTCGGTTGGCTCGCAGGTAGCGCTTATCAGCGGCTTTGGCATCTGGGTGCTAAACGCTACCGATAGCATACTTGTAATGTTGCTGTTTTGTATTGTTGTGGGTGTGTTTATCGGCTTTATTAACGGCCTGCTTGTTACAAAAGGCGGCATGCCTGCAATGATTGCAACGCTTGCCACCATGAGCGCCGCACGCGCAATCATCAACTACTACGGCGCTAGCGGCCCCTTCACGGTGGACAGGGAGCATTTCGACCGCTTTAGGGAGATAGCCGTGGGCGGCATTCGCCTAAGCGACACCGTAAGCATTCCGTACCTTATGATTATTTTCATTGTAGCGGTTATTTTGTTTGATGTTGTTATGAAGAAAACCAAACTGGGCAAACATATTTTTGCGGTGGGCAGCAACGAAAAATCCGCACGCCTGTCGGGCATCAATATCGACGCTGTAAAAACATATACGTTTATGATAACCGGCGCTATGTGCGGGCTGGCGGCGCTGCTTTATGCTTCTCGTACCACCGGCGTGGCGGCGGCTTCTGCGGCTATCGGCTGGGAGATGGACGCCATTGCGGGCGTTGCCATTGGCGGCACGGCAATGAGCGGCGGCCGAGGCAAAATTATGGGCACATTCTTCGGCGTGCTGATGTTCCGCATAATCAGCAACATTCTAACCGCCGCAGATGTATCGTCTTACCTCAACGGCGCTATCACAGCCGCCATTATTGTATTCGCAGTACTTCTGCAGAACTTCCAAAACAGACGTCGCTAAAAAATACATTTTTATTGGAGATAAACTTATGATAAAAATTGGAATAATCGGATGCGGTAAAATAACCGAAGTTAGGCACGCCCCTGAGTATAACGAAAACCCAAACTGCGTGATTACCGGTTTTTTTGATATGGATACCGCAAAATCCACAGCGCTAGCCAAGCAATACGGCGGCACAGCTTTTAACAGTGTGGAAGAGCTTTTGCAGAGCGATGTTGACGCTGTGAGCGTGTGTGTGGCAAACCGTTTCCATGCAGAAATAAGCATACAAGCGCTTAACGCAGGCAAGCATGTTCTTTGCGAAAAGCCCATGGCCACCACCGAGCAGGACTGCAAGGCCATGGTAGACGCGGCAGCTAAAAACAACAAATACCTAATGATAGGCCTAAACCAGCGCATGGCTAAAGCCCATGTTAAGGCAAAAGAAATTTTAAGTAGCGGCGAGCTGGGCAAGCTACTTGCTTTTGAAACCCATTTTGCCCACCCCGGCCCTGAAGGATGGACAGGGGAAGCAAACTCTTGGTTTTTTGATAAAAAAACGGCTTCGTTTGGGGTTATGGCAGACCTTGGCGTACACAAAACCGACCTGCTGTACTACCTTACCGACAAGAAAATTGTTAAAACTTCTGCCGTTTTAAATACCATTAATAAGCGCTATCCCGACGGAAAGTTTATAGATGTTGACGATAACGCTTTTGCCATCTACACATTTGAAGATGGCGTTGTTGGCACAATGCACGTTAGCTGGACAAACTATGGCTCCGAAAACAATTCCACCAAGCTGTATTGCGAGGGGGGCGTTATTCGTATATACGACAACCCCGACTACTCTTTGATTGTAGAGCGTAAGGACGGCGAAGTTATAAACTATGAGCTCGACAAGCTAACCTCAAACAAAGAGCAAACCACAGGCAGCCGCACCACAACAGGAATTATAGACGCATTTATCGATTCCATCGTTAACAATTGCGAGCCTGCCATAAACGGCCAAAGCGCAATGCATGCAATGCAGGTTATTTTTGCAAACCAGCGCTCGGCCCAAAGCGGAAAAACCGAGAGCGTAGAGTGAGGATATTTTTATGAGGCCAATTACAATAACAACCGGGCAGTATGGCGACATTCCGTTTGAAGAGCTTTGCCGTATAATGTCCGGCATGGGCTATGATGGCTTAGAGATTGCCTGCCATTCACACCTTGATGCCAGAAAGTATAATACAGACGAGAATTACCGCCAAAGCATAGACAACACCTTAAAAAAATACAACCTCAAGGTGTGGGCTCTTGGCGCACACCTTGCGGGGCAATGCGTTGGCGATAATGAAGACGCGCGGCTAAACAACTTTGCGCCTGCCGAGCTTTCGGGCAAACCCGAAGAGATAAGAGCGTGGGCCACCGAAGAGATGAAGCAGGTAGCCTATGCCGCAAAGCGTATGGGCGTTAGCATTATCACAGGCTTTACCGGCTCGCCCATCTGGGCATACTGGTACTCTTTTCCACAAACCGAGCCATCTGCGGTAGAGGCCGGCTTTGAGAAAATTAAGCAGCTTTGGAGCCCAATATTTGATGTGTTTGACGAGTGCGGGGTTAAATTTGCTTTAGAGGTTCACCCCGCCGAAATTGCATTCGACTATTACAGCACCCAAAAATTGCTGGAAGTGTTTGAGCATCGCCCTACCCTGGGCCTTAATTTCGACCCCTCCCACCTTTTATGGCAGGGTGTTAGCCCTCGCATCTTTTTAAGGGATTTTGCCAGCCGGATCTATCATGTTCACATGAAAGATGTGAAGATACGCCTTGATGGCAAATCCGGAATTTTGGGCAGCCATATCGATTTTGGCGATCTGCGCAGAGCGTGGAATTTTGTATCGCTGGGGCATGGCGATGTGGATTTTGATGATATCATCAGAGAGCTTAACGCCATGAACTACACAGGCCCGCTATCGGTTGAATGGGAAGACTCGGGCATGGAGAGAATGTATGGCGCCCGCGAGGCGCTTGAATTTACAAGGCGGGTTAACTACGCACCATCAAATATTGCTTTTGACGCGGCGCTAAAGACCGATTAATTTCAGACATATCCCTATTGGTACTATTATTGGCATTGTAGCGGCATTAGTATATATTGCTACCCCTATTGATTTGATTACCGATACCATACCTATAGTGGGGCAGATAGATGATATTGCCATGCTACTATTTGTTTTAAGACTTATACATTCAGATTTAGAAGATTATAAACAATGGCGAATTGATAACGGTAAACAAATTGTTGATTTTAAAAAATAAAAATTATCGGTACCAAGATTAATAGCAGATATAATTTTTATGGCGACATTGCTTTTTGGGCAATGTCGCCATTTTTGTATACGCATATTAACACACTCTACGCCCTCGGCTGCCCCAACACATTAATGCATCACAACACCATACTGCGCCACCATCTCGCTTTTTAGTTCTTCCACCACCGAGCGTGCTTGATAGTACTCAAACGAATCTATAAGCTGCTTTAAGCTTAAAAGCAGCTCGTCAATTTTACCCTTCCATGTATAGCTTAAGCATTGCTGAATAGCCCGCTCCAGCACATCCATGTCAAATGTAGTTAAAGCGCCTTCCACCTCTTTTAAGCTGGTTTGCAGTATGGAAACAGCACCCGCCTTTTTTTCTGCAAGCAGACTGCTGTCGTTAAGTTGTAAATGCTCTTCTATTGCCAAAAGCAATGCTTCAAACAACTCTGCAAACTTTATTGTGCGCGAGCCGATATACGCCATATCTCCGTTTACCGCAGCCTCTTCCAGTAGCATCGCCTCTTTAGACACAGCTGCCGCACCTATAGAGCCTGCCGCACTTTTAAGCGCATGCATCTCCACCCTAAATGTATTAAGCCCTTGGTCGTCTAGCGGCTCTTGCAGCTTGCTTAGCTGCTTTTTGCCGTCCATCAAAAATGTGTTTAATACATCGTAATAATCTTCAAGCTCTCCGCCTATAAGATTAATTCCATGGTTTGTATCAATCCCGCTTATGGATATTTTATAGTCCTTTCCTTCTTTTACTACCGCGGCCTGAGCTTGTTGTTTTTCTTTTGGTAGCCATTTCCGCAACATCTCGTTCAACTTTTTAACTTCAATCGGCTTTGCCAAAAAGTCGTTCATGCCCTCGTTTACAAAAAGCTCTTTTGCGCCCACGAGCGCGTTGGCAGTGAGGGCTATTATGGGCAGGTTTTTATAGTATTCGCCCTCAAGTTTTCTTATAGCGGCCGTTGCATCTATGCCGTCCATCTCGGGCATCATATGATCCATAAATACTAAATCGTACACATTGCTGCGAACCATCTCCACAGCTAAAGCTCCATTTATTGCGGTTTCCAGGTTTAACTTAAACGGCGCCATCAACCCTTTTGCAACCTTTAGGTTTACAGGGTTATCATCTACCACAAGCACTCTTGCCGCAGGCGCTGTAAAATCGTGTATCTTTTCTGCCTTTCGCATATACGTGTCGGCATTGCCAAACATTTGCGCCATCTGTATGCAGCTAATTGGCATATTAACAACATTATCATCTTCATAAATGGTTAAGTCGCCTTGGTCGGCCATGAAAATTATCTTAACTTTTAAATTGGAATTAAACACCAGCTTTTTTATTCTTCCTGCGTGAACAACCGGCGCTATTAAGTAATCAAATGTTTCCTCGGCTAGGTATTGCAGTAGCTCTGATTGATTTGTGCACACTGTGCAGTGAGCATCCAAATCGGTTATAGTTTGGCAGATAGAGCCGGCATACATTTCTCTTGCTTCATAAATCAAAACCCTAACATTTTCCAGCTTAGCCGCAATAGGTGTATCCTGCTTATACGGCTGCGGAATTAAAGCTGTGAATGTAGAGCCTATGCCCTGTTCGCTTTTCACCGTGATGGTACCGCCCATCATTTCGCATAGCTGCTTTGCTATCGAAAGCCCAAGGCCTGTTCCCTCTATGTCTCTGTTTCTCTTGGTGTCCACCCTTTCAAACTGCATAAACAGGCGCTGCAAGTCGTCCTCATTAATGCCCATACCGGTATCTGCAACCGAAAAAGCAAGCTGCGCTATACCTTCCTTCTTTTCGCATGTAACGCTTAAATTGATATTACCTGACTTGGTAAATTTAATTGCATTGCTTAGTAGGTTTAAGAGAATCTGCCGTATTCTTATTTCATCGCCAAACATCATCGCCGGAATGCCTGACTGAATATACGTTGTAAAAATTACCGGTTTGTCTCCCAGGCGCATCTTAGACAGGCTGATAACGTCGTTTAAAAGCGAGGTTATGTTATACTCCACTTTTATAACTTCCAGCTTGCCCGATTCTATTTTGGAGATATCCAAAATGTCGTTTATTATTACCAGCAGGCTTTCGCTTGCTTTTTTA
This sequence comes from uncultured Oscillospiraceae bacterium, assembly GCA_964369525.1. Classification (GTDB taxonomy): domain Bacteria; phylum Bacillota; class Clostridia; order Oscillospirales; family Ruminococcaceae; genus JAAYCI01. Next base: position 25,304 of record CAYJEW010000009.1, on the reverse strand, counting down.
ATTTCTTTTGCATATTCTTCGGTGGTTCGGCCCTTGCTTTCTCTCACAACAATTTCCGACATACCCAAAATAGCATTTAGCGGCGTTCTTATTTCGTGGCTCATGTTTGCCAAAAAGTTACTTTTTGCTTGCGAGCTTAGCAGGGCCTCTTCGTGGGCGCTGCGCAGCTGGCCGTCCATTTTATGCTTATTTTGCGCATTTGCAAAAAGCCTACCGCTTATATCCAGCATGCTTTCGTGCGCTTCTGAGTACTTTATGTTGTCCGAGTTACTGCCTGTGGCAATAAGGCCGTAAAGATTGTTGTACAAAAAAATAGATGAGGCAATGCTGCTGTCGCTGTTTTCTATCTGTTCGCGCATATCATCTTGCCAGTCAGCGCCCATGCCTGCCATAAAGTCGCTTATAGCTTTTTGGCTCTCAAATGCCGCCCGCAACTGCGGCGACACTGCGCCGTAGTTTATGATTATATTAAAATCTTCTTTTGTATGAATTTGAATTTCCTCTCCGGCCTCAACTAAACCGGTGATATACTCTTCCATATCTCTAACATCAAAAGCAATTCTATCGTCCTGCTCCCGGCGGTATACATGGGTGAGGTAAAAATACTCGCCGCTACCCACTTTTATATAGCTCCACAGCGTAAATTCATCGGTATTGTACGCAATGGTTAATATTTTGAGACAATCTAAAAGCACAGCATCGAAATTATCAGTTTCGGTTACTGCTAATAATCTTTGCGACACATCGTTAACCGCCACCAGCAGCTTATCCTGCTCTGTCAGCGTTTTTGTGCGCATCGCAATTTCGTTTTCCAGCTGAGCTTGATGGTTTTCAATCTCATTCAAGGTTGCTTCCAGTTGAGATTGCGAGGTTTTTAGGCCGTCTATGTTTAGGTGGCCACCTATAACGCGGGTGGCTATGCCGTTTTCGTCTTTAGATACAATGCGCCCTACATCTTTTGTCCAGATATAGCGCCCATCTTTATGGCGCATTCTAATTTCGCACTCATATGTATCCCTTGTTCCGGCAACAAACTCGTCCAGCAGCTGCGATACCAAAATTAGGTCTTCCGGGTGGTTCATGCTCTCCCACTCGGCTAGCGAGCCATTAATTTCGTCTTGAGTGTAGCCCAGCATTTTTAAATATTCATCGTTGTACGAGATAATATCTTTTTCCAAATCCCAGTCCCACGTACCAAATTCTGCAACCTCTATTGCTAGGTTTAGTATGTCGGTGCTTTCGCGCAGCAGCTGCTCTGTTAACTTTATGTTGGTTATATCTTGCAAAACTCCGCACAAAATCAGCGGTTTCCCATCTTTTGTATATTCAGTAACCTTGCCTTTATCGTGCCCCCAAATAACCGAGCCGTCTTTTTTAATCAGCCTAAACTCTGCCTCATACAACGGCACTTCGCCTGCGAGGTATCTATTAATATTGTCTTCGGTTTTTTCTAAATCGATTGGCAAAAGCATAGACTCCCACGTTGAAACATGCGGGGCTAATTCATGCAGCTCATACCCAACAATTTCGGCCCATTCTTTGCTGTATATAACGTGGTTTGTCTCCAAATTCCAAATAAAAACGCCTACTTTTGTAATGGAGATTGTTTCGGTTAAATGCTCTACTGTAATCATATTATTTTCTGATAACATAAGCTTTCTCCTATGCAGCAAACAGTTACGGCGTTTTCACGCCTACCTATTAAACAGCTATCAATAGCGCACATATAGTACCGGGCTAAACATACCTTACTCTGCATCTATCTTAGATATTTCTTCAAACTCGTCGGCCACCGCAACAAATGCTTTTACCATTACAGGGTCAAAATGCTCGCCACTGTCGCTAACTATTATTTCCACGGCCTCTTTGTGCTTTTTGGCCGCCTTGTACGGCCTCTTTGAAATAATTGCATCATACGCATCTGCTATGGCCAGCATACGTCCGCATATAGGTATATTTTCGCCTTTTAAACCGTTTGGGTATCCTGTGCCGTTCCATTTTTCGTGGTGCGAAAGGGCAAACAGGGCAGCTGTTTCCAAAAATGGGAAGTTGCGAATATCTTTCACCGAAGATTCCAATATATCGCCACCAAAGTAGGTGTGCTGTTTCATAATTTCGTACTCTTCTTCTGTTAGCTTACCCTCTTTCAGCAATATCTGGTCTGATATACTAATTTTGCCAACATCATGCATCTGCGCTGCGTGCACATACATATTCATATCCACTTCTGCAAGCTGGCTTGAGTAGGGCGAGTCTTCAATTAGTTTTTGCATTAGCGCTTTTAGGTATTTGCTTGTGCGTGCAATGTGGCCGCCCGTTGTGTGGTCTCGTCTTTCAACCATCTCCGACATGGAGTAAACAACGGCATACTGCAGCTCTTCTATATGTGTTATCTGATCTTTAACCATATTTTGCAGGTTTGTGTTGTAGCTGTGTAGCTTTAAGTGCAGCTCTACCCTCTTTTTTAAAAGAGCCGCCGAAAACGGCTTGCGCACATAGTCCACAGCGCCTAGGTTTAGCCCCTGAAACTCGCTGCCGCCATCATCTTTTGCTGTTAAAAATATTACCGGTATGCTCTTATACGGCTCTGTTAGCTCGGTTTTGATTTTTTGCATAACTTCAAAACCGCTCATCCCCGGCATATCTACATCCAGCAAAATCAAGTCTGGGTTTGTGTTTGGTATTTCGGCCAGCGCTATTTTGCCGTCTTTAATAAGGATAACGCCATAGTCTTCATCTAAAGCCTTGCGTGCAATGCTTAAGTTTGTGACGTTATCATCAACAATCATTATCTTTTTTGCTTTATTCATTGCGCACCTCTGCAAATCTACTTTTAAAGCAATGTATTAAATATCAGTATTTTACTATACCTTAACCTTATATCAAAAAATGCTATAATTCATTAATATATTATGAAGAAAACATGTTTTACTCTGTAAACCCACCTATAGCTATATTCGATTAATTATACCATATTTCGGCACAAATTTCACCCGCATTTCATGTTACTGGCCTGCATCGCAACAAGCAAATGCCCCCCACCAAACCGCCTAAAACTTTACAACAGCTTTTGCTCCTTGGTTTTGATATGTGCATTTTTTGCACTAAGCCACACCATGAAAATCCATGCGTCCACCCATGCGCAACCTCGTTTCCCTAAATTTTAACCTATAATACCCCTGCATATTCTATTTTTTCACTTAAACATTAGGTTACAAAAAGGTTTCTTCACAAAACCATCCCCTCACTCTTCACCTTGCCATAAGCTCTGCAAGCAAGGCGACAAGGCATTCTAGGGGGATTTAATGTTTTATCACATTTTTTTCATATATTAAAAAATAATAACAATCTCTATTTTTGCTCATATTTACTTGACTTGTCATTGCGCTTATCATACAATGGGGTTGTTGTTTTTTTGTGCAATTGCACAAACATAACATCCGCATAACGCAAAAAAAAGGAGACTAACATGAAAAAACTAATCACACTTCTATTGGCACTTAGCCTGGTACTTGCTTTCACTGCTTGTTCCTCTGAGGCCGACTCTTCCGTAGCAGACGCCGCTTCTTCTGTTGCTGCAACAAGCGAAGTTGCTACAAGCGA
>CAYJEW010000009.1:0-21601 GCA_964369525.1 uncultured Oscillospiraceae bacterium | reverse complement strand
ACAAGCGAAGTTGCTACAAGCGAGGCTGCTACAAGCGAAGCTGCTACAAGCGAAGCTACCGAAGAAGAGTACTACAGCCAAGATCTTACCATCACCAACAGCACCGGCTTTGAGATTTACGAGCTGTACATCACTCCTTCCACTCAAGAAGATTTCGGCACCGACCTTCTGGGCGACAGCATCTTCGAGGTTGACGGCGTGCTTGAGTTCACCACCGACGCTGTAGGCACTGCAGACGCTACATGGGACATCAGGGCTGTTGACGGCGAAGGCAATGCAGTTGACTTCTACGGTGCAAACTTCTCTGCTTCCACCACACTTGATATCAACATGGGCGAAGATGGCGCTACTCCTACCATCACAATGGGCTAATAACTGCCTAATAGCAGAAACATCAAAACGAGCTGTCCTTTTTGGACAGCTCGTTTTATTTGTTGCAGTATAATTTGCCGCTGCAATACTTGCAGGCGCTTATCTCAAACAGCCGCGCAGCGCAGGCTGGCGCAAAAGCCCTTGCCCATATTAAACGCCACTATAATAATCTATAAGTGTTGCCAGCTTGCTTTGCAGCGTGTCGCTATAGCGCTCGGCTACCTCTATTATAATATAGCTTGGTGGTTCAGCGGCAAACCCTGCTAGATTTTCAGCCGTTAGATTGTTGCCATGTATAGCAACGCTCTCGCCAAACGCCTGCGCCAATATAGGCGCCATCGACTGCCCAAAGCTATCCCGTACAAACAAAAGGCTATGCTCGCCGCTGCCCTCGTAAACAGTAATGTTGCCGCCCTCGCTCTCGTGTAGCAACTCTGCTGTGGGAGGGTTTACCGTGTAGTAGTGGTCGTCGCCTGCCACCTCCCAAGACGCGCTAATGTTTGCTAGGTCTTGCGGGTACGGCATGGCTTCATTTATACTTACTTGCGGCAGCTCTTCGGCGTACTCAAAGCCTATTGCCGCAAAAATTTCTTGCGTGGCCACCCATGCGCCAACCTCGTTCCAGTGGGTGTCGTACTTATAATACACCTGCGCTTGCTGCGCCGCATCTATAAGGCTTTGCTGCGCAAATATTATTGGCACATTGCTGTTTGCCGCCACGCTTTGGCACAGCTGCTGCACACGGGTGGTCTGCCCCACAACAGGAATATAGCTTGGCATATACTGCGCATACACGCCCTCTTTTGCCGGTGCAAATGTTATTACCAGCTGGGTGCCGTGTGCGCTTAAAATGCTTTGCAGCTCGTTTATCTGTGCGGTAATATCTGCCAGCTGCTGCTCACTGTATGATGTTAGCCCCTGATAGTCAGACAAGCTGCTAGAGTCTGCCACGTCCTTCAAAAAAAGCCAGCCGTCTTCGCCCAGCAGCACATCTTCTGAGTTAAGCGTACCCACCGTGCGGTTTAGCGCAGAGTTTAGCGCCATCATCTGGTTGCGAAACGGCGCGGCATCGCCCAGCCACGCCTCAAACTGCTGTGGGAACTGCGCAATATTTTCTGCGCTTAGCACAGGAAAGCTTACGCCGCTGCGATTTTCGTAGTTGGTAGTGTCCAGCCCGCCTCGGAGCAACAGCCACAGCGGAAACGGCAGCAGCATAAGCGCTAAAAAGCCAAAAACAAGCAGTCGAGAACCCTTCATGCGCCTGCCACCCCTTTCTTCTTACTAAGTAAAACTGCCTTTAAAAACGGAAATAGATAAACGGGTTGTATGTATCTGATATAAGCAGTACCAAGCTGTAAAAACCCAGCAGTAGCAGCCCTGCGCTTTGCACAGCGCCTGTGGCATCTGCCGAATACAGCGCAGCCTTAAACCTTGGCACAAGGCGCACCAACACACCACACAGCAGCACCGCCACCACCAAAAGAATTACCATGCGAGCATCGATATAGCGCAATACGGGATAGGCCGCGTTGCCTGCTGTGGGTATAAACATCGCCTTAATAATGCTGCCGCCGGCGCGCAGGCCCGGCGCGCGGAATATCACCCAGCCCACCAGCACCGCCACCATGGCGTATACCCTGCCCAAAAATGCAGGTAGCTTTTCAAGCAGCCTGCCTAAAAACAGCCGCTCTACTATCAGCAGCGCTCCATAAAACACACCCCACGCAACAAACTGCATGCTGGCCCCGTGCCATATACCCGTGGCCAAAAAAACTATCATAAGGTTTATATATGTTCTTGCGCTGCCTTTGCGGTTGCCACCCAGCGGAATGTATAAATACTCCCTAAACCAGGTGGACAGCGAGATGTGCCATCGGCGCCAAAACTCGGTTATGCTGGCAGAGATGTAAGGGTAGTTGAAATTTTCTGGGAAGTGAAAGCCAAACATCCGCCCAAGGCCTATTGCCATGTCGGAGTAGCCGGAAAAGTCGTAGTATATCTGAAACGCGTAGTACGCCGCCCCAAGCCACGCAAGCGGAGTTGATATATCTGCAGCTGCAAGGCCAAATATCTCGTCGGCCTTCATGGCAAACGCATTTGCCAGCACCACCTTTTTTGCAAGCCCATACAAAAACCGCTTTGTGCCATAGGCTGTATCGGCAAAGCTTGCGCTGCGCTGGCTAAGCTGTTTTTCAACCGTACCGTACTGTACTATAGGCCCTGCAATTAGCTGCGGGAAAAAGCTAATGTACAGCGCCAGTTTAAACCAAGAGCGCTGCACCTCAATGCGCCCACGGTATAGGTCTATAATATAGCTCATGGCCTGAAATGTGTAAAAACTAATGCCTATCGGCAACACAATGCTGCGCGCCGGCAGTATATCCTGCGCAAACACGCTTTGTAGCATTTCGGCGGCAAAACCGTAATATTTAAAGTAGCCCAGCAGCGCAAGGTTTACCGCCACTACCGCAAAAAGCACGCCCTTTGCCGCGCGGCTGTTTGCGCCAGCTTTTGCCAGCGCAAGGCCGCCCAAAAAGTTGGCCGTAATAGACAAAAGCATTAAAAAAATATAAACCGGCTCGCCCCATGCGTAGAACAAAAGGCTTGCTACAAGCAGCAAAGCGTTTTGGCCTTTTAGCGGCAATACACGGCACAACAAAAACACAACCGGCAAAAACACCAAAAAAAATGTAAGGCTCGAAAAAAGCAAGTGTATCTCCTTATATGCGCAGCACAAAATTTTATTAGAATCTGCCTGCCGCAAGTGTTGTTTTACGGGTTTGCGGGTTAACGCGCTAAAAACCGGCGCTGCTAATTTATAAGCAAATTGTATTATAAGTTATGCATAAAATCAATGCTGTATATCTGCGGGGCCGCCGGCGCAAAGTATATAGCCTTGGCTAGTACCCCATCTCTTCTAAAAGCTCTATCAAAATATCGGGCCTGTCGGTAATTATGCCATCGCACCCAAGCAATATAAGCTCTCGCATCTCTTCTTTATCGTTTATCGTCCAGTAGTGCAAAAACATGTTGCTGTTTTGGGCAAGGCTGCTAACAAAGCTGTTGTTAAGCGGTACGCCACTGAAATTGCTGGGCAGCTGAAAGCCTGCGTACTCATAATCTAGTAATATATCAAGGCCTAAAAAGCCAAGCGCTATAAATTCAAAAGATGTGCCATAGTCGGTTGTTATGTTTACATCTTCATGCTTAATTGCTCGAAAATGCTCTATAACCTCGCCATGAAACGACGCAACGCAAACATACTCTTGCATAGAGTATTCATTTATAAGCCTGTTAAGCTCCTCTGCGGCAAGTATGCCGTCTTGGCCCTCGTCTTTAATTTCTAATATATAAAGAACATCTGTGCCAAATGTTGTAAACATCTGCTCTACCGTCATGGGAACAAGCCTTTGCAAAACTTCGGGCGAGGTTTCGTTTTTATACGGCTCGTCGCCATTTAAGCTAACAAAATTTGCCCCAAAATTTAGCTCGGTTATTTCTGCCAAGCTAAAACTTCTAACAGCGCCTGTAGCGCTCGAGGTTGCGTCTACGGTTAGGTCGTGGTGTGTTATCAGCACGTTGTCGGCTGTAAGGCACAAGTCTACCTCTAAAACATCTGCCCCCATGGCGTAGCTTTCTTCAAAAGCCATTATTGTGTTTTCCGGGTACAGGTGTTTTGCGCCGCCATGAGCAATAACCAGCGGCGCGCCGCTTGGCTCTTTTGCAAACCTTGAGCTGCCGGCATATACTTCGTGGGGCAAAACCCGCAGAACTATATAAAATATTAAAAGCAATAGTAATACTGCCAAAACTATTCTTTTTATACGCCCTTTTCTTGTTTTCGAGCTTGTTTTCACGCTTGATGTTTGTTCCACTGTGAGCCTCCGCAATATACAATATGTAGTTTGTTGTCCCTTTTTTCGGTACTTTTTACAGCTGTTTTAATAAGGGCATGGCATTACCGCCCAGTTACCTAGTATATATAAAAATTGGCAAACATGGAATAGCTATATTTAAAGATTACCTTTATAAATACATTTTTTTATAAAAGAAGCCACAAACTGCGCCATGCGCCATAAACCCCTGCGCACCTAACTGCGCCACTGCGCCCGCGCAGCGCAAACTAAAAATAATAAAGCACCCGCGGTTTGCAGGCGCTTTGCTTGTTTGTTTAGTATACATAATGTATATTTTATAGCAAAATCAACAAATGCTGCGCCTTTTATACAGCGCTAACAGTGAATTTACGCTTAAGCGTTAGGGAATAAAACAAACCCGTTTTTTATTTAGCCAAAAGCCCTAAAACTGCGTCAGTGCGCCTCAGCAAGGCGCAAGCCTTACAGCGCCGCACTTTCTTATTTTAGAACTTTTGGCGGTATAAAAAATTTGCAAAACCTACCACCTGCAAATTTTTGCGGTAGATAAGGCAGACGAGCTAGTAATACTTGGTGTATTGCGAGTGAGGATAACGCAATATACCGCAAAAATTGGCCGTGGTAGGCGTGGTTCGTTTTACTCCCTAACGCTTAAGGTAGCGTTTAAAGCCTGCCGCATATATTGCGTCAGGCTTTTTGGTGCGCTGTAAAATCTGCGCTACCGTTCTTAACCCTGCCATACAATATTCTTCTTTTATTGCGATTTTCAGTGCTTTTTTGCCTTTTAAGCTACATACCGCGCACAACAAAGCCATTTTTTTAACTTTGGGATTTGTGCTTGACACGTTTCGCTATTATTGGCCTCAATATCTGTAATTTAATAATTAGTAGGTATATCCATGGCCTTGGCTATACTTTTTGCAAAAAAACAATTTGGCGCTTTATCTATATTAATACGCTCACAAAAAAAGAAAGAGGGTTTTATGATGGCCAAGCTAAGCAAACCGGGTAGGCTACGCCGAGCAAACAGCAGCATTAGCACTCAGATATCGTCCGGATTTTTACTGCTGCTAATTATTCCGTTTATTATGACAGCGGTTACCATTGTGGGGATGTTTATCTTCGAGGCCGAGTTTGAAGACCTGGCCCTAAACCACGAGCACGAAACCGCCACCGACAACGCCATAATTGCCTTTTACGACTGGGTTAACGACCTATTGGCCTCTATTACTCATGCAACTCCGTTTAGCCACAGCCTAGACGCCAACGCCTGCGGGCTTGGCCAATGGATAAATAGCGTAAGCGGGAACACAAACGATGTGCGAATACAGGGCTACATAGATGCACTAAACGACGACCATCTGTTTGTGCATGCCGAGGCGCAGCGCCTGCTGGAGCTTAGCATTACCGATGTGGACGCCGCATACAACCAATATCTTAGCGACTTTGTGCCACGCATTGAAATAATACTAAACAACATGCACGCCATAAATACCATATATGCCGAAAATGCCGACCTGCTCTCGCACGAGTTTCATCTTGGCATATACATTTTTATAGGTATTGTGGCCTCGCTTTTGCTGGCAGCCATTGTATTTTCGATGATAATATCCGCACGCACCGCCAAAAAGATATCAGCGCCTATAACGGCCGTGGCAATGTGGTCTGAAGGGCTTGCGGCAGGTAATGTAGACATAAACTTTGACGCCCTCAACAACCTTTCTATTTCACCCGAAAACGAAGTGGGCAAGATGATTGCGGCATTTAGAGTAATGGCAGAAGGAATTAAAGCCAACACCACCGCTATAGAGCGTGTGGCCAAGGGCGACCTTACCACATACATAGACATACGCTCTGAAAGCGACCGCCTGGGCAAAAGCCTATACACTCTGGTACAGTCAAACGACCTTTTGCTGTCGCATATAGTAGACACCACCACGCAGGTGGCAGGGCTTGCCGGCCAGATGAACAACGCCAGCGCCGCACTGGCCGACAACAATGTTGCGCAGGCTGCCACAGTGGAAGAGCTAAACGGCACCGCCGCTGAAATAAAAGAGATTACCGCCACCAACTACTCACATGTTAAAGAGATGGAAAACAACTTTGCCGGTATGCGAGGTGTGGTTGGCAGCGGAGCCGAAAAGATGAGCGAGCTGCTGCACTCTGTTGAAGAAATTCGAGTAGCGTCCGATAGGATTGCCGTGGTGATAAAAACCATAGAGGATATTGCGTTTCAAACAAATATACTGGCTTTGAATGCCGCTGTAGAAGCCGCACGAGCCGGAGCCGCAGGCAAGGGTTTTGCAGTTGTGGCCGACGAGGTTAGAACCCTTGCCGGCAAAAGCGCTGTGGCAGCCGAAGAAACCCGCCTGCTTATTGAAAACACAATAGACAAAACACACATAGGCGAAAAAACAGCGCAACAAACCAGCAACGCGTTTAACTCTATCGCTGAAAGCATAAAAGAAACATCGGCCATACTGGATAACATTAGCCAGGCCTCGGTTTTGCAAGAGCAGTCTTTAGCAGCTATATACGACAGCATAACCACCATATCAAACGTGGCCTCGGGCAACGCCGCCAGCAGCGAACAAACCGCCGCTGCCGCAAATGTGATGACCGAAACGGCCGAAAACCTAAAATCGCAGCTTACCTCCAGCTTTAACCTTCGGGTACGTATAGACGGCCAGCCATACATTCCACCCGAAAAACAGCACGATGTCGATTTTATAGAAAAAGCCACAAAAAACTATCGTGATGCCCTGCATTCAGGCTCGGTGAAGGTGGATGTAAAGCTGCTTAACTAGGTCCCCTGTAAAACTTCTTTGCATCTGCTGTAAAGGCGCAAAGCATAAATAAAAACACACCCTCTTTTTGTGGGTGTGTTTTTATTTGTTTTGTTTACATGTTGTATATTTTAACGCAAAATATACAAATCTCCGCCTTACTGAAGGCCAGCTCTACATTCCAGGCGGCTAGCAATGCATTTATGTTCTGCCCTGCTTACAGCTTTTGTAGCGCACATTCACCACTATGCATAGCCTACTGCGCCGCTTTGGCTGTTTACGCCTCGGGTTTAAGGGTTTTTACCCTGAATGCAAAGTACATCAGGTGAAAAACCCAAACAAAAAACAAAATAATCTGCCCCACAGGCACAGCCTTCATCATGATAAAACCAATGCTCATTAAAATTGTTACGGTTATCATCACCCGTATTTTGGTGGCCTTGGTCATCCCTTGGCCTTTAACATAGGTTTCCAAATTGCTTTTATATAGTTTTGTTCCTTTAAACCAGTTGTCCAGCTTTTCGCTACTTTTGCCAAACCCCACCGCCGCTAAAAGCAAAAATGGAAACGCCGGCAGCAGCGGTACCACCGCCCCCACAGCCCCCAGCACCAAACCTACAATTCCCAGCGTTAGGTACACTATTTTTTTAATATTCATACAGTGTCCTTTCTGCCGCTTTGAACCGCATGTTTTATTGCAACTATAGGGTGGTGCAACAGCATTCTGGGCCCTGCAAAACGCATAACGCCACGAATTTGCTCGCGCTTGTCCGGCTTGTAGCAGGGCGTGGAGCAGCTGCTGCAAAATGTTTTTGTTTGCTTTTTGGGGCAGTGCTCTATGCGCAGCTTTGCATATGCAAGCAATGCGCTACACTCGGCGCACATCTGCTGGGTATCATGCTTTTTTTTGCAGTATAGCTTTATCATTAAGCTAACAATATCTTTTTCGCTTGTTGGCATTAGCCGGCCTTTCACTTTCTTTTTTTACATGGCAACTATATTTTAACTGCGCAGTTTTCTTAGCTGTAAAACTGCCGCAACAAAACACCTACTGCACCACCTGCACAAGTATTGCTGCACACCGCCACACCACGCAAAACACCACCCTACACTCAATACAGCTTAAAATGGTTGCTTATAGCTAACCATAATTGTAACATTTTTCATTACCGGTGTAAATTGCTTTTGCGCTTTAGCTCAGCGCTAAGCCCATGGGTACATTAGCCTGCGCTCTAGCCCTGCCGCTATTCTTCACAGCTACAAAAACGCACCCGCAAAATGCGGGTGCGAAATGCCTGTCAATAATATATACCTAAAGTATATTTTATACGCAATTAAACAAATATTACGCCTGCTACATTGCCGCACAGCTACTCTATATCAATATCCAAATCTTCGTCCAGCTTGTGCGGCACATACCTGCCGTTTTTCTTGCGCTGTTTTACGCACTCGGTTAGCAGATACTCTATCTGCCCATTCACCGAGCGAAAATCGTCTTCTGCCCACGAGGCAATTTCGGCATACAGCTTTGCCGATAGCCGTAGCGGTATCTGCTTTTTTGAGTTCTCTGCCATATTAGTAAAGGCTGCCGGAATTTACCACAGGCTGCGTGTCTTTGTTTGCACACAGCACAACCAGCAAATTCGATACCATCGAGGCTTTGCGTTCTTCATCCAGCTTTATGTTCTCGTTTTCTTCTATGCGCTCCAGCGCCATCTCTACCATGCCCACAGCGCCCTCTACAATCAGCTTTTTTGCATCTATCAGCGCCGCCGCCTGCTGGCGCTGCAGCATGGCCGCCGCTATTTCGGAGGCATATGCAAGGTAGGTTATCTTTGTTTCCAAAACCTCCAGTCCTGCCTGCGACACCTTGCTTTGTATCTCGTCTTTAATGCGCTGTGCCACCTCTTCGCTAGAGCCGCGTAGCGAGCCTTCGTCGGGGTTGCCGTCGCCTGTGGTGTCCACATTCTGTGCCACGTCGTACGGGTATGCACGCACTGTATTTCTCAGCGATGCATCGCACTGCAAAGACAAAAACTCTTTGTAGTTATCCACCTCAAACACGGCCTTTGCGGTGTCGGCCACCCGCCATATTACCGCAATGGATATCTCCACAGGGTTGCCAAGGCAGTCGTTTATCTTCTGCTTGTTGTTGCTAAGCGTCATGGCTTTCAGCGACACTTTTTTGCTAGCGGCAAGCACACTTGGCTGTGCCTGCACAGTAACGCCGCCTGTTGTTACCGAGGCGCTTTTTTCGGCCACATCTCCGCTTTGGCGCAGTTTTGTTTGCGCTGCGGGGTTTACCGCTGTGCAAAATGGGTTTACATAAAACATGCCCGCACCCTTTAGCGTGCCAACATATTTACCAAACAGCGTAAGCACCAGCGCTTGCTGTGGCTCCAGCACCTTTATGCCTAAAAACAATATCCACCCGAGCACAAGAAATAATAGCGACACAATAAACAGCACCATGCCCCATGTGTGCATTTCCATGTTGCTTGCGCCAAACACCACACCAAATATGGCCACTATGTATAGCAGTATTATCAAAACCAGCATACCCATACCACTTGGAGCCTTAATTATCTTTTCTTGCATAGCACATACCTCTTTTCTGTTTTGTGATATCATTATGATATCATTTTAAATCAAAGTCAAGCCTTTTTTGAAATTTTCCTAAAACTGCAAGCAAGCGCAGCCGCAAAACCCAGCCGCGCAGGCGCACCTGCAACCGCCAAGTTATGCCTTTCTCGCCCACCCGCTTTGGCCTGCCGTATGCTTTGGGCCGCTGCTCGCTTTGCCTCACTACAAAACAAAAAAGGCGGAAGATTTCCGCCTTTTTTTTGCCGCTGCGTGCAAATATTGCAAGCCGCTAATTATTCAAAAACTCGTCCACCTCTTTAGCACACTTAATGCCCTCGGCAATTGCCCACACCACCAGCGATTGTCCCCTTTTCATATCGCCACAGGCAAACACACTTTGCCTACTTGTTTTGTATTCGGCCCCTTTTGGGCTTGGCAGTGTTAGCCCCTGCGCCATGTACTGCTCGCTGCCTGTAAACCCTGCGGCAATAAGCAGCATGTCTGCCTTTATAGTGGCCTCGCTGCCTGCCACCTCGCACAGCTTGCCACCCTTAAACTCCACCTTCACGGTGGTAAGTGCCGAAACCTTGCCTTTTTCTTTGTGTATCTCTTTTATGGTTGTTTGAAAAACCCGTGGGTCGCTGCCAAAAACCTCGGCTGCTTCCTGCTGGCCATAGTCTGCCGTAAACACCCGTGGCCACTGCGGCCATGGGTTGTCCTTGGTGCGCTTTTGCGGCGGCTTTGGCATAATCTCAAGCTGCAGCACGCTTTTTGCCCCCTGACGTATGGCTGTGCCCACGCAGTCGTTGCCTGTGTCGCCACCGCCAAGCACTATAACATGCCTGCCGCCAGCGCTTATTTCATCTGCGCTGTTTTGCATAAGGGCTTTGGTTGCGGCGGTTAAATAATCCACCGCAAAATGCACGCCGGCGGCGTCTCTGCCCTTAGCCTCAATATCCCTTGCTTTTTTGGCTCCACAACAAAGCACAACCGCATCAAAATCTTTTTCCAGCTCTGCAAGCTGCATGTTACGCCCAAGGTCTTTTTGCGCCTCAAAGCGCACGCCCTCTGCCTGCATTAGCTCTATTCGGCGCCGCACCACATTTTTGCTAAGCTTCATGTTGGGTATGCCGTACATAAGTAGGCCGCCAAACGCATCGTCCCTTTCAAAAACAGTAACGCTGTGGCCCCTTTTATTAAGCTTTTCGGCCACGGCCAGCCCCGCCGGCCCCGAGCCCACCACAGCAATGCGCTTATCGCTACGAGCCTTTGGCGGATTTGGCCGCATATACCCCTCGCTAAACCCATTTTCTATCAAAAAAAGCTCGTTATCGTGTATGGTAACCGCATCGCCATACATGCCGTTTATGCACGCCTTCTCGCACAGCGAGGGACACACCCTGCCGGTAAACTCCGGAAAGCAGTTTGTCTTTAGTAGCCGTGCAAGGGCGTGGGCGTAGTTGCCGTTATATATCTCGTCGTTCCATTCGGGTATCAGGTTGTGCAGTGGACAGCCCGTTACCATGCCGGCCAATTCTATTGCACTACCGCAAAACGGCACACCACAGTTCATACATCTGGCTGCCTGCTTTTTACGCTCGTCCTGCTTATTGTACACATAAAACTCATCAAAATTCAGTATGCGCTGCTGTACGCAAAGCATGCTGTTGGCCTTGCGGCTATACTCCATAAATCCCGTAGTTTTACCCATGCTATTCTCCTATTTATCTGCCAGCAGTTTTGTAAATGCTTCCATGGCGGCACGCTCGTGCGGCATGCCTTTTTCCTCAAACTCGCAGATGGTTTTCAGCATCTCTTTGTAGTCGCTCGGCACAATCTTTTTAAAGTGTTTCAGCATATCATCAAAGTTATCCAAAATATGCTTTGCCTTGGGCGAGGCTGTGGCCGCAAAGTGGTTTTCTATCATGGCTTTTAGCTCGTCTGCGTCGTGCTTTTGCTGCACGGTATCCATCTGCACAAACTCTTTATTAAGCTTTAGGTAAAGCTCGTGCCGCTCGTCCAGCACATACGCAATGCCGCCGCTCATGCCGGCTGCGAGGTTTTTGCCCACATCGCCCAATATAACGGCTATACCACCCGTCATGTACTCAAGGCCGTGGTCGCCGCAGCCCTCGGCAACAACCCGCGCGCCCGAGTTTCGCACCATAAACCGCTCGCCCGCAATGCCGTTTATATAGCTTTCGCCCGAGGTTGCGCCATAAAACGCAACGTTACCTATAATCACGTTTTCCTCGGCTTTAAACCTGCTTTCCTTTGGCGGCTTCACTATAATTTTGCCGCCCGAAAGCCCTTTGCCCAGATAGTCGTTGGCGTCGCCCACAAGTTTTAGCGTAAGGCCTTTGGGTATAAACGCACCAAACGACTGCCCGGCGCCGCCAAAGCACTCCAGCGTATATGTGTCGTGCTTAAGCGTATTTTTATGCTTTAAGCTTATGTGCGAGCCAAGCATGGTTCCCAGCGTGCGGTCGGTACTGCAAACCTCTATTTGCTCGCTGTGTTTTGTTCCGTTTGCTATTGCGTCTTTAAACCTTGGCAAAAGCACGCTGTGGTCCAGCGTTTGCTGTGGGCTAAACGTGTTCATCTTTTTGGGCATATCGCCTTTTTGCATCTGCCCTGCATACCTCTGAGATATCACACAGCTCATATCCACAAGCTCTGCACGTTTTGTGGCCTTTTGCGGTTTTTCTTCTATAAGGTCGGTTCTGCCAACAAGCTCTTGCAGGTTTTTAACCCCCAGCTTTGCCATTATCTCCCGCAGCTCCTGCGCAATAAACATCATAAAGTTCATCACATACTCGGGCTTGCCTTTAAACCTTTTGCGCAGGCATTCGTTTTGAGTGGCTATGCCAACGGGGCAGGTGTCGAGATGGCACACCCGCATCATCATACAGCCCATAGCCACCAGCGGCGCTGTTGCAAAGCCAAACTCCTCGGCACCCAGTATTGCCGCTATTGCCACATCGCGCCCGCTCATAAGCTTGCCGTCGGCCTCCAGCACCACGCTGCTGCGCAAATCGTTTTGCATAAGGGTTTGATGTGCCTCAGCCAGCCCCAACTCCCACGGTAGGCCTGCGTCTAAAATAGAGCTTATCGGCGCGGCGCCTGTGCCGCCGTCGTAGCCGGAAATGAGCACCACATCTGCCCCTGCCTTGGCAACGCCGGCCGCTATTGTGCCCACCCCTGCCTCCGACACCAGCTTTACCGATATACGCGCATTTTTATTTGCATTCTTAAGGTCGTATATAAGCTGGGCTAGGTCTTCAATAGAGTATATGTCGTGGTGGGGCGGCGGCGAAATAAGGCTTACGCCCGGCGTTGAGTGGCGGGTTTTTGCTATCCAGGGGTACACCTTTTCGGCCGGCAGGTGGCCGCCCTCGCCCGGCTTTGCGCCCTGCGCCATTTTTATTTGTATCTCTTTTGCGCTAAGCAGGTATTCTATTGTAACCCCAAACCGCCCCGACGCCACCTGCTTTATGGCGCTGTTTTTTTCGGTGTTAAGGCGGCTTGTCTCTTCGCCACCCTCGCCCGAATTGGACTTTGCCGAAAGCCTGTTCATGGCAATAGCCATGCACTCGTGCGCTTCTTTAGATATAGACCCATAAGACATAGCGCCTGTTTTAAACTGTTTTACAATTTCTTCTGCCGGCTGTACGCTTTCAATGGGAATACCCTTGCCATACTTAAGCGCCAAAAGCCCGCGCAGCGTGTGTGGCTTGTTTACATCATCCACCATTTCGGTGTAGCGTTTAAACATTTCATAATTGCCGCTTTGCACCGCCTGCTGCAGTGCTATAATAATCTGCGGGCTATAAAGATGGTCTTCTTTGTCTTCGCCGTTTACCAGCTTTGAGTAGCCAAGGCTATCGAGCGACGTGTCGGTTTCAAGGCCCATTGGGTCAAACGCTTTTGAGTGCCGTGCTTCCACGCCCTGCGCAATCTCTTCAAGGCCAATGCCTTCCACCCTACTTATGGTGTTGGTAAAATACTTATCAATAACAGCACGGTTTATGCCCACCGCCTCAAATATCTGCGCCGACTGGTACGACTGCACCACCGAAATACCCATTTTTGCCGCCACCTTAACAATGCCATGCAGTATGGCGCTGTTGTAGTCGTTTATGGCTGTGTGGGGGTCTTTGTCCAGTATGCCAAGCTCTATTAGCTCTTCTATGCACTCGTGCGCCAAATACGGGTGAATAGCCCTTGCGCCGTAGCCCAAAAGCGTTGCAAACTGGTGCACATCTCGCACCTCGCCGCTCTCTAAAATTATAGACACCGCCGTGCGCTTTTTTGTTTTTATCAAATACTGCTCCATTGCCGACACCGCAAGCAAAGAGGGTATGGCCACATGGTTTTCGTCTACCCCTCTGTCGCTTAAAACTATAATGTTAGCTCCGTTTTTATACGCTTTGTCGCACTTAACAAACAGCTGCTCCAGCGCATGCTCCAGCGAGGTATTTTTGTAGTACAGCAGCGAAACTTCGCTTACCTTAAAGCCGTTTTTGTTAATGGCTTTAATTTTGGCAAGGTCGGTGGCGGTTAAAATAGGGTTGTCCACCTCCAGCACAGTGCAGTTTTCGGCGGCGGCAGCCAGCAGGTTGCCGTCGGAGCCTATATACACCGTTGTGTCGGTAACCACCTCTTCCCGCAGCGAGTCCAGCGGCGGGTTTGTAACCTGCGCAAACATCTGCTTAAAGTACCTAAACAGCGGCTGGTGCTTGTCGCTAAGCACCGCCAGCGGAATGTCTGTACCCATTGCCGCCGTAGGCTCTTTGCCTGTTTTGGCCATTGGCAAAATATTAGTTTTCACGTCTTCGTACGAGTAGCCAAACGCCTTGTACAGCTTGTCCCTTTGCTGTTGGGTGTGTGGCTGTATTTTTTTGTTTGGTATCTGTAGCTGTTTTAGCTTTACCAGGTTTTTATCTAGCCACTCACCGTATGGGTTTTTGCTTGCGTAGTAGCTTTTGCACTCTTCATCGTCTACTATTGTTTTGTTTACTGTGTCCACCAAAAGCATCTTGCCCGGCTGTAGGCGCGACTTTTCCACAACCCTTTCGGCAGCAATATCCAGCACACCAACCTCCGAGGCCAGTATAAGCATGTTGTCGTCTGTTATATAGTATCTAGAAGGGCGCAGGCCGTTTCTGTCCAGCACAGCGCCCACTACATCGCCGTCGGAGAACAGTATTGCCGCAGGGCCATCCCACGGCTCCATCATGGTGGCGTAGTAGTGGTAAAAGTCTTTTTTAGCGGCGGGCATGCGCCTGTTGTTTTTCCATGGTTCGGGAATGGTTATCATAACCGCCAGCGGCAATGGTAGGCCGCACATGTACAAAAACTCCAGCGTGTTGTCCAGCATAGCCGAGTCAGAGCCCTCGCCGTTTATAACCGGTAGCACCTTTTCTATGTCGTCGCCCAAAATGCGGCTGTGCATGGTTTCTTCGCGTGCATGCATTCGGTCGGCGTTACCTCGAATGGTGTTTATCTCGCCGTTGTGCAGTATCATCCTGTTTGGGTGCGAGCGCTCCCAGCTGGGGTTTGTATTGGTAGAAAATCTTGAGTGCACCAGCGCAATTGCGCTTTGGTAGCTCTCGCTTTGCAAATCGGCATAAAAACTGCGCAGCTGATTTACAAGAAACATACCTTTATACACAATTGTGCGCGACGACAAACTTGCAACATAGGTAGTTTTTGCGCTGTGTTCAAACTCGCGGCGCACAACATACAGCTTGCGGTCAAACTCCATGCCTTTGGCCAGCTCTTGCGGCCGCTTTAAAAAACACTGCTGTATACTGGGCATATTATCTAGCGCTTTTTTGCCCAATATCTCGGGGTTCGTGGGCACATTACGCCAGCCCAGCACCTGCACGCCTGCCTTTTGTGCTATTAGCTCAAACAGCTTTTTTGCCTGCGCCGCCTGCACCCTGTTGGCCGGCAGAAAAAACATACCCACGCCGTACTCGCGCTCGCCGCCAATATCAAAACCCAGCTGCAAACTGCTAAAAAAGCTATGCGAAATTTGCACAAGTATACCCACACCGTCGCCCACCTCGCCCAATGCGTCTTGGCCTGCACGGTGCTGCAATTTTTCCACAATCTCCAAAGCGTCCGACACTATCTTGTGGCTCTTTTTGCCGTCTATAGCCACCACAGCCCCTATCCCGCAGGCGTCGTGCTCGAATTTTTCATTGTACAGCAGCTTGTTTTGCATCTTTCAAACCCCTTCATGTTGCTTTCTAAACAAAAACAGGTCGCACACGCAGATATTCCATAGAATACCTGCATGTGCGACCTCTTTGTCGCCGTAATTAAATTTAAATTATTATATCACAAAGCTTTACCAAACGCAAGCAAAGCCGTGCTGCCCGCTGCTGCCTTTCGGCATTTTGGGGTGGCACGGCTTTACCATTTATCTTACAAAGCCATATGGGGGTATGGCCTTGCACGCAAAAAGTTTAATCGTCCTGTAGTGCGCTGTAGCCCTCTTCGCCTGTTCGCACCTTAATCACATTCTCCACGTCATAAATAAATATCTTACCATCGCCTATGTTGCCTGTGTAAAGCGCCTGCTTTACCGCATTTACAACATCGCCTACCGGAATTTTGCACACAACAATCTCCAGCTTAACTTTAGGCAGTAGCGTTGCCTCCACCTCAACACCGCGGTAGAACTGCTGCGCGCCTTTTTGCATGCCCCATCCCAGTACTTGTGTTACGGTCATGCCGGTAATCCCAAGCGCCTCCAGCGCAAGCTTTAGTTTTTCAAGGCGGCTTTGTTTTGTAACAATAACAATTTTTGTCATTTTAGCGCCGGGGCTTGAGCTGTCGGCCACCGGTATTGCTTTTTCGGGCGGGCTTACCAAAATCGGCTTTTCTTGCTGTTCAAACATCTCTGGTGTAACAAAGTCTGCATAGCTGCTTTCAAGGCCATGCTCGGTGGTGTCTAGGCCAAGCAGCTCCTCTTCTGGCGACACCCTAAGCCCGTGCACCTTTTTTATTACAGCAAACACAACGGCCATGGTAGCGGCTGTCCACACAATAATGGCCGCTATGCCAGCCGTTTGCACCAAAAGCAGGCGCGCGCCGCCGCCATAAAAAAGGCCGCCTTCTACCGCAAAAAGTCCCACAGCCAGCGTACCCCAAACGCCGTTTACGCCATGCACCGCCACAGCGCCTACGGGGTCGTCCAGCTTTAATTTAATATCAATAAATTCTATCGCAACCACCACCAAAACACCCGCCACACCCCCCACACCCCCAGCGCCCGCCGCGTCCAATGTGGCACAACCTGCAGTTATACCCACAAGGCCTGCCAGCGCCGCATTGAGCGTCATCGAAACATCCGGCTTTTTGCCTTTAATCCATGTGTAAAACATTGTTACAACGCTGGCCACCGCCGGCGCAATTGTTGTTGTAACAAATATAGAGGCAAGGCCGCCTATGCCGTTTAGGGTGGTGGCGGCGGCGCCGTTAAAGCCGTACCAGCCAAACCACAGTATAAACACACCCAAAGCGCCTATTGTAAGGTTGTGCCCGGGTATGGCCTTAACCGTAACCTTGCCTGTGGTTTTGTCTTTCACATACTTGCCTGTACGAGGGCCAAGAAAAATTATGCCCACCAGCGCCGACACACCACCAACTGTATGGATAGCCGCAGAACCTGCAAAATCTATGAATCCCAGCTCAAAAAGCCAGCCTTGTGCGTTCCACACCCAGCCTGCCTCAATTGGATACACAATTGCGCTAAGCACCACACTGTATAGCAGATATGCGCTAAACTTTGTGCGCTCGGCCATTGCGCCCGACACTATTGTGGCCGCTGTTGCGCAGAACACTAGGTTGAATATAAACACCGCCCACGGAAAGTTTGCGTAGTCGGTAAAAATTTGAAAGTTTGGCAGGCCAAATAGCCCCAAAATATAATCTTCCGACATCATCACAGCAAACCCTAGTAACACAAACATAACTGTGCCCATGCAAAAATCCATCAGGTTTTTCATTATAATGTTGCCTGCATTTTTAGCTCTGGTAAAACCTGTTTCCACCATTGCAAAACCTGCCTGCATAAAAAACACAAGCGCCGCACCTATCAAAAACCACACTCCGTAAAGCTCCGATAATACTGCTTCCATTTTACTCTCCTCTTACCTACTGTATTTTTTTGCATTACTACTTATTAAAAAAGAGGTGCATCGGGTTTCAAAACCGATGCACCTCGTTGTGCTGATATATTTAGTTTACGCTGTACAGTATCTCGCCGTAGGTGGGCAGCTTCCAGTGCTTTTTAGGCACTATTGTTTCCAGCTCATCCACCATAATTCGTATCTCTGCCATCAGCATAAATATTGTGTTGCGGTAAAAACTGCCCAGCTCCAAGGTATCTGTAATACCCTTTGCGTCCACAAGGCCGCTCTCCAGCTTTTGCAGTAATGTGTAAATACCTCCGCTTAGCGCGGCACATTTTGCCGCCAGCTGTTGCTCCAGCTCGCTATTTATGCCAAACTCTTTTTTCTTGGTGGCAATATCCAAAAGCTCATTTTGGAAGCTTAGCGAAAATCCAAGCACATGCTTTGAGGCAATCTCAATAAACGTAAGCGCCTCTATGTGCACAGCTTTTTGGTAGCTTTCCATTAAAATTTCGTAGCGCGCGTGCACCTCGCCTTCGCTAAACACACCATGCTTTTCAAACAGCTCTATGTTCTTAGCGTCTATAAACTTTGGTAGCGCCTGCACGGTTGTTTGCAGGTTTAAAAGCCCACGCTCTTGAGCTATATCCACCCATTCATCGGAATAGTTGTTACCGTTAAATATAATTCGTTTATGTTTTTTAATGGTACTGCGCACCAGCGCTTGCAGCTCTTTATTAAAGTCGCTTGCCTTTTCTAAAACATCTGCAAACTCGCACAGCGCCTGCGCAACAATGGTGTTTAGTATAATGTTTGGCCCCGATATTGAGAATGTGGAGCCCAGCATTCTAAACTCAAACTTGTTGCCTGTAAACGCAAACGGCGATGTTCTGTTGCGGTCGGTTGTGTCTTTTGGAAAATGCGGCAGCACTGTTGCGCCAAGTTCCATCTTGCTCTTTTTAGCGCCCTTGTACGGCTTCTCATTTTCAATAGCCTCTAAAATATCGGTTAGCTCATCGCCCAAAAACATAGACACAATTGCCGGCGGCGCCTCGTTTGCGCCCAGCCTATGGTCGTTACCTGCATTTGCAACCGATAGCCGCAATAGGTCTTGGTGCTCGTCCACTGCCTTTATTACCGCTACCAAAAACAGTATAAACTGTGCGTTTTCGTGCGGTGTTTCTCCCGGCTCTAAAAGGTTTGTGCCTGTATCGGTGGCCATGGCCCAGTTGTTGTGCTTGCCGCTGCCGTTAACGCCGGCAAAAGGCTTTTCGTGCAACAGGCACGCAAGGCCGTGCTTGTCGGCAATGGCTTTCATGAGCTCCATTGTAATTTGGTTGTGGTCGGTAGCTATGTTAGAGGTGGTAAATATACATGCCAGCTCGTGCTGTGCCGGGGCTACCTCGTTGTGCTTTGTTTTAGCCATAACGCCCATCTTCCACAGCTCTTGGTCCAGCTCTTTCATAAATGCTGCAACCCTTGGCTTTATAGAGCCAAAGTAGTGGTCGTCTAGCTCTTGGCCTTTAGGCGGCTTTGCGCCAAACAGCGTGCGCCCGCAGTACACAAGGTCTGGCCGCTTTAAAAACACCTCTTTGTCTATTAAAAAATATTCCTGCTCTGGCCCTACTGTGGAGTTTACCTGCTTTACGGTTTTGTTGCCAAATAACTCCAAAATACGCAGCGCCTGTGCATTTAGCGCCTGCATAGAGCGCAACAGCGGTGTTTTTTTGTCCAGCGCCTCGCCCGAATAGGAACAAAACGCAGTTGGAATACACAATATCCCGTCCTTAATAAATGCATAGGACGTTGTGTCCCACACGGTATAGCCCCTTGCTTCAAACGTACTTCTTATGCCGCCCGACGGAAAGGATGACGCATCCGGCTCGCCGCGCACAAGCTCTTTGCCCGAAAACTCCATAATCACCTTGCCGCCGCCAATAGGTGAAATAAAGCTATCGTGTTTTTCGGCAGTAATGCCCGTCATTGGCTGAAACCAGTGGGTAAAATGGGTTACCCCTTGTTCGGTTGCCCATTCTTTCATTGCGGCCGCCACCACATTGGCCACCTCTAAATTTAGGTGGGTATTAAGCTCTATAGTTTTTTTAAGCGCTTTGTATATATCTTTTGGCAGCCTTTCGCGCATTACTTCATCGCCAAAAACCTTACTGCCAAACATATTGGGAACATTTGTCATATTGCATTCTCCTCACAGCAACTTTATTGAAAGCTTTTCACATTCTTTTATGGTCTCTGTGTCCCACACCGATACCTGCACCTCGCCTATATGCGCCCTGCCCAAAAGCAGCATGCACAGCCTAGACTGCCCTATGCCGCCGCCCATTGTAAGCGGTAGCTCGCCCGCCAGCAGCATTTTATGAAACGGCATCTGCCTGCGGCTGTCGGCTCCGGCTTTTGTTAGTTGCTCACTTAGCGAGGCTGGGCTTACCCTAATGCCCATAGACGATACCTCGAATGCACACCCCAGCACATCGCTCCAAAAAATAATATCCCCGTTAAGCGCCCAGTCGTCGTAGTCGGGCGCCCTGCCGTCGTGCTTTTCGCCCGATTTCAGCACATCGCCTATCTGCATAATAAATGCCGTTTTGTGCTGTTTCACATATTCATCTTCGCGCTGCTTTGGCGAAAGCGCAGGGTACATCTCTTCCAGCTCATAGGTTGTTACAAAGCTTATGTTTCTTGATAGCGATGTTTGCAGGCCGTACTTTTGGTTTATTGCATCCATTGTGTCGCATATCGCCCCCACAATTTCACGCACGGTCTGCATTAGCATTTCTATGTTACGTGTCTTTGGGTCTATCACCTTTTCCCAGTCCCACTGGTCTACATAAACCGAATGCAGGTTGTCCATCTCTTCGTCACGCCTAATTGCATTCATGTCGGTGTATATTCCCTCGCCGCTCAAAAACCCATACTTGTAAAGCGCAAACCTTTTCCACTTTGCCAGCGAGTGCACAACGGCCGCCGTTGTTTTTGCATCTTTAATATCAAACGTTACCGGCCGCTCAACCGCATTCAAATCGTCATTAAGGCCACTTGCCTGCTCTACAAACAGCGGCGCAGACACCCGCAAAAGGTTTAAATTATTCGCCAAAAGCTTCTCAAATATCTGTTTAATATCGCTTATTGCCATCTGTGTTTCACGTAGAGTTAACGCCTTTTCTTGCTTAATAATCGGCATCATTTTGCTCATAATTTCCACCTTTCTTTACGAGTGTTTTAGTGTTTAAAATCTATTACTTCTTCCAAATTGGGCTTTTAAGAACCCAGCGTCCGTAGGCATCTTTTTCAAATATGTCGGTGTTATACAGTTTGTCTATAACCGCCCAAAATTCGCTTTCGGTATAGCCGCAGAACTCGCAGAAGTCTCGCACACAAAGCGGGTCTAGCGCGCCGTCTTTTTCTTTAATAATCTCAATAGCCTCGCTGCGGTTCATAAGGCCGTAGCGGACGTAGCGAGAGGTATAGTCGGTTGCGGCGGCGTGGCCGAATTTTGGGTACTTCAGCCAGCTGTGCACTAGGTATGCCCGTGAATCTATCTGGTCAAAATCTTCTGCATGGTGGGTACGATACCACTCGTGGGTGAGGTCTCTAAAACCACGGCCTTTGCTGAACTGGTAGTTTTTAAAGCTGTTCCACGGCAGGAAGTAGGAGAGATAGAACGGGTCTAGCTTTGCTAGCTCTTCGCTTTTGGGTGCCATTGTAAGCGAGAGGTCGTTTTCGGTAATTCCGCCGCCCAGTACCTCGTCCATAGGCATGCCCACTGCAACACCGTTTTCAATCTGGTCACGGGCCGAGTAGGTTTCAACATCGTTGCCGC
>CAYJEW010000008.1:0-52555 GCA_964369525.1 uncultured Oscillospiraceae bacterium | reverse complement strand
CGTCGCGCACAATCTTTTCGTTTATCAGTACGGCGTCCTAGTAGTTATAGCCCTCCCAAGTCATAAACCCGATAAGCGCATTTTTGCCAAGGCTAATCTCACCGTTGCTGGTAGCAGGGCCGTCGGCAATAACCATGCCCTCGGTAACCTTATCGCCCTTGCTTACGATAGGACGCTGGTTTACGCAGGTGCCTTGGTTGGAGCGCATAAACTTAACAAGGTCATACTCGTCTATCTCGCCCTTGCCCACACGAATATGAATTTTGTTTGCCGTTACTTTTTCTACCACGCCTTCACGGCGCGCAAGAACACATACGCCACTGTCGCAGGCAGCTTTATACTCCATGCCTGTCGCAACCAGCGGTTGCTCGGGCATCAAAAGCGGCACAGCCTGACGTTGCATGTTACTGCCCATCAGCGCGCGGTTGGCGTCGTCATTCTCTAGGAAGGGAATCATCGCTGTGGCCACACTAACAACCATCTTGGGCGATATATCCATATAGTCGGCTTTTTCTTTATCGGTTTCAATAATCAAGTCACGATGCCTAGCATGCACACGAGCTTTGGCAAAGCGGCCTGCTTCGTCCAGCGGCTCGTTGGCCTGAGCTACCACATATTCGTCTTCCACATCGGCTGTCATGTACACAACTTCGTTTGTTACAACGCCTGTGTCTTTATCCACCCTACGGAACGGCGCTTCAATAAAGCCATACTCATTGATGCGTGCGAACGTTGCAAGGTAAGATATAAGGCCAATGTTCGGACCCTCAGGGGTTTCAATGGGGCACATGCGGCCATAGTGGCTGTAGTGCACGTCACGAACCTCAAAGCCTGCACGGTCACGCGAGAGACCGCCCGGCCCAAGAGCCGACAAACGGCGCTTGTGGGTAAGCTCTGCCAGCGGGTTGTTTTGATCCATAAACTGCGACAGCGGTGAAGAGCCAAAAAACTCTTTTATAGCGCTTGTTACAGGCCTAATGTTGATAAGACCCTGCGGTGTAATAGACTCCGGCTCCTGCGTTTGCAGCATCATGCGCTCGCGAATAACACGCTCCATACGAGAAAAACCAATGCGGAACTGGTTTTGCAAAAGCTCGCCCACGCTACGGATACGGCGGTTGCCCAGGTGGTCTATATCGTCTGTTGTGCCAACGCCCCATGCCAGGCCATTGAGGTAGTTAACCGACGCATAGATATCGTCCACCGTGATGGTACGAGGAATCAGGCGGTCTTTTTCTTTGCGCATCAACTCTTTAAGGTCATCGCTGTTATCGGCGGCCTGTTGCATAAGTTCTTGTAGCACTGCAAGGCTAACGCTATCGGTAATGCCAAGCTCTTTAACATCAAAATCTACAAACTCCGCTGCATTTACCATGCCGTTGGAGATAACCTTCACCTCGGCGTCCTCTATAGAGAGATACACCGCGGTAACACCTGCACGTTCAATCTCTTCGCTACACTGGCGGTTTATTGCCTCGCCTGCTGCACAAAGTAACTCGCCGGTAAGCGGCGCAATAACGTCACGCGCCGAAACAAAACCGGCTATACGCCGTGCTAGCGCCAGCTTTTTGTTCATTTTGTAGCGACCAAAACGCGAAAGGTCGTACCTATGAGGGTCAAAAAACAGATTGTTTAGATGGGTTTGTGCGCTCTCAACGGTTGGTGGCTCGCCCGGGCGCAGCTTGCGGTATGTTTCCAAAAGGCCTTCGTCCACATTCTTGGCGGGGTCTTTAGCAATTGTGGATTCAATGCGGTCATCATCGCCAAAAAAGTCGCGAATTTGTGCGTCTTCTCCAAGGCCCAGCGCACGCACAAACACCGTTACAGGTAGTTTGCGTGTTTTATCTATACGCACGCTGAACACGTCCGACGAGTCGGTTTCATATTCAAGCCATGCGCCACGGTTTGGGTTTAGCGTTGCGGTAAACAGTTTTTTACCTGTTTTATCGTAACTTTCGCCAAAGTACACGCCCGGGCTACGCACCAGCTGCGATACAATAACGCGCTCGGCACCGTTAATAATAAACGTGCCACTATCGGTCATTAGCGGGAAATCACCCATGAAGATTTCCTGCTCTTTTACCTCGCCGGTTTCACGGTTTAATAGCCGCGTTGTTACACGCAGCGGCGCCGCATAGGTAACGTCGCGGTCTTTGCATTCTTTAATGCTGTATTTTGGCTGTGCGTCCAACCTAAAGCCAATGAAATCCAATACTAAGTTGCCGGTATAGTCTTCCACGGTACCAACATCGCGAAAAACATCCCTCAGCCCCTCGTTCAGAAACCATTGGTATGAGTTTTTTTGCACCTCGATAAGGTTTGGCATATCCAGCACTTCATCGATGTGAGAAAAACTCATGCGTTCGGTCGTTCCAAGCTTTACAGGCTTGACATTCACCATAATCCGCAACCCTCTCCGTTCTATTATCAATTTTTTCTTAAAAACAATATGGTATCAATCACAGCGAAAGCCCCATTTTTGTGTGCATTTTGCACAATGGTTATGGGGTAAAATTCTACATTTTCGTCAATATTCTTTGCAAAAGCGTATATATAGCCACTATGATGATAATTTTAAATTATACGACGCTTAAGGGGCAATGTCAAGGGGCGAAAGCGCATTTCTTCATGATGACACACATGGGGGCGTGTATAGATTTTGCTTGCAACAGCTCTTCTGTTGCACCCCGCAATAAAGCCACCCCGCAAAACTCTGCTGGGTGGCTTTATGAATATTAAAAAGTAAAACGTGCTAAATGTCGCTTAGCTTAACCTCGTCCAGCTGGCGGTTCACCGTGTCGCTTATGCGGCTAAACACCCGCTGAAAACCGCACTGGTTGTTTAGCTGTCGGTTGCACTCTCCCTCGCATAAACAACGAGACATCACATACGGCCCCTCTACGGCACATATTACATCTTTTAGGGTAATCTGGTCTGCCGGGCAGGCCAGCTCATACCCACCGCGGTTGCCCTTAAAACTGTTTACCACGCCTGCTGCACTTAACTTACCTAAAATTTTCAAGCTAAAGCGCAACGTTACACACACCTCTTGGCTAATGCTTCGTGCATCTCTGCGTTTACCGCTTTTAACTAAGCAATGCACAATACGCAAAGCGTAGTCTGCCTCTTGTGTGATATACATATGCCCTCCGCTGTGGCCGATGCCTCGGTCGCCAAACTATACTAAATTACTATATTTAAAGTATACTCACCACAGCAGAGTTTGTCAAATTAATCAAGAAAATCTCGCAGCTTTTTGCTACGGCTTGGGTGGCGCAGTTTGCGTAGCGCCTTTGCCTCTATCTGGCGAATACGCTCCCTTGTAACCCTAAACTCTTTGCCCACCTCTTCCAGCGTGCGGGGGCGGCCGTCTTCCAGCCCAAACCTAAGCCTAAGCACCCGCTCTTCGCGGTGGGTAAGCGTTTGCAATACACCTGCCAGTTGCTCTTTAAGCAATGTATGGCTGGCCACCTCCGCCGGCACCGGGGCATCCTCGTCGGGAATAAAATCGCCCAGGTGGCTATCTTCCTCTTCACCAATGGGGGTTTCAAGGCTCACAGGCTCCTGCGCTACACGCATAATTTCGCGCACCTTTTCCACCGGCATGCCCAACTCGTCGGCAATCTCGTCGGCGGTGGCTTCGTGGCCATTGCGGTGCAGTAGTTGGCTACTCACCTTTTTTACCTTGTTTATCGTTTCCACCATATGCACAGGTATGCGGATGGTTCTGGCTTGGTCGGCAATAGCGCGGGTAATGGCCTGGCGTATCCACCATGTAGCATATGTGGAGAACTTAAAGCCCTTGGTGTGGTCAAACTTTTCAACCGCTTTAATAAGCCCTAGGTTGCCCTCTTGTATCAAATCCAAAAATTGCATTCCACGGCCCACATAGCGCTTGGCTATGCTTACCACCAGCCTTAGGTTTGCCTCTGATAGGCGTTTTTTGGCAATATCGCCATCACTGCCGCCCTGCTGAATACGGATAGCCAGCGCAACCTCTTCCTCGCTAGTAAGCAGTGGCACACGCCCTATCTCTTTAAGGTATACCTTAACAGGGTCGTCAATAGCAACACCCTCTGCCGACAGCTCGCTCTCAAACTGATCCACACTGTCTTCGGTAAGTGTGAATTTTTCAGCATCCGGGTCCGGCTCGTCCACAATCTCAATATTATTGGCGTCCAGTGTTTCGTAAAGCTTATCTACCAGCTCTACATCAAAACCTATCTCTTCTAATACATCATTAATCTCTTTGGTGGTTAAGCGCTGGTTGCGTTTACCTGTTTCCACAAGATCTTTAATTATGTTCTTTTTGTCTGCCATCTGCTACTCCTCACTGGTTGTATTTGCTTGCCGCCTGCCTTTTTGTTCGCCGCGCTGTGCCACATACTGCATAAGCTCTTGTGCGCTCATCTCGCTTTTGTTTTTTGATGCAGCGTACCCCTCAAGCAGTCTGCCTATATATGTTTCCACGTCTTGCTGTGTAAAACCAAACTCATAATTTTGGGCAAGCGCTCGCCCAAGCATAGCCATCACTTTTTCCGACACATACTCGCCCAGTGCCGAAAGCTCGATATATTCTTGCCTTTTATACTTGTCCAATATAACGGCATACGCCTCGGCCATCTCTGGCACTACCATGTGCTCAGGCCGTACCTTTTCGCATACCATTGGCACATACTTTTCGGCATCTTTTAGCATGGCCGCCAGTAGCTGCTGCTCTGCAAACGCCACCTTAAGTGCTTTTCCTCCCGCACCGTACGGCAGGTTTATTGCCGCAGCAGCAGTTTCGTCTTTTAGGCGTTTTTCGCGTTCTTTTCTGGCTTTGGAGTTATGTTGTCTCATCACCCCGTCTAGCTGGGTTAATATAGCCGCTTTGGCAACATCGGTTTGCTCGGCAATTCGGCCTGCGTATATATCCTGCTCTACCGGCGACGCCTGCCGTGCCAGCAGCTCAAGCGCCTCACGGATATACCCTGCCCGTCCATCCGGACTACCGAGTTCGTATTGCTTTTGCACCTGCGCCAGCGCATATTCTATAGTATTTCCGCTACCATCCAATAGCTGTGCAAAACGCTGCGGCCCATATTTATGTATAAATTCATCAGGGTCTTTGGCGTCGTTTAACGTTAGCACCCTCACGTTTACAGGTGTTGAGCGAAACAGGTTTATTGCTCGCGCAGTGGCACGCTGGCCCGCCTCATCGCTATCGTAACATATCACAGCCTCGCTTGCATAGTTGCTTATCAGCTTTGCTTGTTCTGCCGTTAGCGCTGTGCCTAGCGTGGCTATGGCGGTGTCAAACCCTGCTTGGTGCAAGCTGATGGTATCCATATACCCTTCTGTTAAAATCATCCGCTTAGACGTACTTTTTCTCGCAATGTTTAGCGCAAAAAGATTACGGCTTTTTTTAAACATTGGCGTATCTGCACTATTAAGGTACTTAGGCCCTCGCCCCTCGCCCATCATTCGCCCGCCAAATGCAATCACATTTCCTCGCAGGTCTATAATAGGAAAAACTATCCTGTCTCTAAACGCATCGTAAAGCCCGCCTCGCTCGCTGCGCTTGCAAACACCCGCACTAACAAGCTCGTCTTCGCTAAAACCCTGGCGCTTTAGATGCTCTAGCAGGCTACCGAATTCAGCAGGCGCATAACCAAGCCCAAAGCCTCGAATTGTCTTATCCTCCAGCTTGCGCCCCCGCAAGTAGCTGCGGGCCTGCGCACCCTGCTGTGTGTTTAGCGCCGCCGCATAAAACCTTGCCGCCTCGCGGTTTATAGATAATAGCCTGTTGCGCTGCTTTGCCTGCGTGTCGTCCTCGTCTGGCATGGGCATGCCTGCTCTGGCCGCTAAAAATTTTATTGCTTCCACGTAGCTTAAGCTTTGAATATTTTTTACAAACGTAATTGCGTCTCCACCTGCGCCACAGCCAAAACAGTAAAAACTATCTGTTTCAGGGTACACATAAAACGAGGGGGTCTTTTCGTTGTGGAAAGGGCACAGCCCCTTTTCCATGCGGCCATTACGTTTTAGCTCCACATAACTGCGCACCAGCTCGGTAATATCGGTGCGACGGGTTAGCTCTGCTATATAGTCTTGCGGTATAGCCAACAGCGCACCTCCTTTTTAAAAAATATTACTCTATATGGCTAGGTAAGTATGGCACAACCCAGCCTTTAGGCACAAATATGTCTTCAAACACTCGTGTGGCGTAGTTATCGGTCATGCCGGAAATATAGTCGGTCACAGCGCGCTCGTCGCCCTCTTGCTTGCATATTATATGGTAATAATCAGGCATCCGCTTTGGATTGGTTAAAAAATACGCATAAAGCTCAGCCATTAGCTTTTCCACCTTAGATTCCTCGGCTTTAGCGGTAGGGTCTACATACACCGTGGCATACATAAACGCATGCAAGGCCAAATACTGCTCGTGCACATCTTCTGCCATCTTTACATCATCTTGCTCGGTGTTTTCTATAAGAGAGGTGATTAAGGTTGTAATGCGCTGAGATTTTGTGCTGCCAAGGCGCTCTATGGCATCTGGCGGTAGATCTTGCGGGCGCAATACACCTGCCGAAATCGCGTCTTCTATATCGTGGTTTATATATGCAATGCGGTCGGCATAGCGCACAAGCTTGCCTTCGGGTGTGTCGGCCCATAGGCCGCCTGTGTGACGATCCAGCCCGTTCAGCACCTCAGCTGTAAGGTTTAGGCCTTTGTGGCCTTTTTCCAGCCGCTGTGCCACCCGCACGCTTTGCTCGTAATGTTTAAACCCCGCAGGGTTTAGCGCATTCAGCGCTCGCTCGCCCGCATGGCCAAACGGGGTGTGGCCAAGGTCGTGCCCCAGCGCAACAGCCTCGGTTAAATCTTCGTTAAACCGCAGTGCTCTTGCCGCCGTGCGTGCAATTTGGCTTACCTCCAGTGTATGGGTAAGGCGGGTGCGGTAGTGGTCGCCCTCAGGCGACAAAAACACCTGTGTTTTCTGCTTTAAGCGCCTAAAACTTTTGCTGTGTATAATTCTGTCGCGGTCTCGCTGGAACTCTGTTCGCAAATTGCAAGGCTCTTCAGGGCGCAGGCGGCCTTTGGTATTTTCACTTTGGGTAGCATATGGCGATAGCGTTTGCCGCTCTATCTCAATTGTTCTCTCTCTCGGGTTCATCCTGCCTCCTATCTGCAAGCATGCCAAAAGGCTCCTGCACTGCATCATTTTATCTTTGCGAAAAAATGTTCCTATAAATATTATACGCCATAAAATCGTTTACCCCTTTTGATTTTATCAAAAAAGGTAAACTTTGTTTTTATTATGTTATTTTTAACGCGTGTGCCAGTATTTTCTGTCTAAGTTTCTATACTGCACAGCTTCATTTACATGATGTGTGTCGATTATCTCTTTTTCATCTAGGTCTGCAATGGTGCGGCTTACCCTCAGCACCTTATCATACCCTCTTGCCGAAAGCCCCATCTTTTCAAACGCCAGCTGCAACATGTACGACGCACGCTCGGTTAGCCGGCAGCTGTTGCGCAGAGCTTCGCCCTCCAGCGTTGCGTTGGGCACATGCGCTCCGCCTTCGCTACGCTGCTTCGCAAAAAGCCTTGCCTTTTGCACCCGCCGTCTAATGTCTGCGCTTGCCTCGCCGCCACTGCCCTCGCTAAGCGCCTCATACTCCACCGGCTGCACCGACACATGCAAATCTATCCTATCCAAAAGCGGCCCGCTTATCTTTTGCATGTATCTGTCCATAGTGCTTTCAAAGCATCGGCACTCCCTAGTGGGATGCCCAAAATACCCGCACGGGCAGGGGTTCATAGCCGCTACCAGCATAATGCTACAAGGAAATATGGCGCTTGCCGCCACCCTGCTAACGGTTACCTGCTGGTCCTCCAAAGGTTGCCTTAAAATCTCCAGCGCCGCTCGCTTAAACTCCGGTAATTCATCTAAAAACAAAACGCCATTGTGCGCAAGGCTCACCTCGCCCGGCCTTGGCTGGCTACCCCCACCCGAAAGCCCCGCAGGACTAACCGAGTGGTGTGGCGACCTAAATGGCCTATGCCCCATAAGCACGCCTTTGCTCGCCTGCTCTTGCAACATACCCGCCACCGAGTAGATTTTGCTTGTTTCCACAGCCTCTTGGCGTGTCATTGGTGGTAGAATGCTTGGCAAGCGCTTTGCCAACATACTTTTGCCTGCCCCCGGCGGCCCTACAAGTATAATGTTGTGCATACCAACCGCCGCAATCTCCATTGCGCGCCTTGCCTCTTCTTGGCCAAACACTTCGGCAAAATCTGCCTGCATCGCAGATGGCAGTAGCTCGTCTTGCTTTGCTATAAAAGGCTCAAGCGTTTGTTTTTGTGCCAGGTGGTCTATTACCTGTTTTGCATGGCTTACCGCATACACCTGCACGCCATCTGCCACAGCGGCTTCGGCCGCATTCTCACTGGGTACAAACAGGCGCTTTAGCCCGTGCTGGGCACAAGCCAGCGCCATTGGTAAAACGCCTCGCACCTGCCGCACACTTCCATCTAAGCTAAGCTCACCAATAAAAGCGCAGTCTTCGGGCAGGGGCGGTGCTTGCTCGCTTGCCGCAAGAATACCCAGCAGCAGCGGCAGGTCATACACAGCACCTGTTTTGCGTATGTCGGCAGGCGCTAGGTTTACCGTTATGCGCCCAAGCGGGTACTCGTACCCTATATTTTTTACGGCACTTCGCACACGCTCTACCGCTTCTTTAACAGCGTTATCCGGCAGGCCCACAACCGAAATTTGAGGTATACCGCCCGAGATATCCACCTCTGCGGTTACCACAAACCCATTTAGCGCAAACGCGCCCATGCTGTATAGCCTTGTATACATACAAACCCTCAATTAAAGGTAGCGGCCGCCATTTTCACCACCGCATGTAAAATATGCGCTTTACTTTATTATAACTTCACCTACGGCGTTCGTAAAGCTATATGCAATAAATGGTAAAAGCCTTTTACTGCTTGTTTTAAAGCTTACATTCCTAACATTTGCATTAAAATTACATTTTTTATTTTTTTATCACAAATGTATCACTTTGTGATATACTATATTATAATTATCTTGATGCAGTAAGCATCAACAATTTTTATGTATTATGGGGGCAATTATGAAAACCGTTTTTATCTATCGCTCAAAGGCAAAACTCGCTTTGTTTTTGGCACTAATTTTCACGTTGGTGCTTGCCGCTGCGGCATGTACCGAAACCCGTGTTGAAGACCGTTATGCAGGGATAAGTGTTCCTGCTGGCGGGGCATCACCCAACGCATATTATATTTTGGGCGATGAGGCAGCGCCCATAACCGCAAATATTAATATATCGGTTTACGCTAATACTTCCGTAAAAGATATTACCGCCGCCTTTTTTACAAACACTTCAAACAATGCAGGCACTGCCACAACCATTGCCTCCACGCAGGTTGGCGTGCCCACCATACCTGCAGGACAAAATCGTGATACAACCGTCACCTTCACCCCACCCACCGACCAGTTAGGCACGTTTTACTATTTCCCCGGCATAACCCAAACCTATGAACAAGTATCAATAGAAGACGGCAATGAGGTTGGCAGGCAGTGGGTTACCAGCAATTTCCATGCGCAGCCTATAATTGTAGAGGTGTTAACCCAAGAAGAGTTTGAAAGGCGGGGGCTTGAAGAACAAGAACAAGAGCAAGAACAAGAAACTCTATATGCCGGCGACCTTTACCTTACCATAGTGCAGCAGCCACAGAACATTAGATATCAGCAGCAAAGCGGATATTTCGATGGCCTTGAAATTTTAATAGACTCAAGTGCATGGAGGAATAACACAGTCTATCAGTGGTATTCAAACACCGAAAACTCTACCACAGGCGGCACGGCTATTGCAAACACCAACAGCCCTTTCCACCGCCCACCAACCGACACCTTAGGCACAACCTACTACTACTGCGAAGTAACCGTTACCGATGACGTAAACACACTCAGCATGACAAGCCGTGCTGCGTCTGTAACTATTGAAGGACCCGATGCTGACCCCACCCTTCAAATAACCGGGCAGCCGCAAAGCGGCAGCTATGAGCAGCATTCGAACGCTGCAAATGTATCGGTAAACGTAAATTCAAACATGCCCCAAGGCAACATAACCTATCAGTGGTATTCAAACACCGAAAATTCCGCCACAGGCGGCGCAGCTATTAACGGCGCTAATAGCTCTATCTACAGAGCACCCGACGGCACCGTAGGCACAACCTACTACTACTGTGTGGTAAATGCCACCAACGGCGAAGACACAGTGACGCAAACAAGTGATGCAGCTGCAATAACCATTACGCCTGCAGTCCAATTGCAATTTTTCATACAGCAACAACCACAAGGCGGAAGCTACACAGTGGGCGACCAAGCTCCGCTTAGCGTAAGCGCCTATGTGAGTGACGGTAGGGCGCTAAGCTATCAGTGGCACACAAGCATCTACTCCGGCATTGACGGCATGAACAACAGCGTGGCTATACAAGGGGCAAACGCCTCTACCTTTAGCATAAACACCAGCAATGCCTCTAACCAATACTACTACTGCACAATTAGTGACGGTTACGGCAACTACCGCACCAGCAACCTTGTAAACGTAGTGGTTGCAGATAATACGCCACCGCCACCTGTAAGCCTTAACGAAATTTATGTTATGGGCACACGTGTAACAGAGGCTAATATGGGCGACGTACTTGGCAACGGCATGGTGAGCTACAACCGCTCCACCAACACCCTAACCCTAACCGATGCATTAGCCAATTTGGCCTATGCGCTCAACGCCGACACAGGTAGCCCCTATGCAAACGCTGTAATAGGCGCAAATTCAAGCCTTAACATACACGTTGTTAGCTTTTCAGACACTTACCTTACCTTCGACAGCAGCTCGGTTATTGCCGGCGAAAGCATAATAAATGTTGCCGGAAATTTAACAATATCTGGCAGCTACCTTACAGCCGAGCTTGATGGCACAAGAGCGCCTAATGGACGTGCTGTGGTTGCGGGCGGCTCTATAACAATAGCAGGCCCGGGAACATACACTTGCAATGGTGGAAGCGCCAGTGCAAGGGCGTTTGCTGCCCCCGGCGGCGTAAATGTTACTTATGGCACCACTCCTGTCGATAGCGGTGGAGCGCCCCTTTCTGGTCCGCTAACCGACCATAGTTATGTAAGAATAACCCCCTAATGCTATACACAGCTTTTTCTCTGCGCATTTGATATGACTTATTAACACAACACAAAAAGCCACCTGTTTTAAAGCGGGTGGCTTTTACTTTAAACGTATTGCTTTTGCTTGACAAATTATGCCCTATTTGATAAAATAATTATGCGTTAAAAATCACTTAACGCATAATTATTTTATACATGGGGGCGTAGCTCACCTGGGAGAGCGCTTGAATGGCATTCAAGAGGTAGTCAGTTCGATCCTGATCGTCTCCACCAAAAGCACCGACATTTGTCGGTGCTTTTTTTGCGCATTAACGGCAGGGATTGGCCCGCCTTAGTATATACTGTAGATGCTTAATATATATCCCCCGGCTTAGCCGAGGGATATTATTAATTTCCAAATGCATAGGCGCTGCCGCCCGCAGCTCTTTATTCGCCCATTAACTCAATCATTTTGTTATATATTTTTTCACCGGCAGTGCCATCAATATTTTCAAACGCCTTTGCAAACGCTTGTTGCCTCGCTTGTTTTTTCGTATCTTCACTTTCGCTTTTTACAATGCCAAAAAAATTGCAAACAGCCGCAGAATGAGCTTTTATCATAGCCTCTATGCCGCCCACCTCTTCACATGTGGGAAAATATAGCGTGCGATAATCCACAAACAAATTTTCCGGCTTTACAAGCTTATCATAATTAAGGGTGTCAAAATAAATGGGTTTACCCAATGCCATATATTCATTCATAATAGAAGATGTTCCGCTTAGCATCAGTGCGTCGGAATGCATGTATGCAAACGAAGCATCGGTATGCTCATCCAGCACCATTCTGTCTGCATTCTCTGCGATATCAAAAATCTCTTTCACAATACCAGTATTTGCATTTCTGCCGTATGCATACTGCCGTACCAGCGGGTGTGGCCTAAAAATAATGGCAATGTCTTCATCGCCCCAGTAGCTTTGCATGCAGTCTTTTACTGCTATTATCCAGTCTTTCACTGCGCAAATTTCCAGTGCAAATGTATACAGTATCACCTTTCTGCCAACTAGCTTTTCTTCCCACTCTTTTGGCATATCAGGTGGGTTATTGCGCATTCTGACTACCTTATCAATCTTTGGCGAGCCCAGTGCAATAATCTTTTTTTCGGCAAGCCCTCTTTTCACAAACTCTCTCTCTACCGCTTTGGACTGCGCAATTACATAATTCGCCTTTGCAACCCCCTGCTGTATCATCAGCTTGTCACATGCGTTTTTTTCTGCGTCAAAAAATGTATAGTACGGGGTATACACAAGATTATTTGTACACTTTTGCAGGTTGGGCGAATGATATCTCTCATCAATTCTTGTAAGGTTGTTGTATTCATCATACGCATTGTGAATAAAAATAAACTCAGGGCGAATACTCTCAATATCTACATCGGCATAATTCACCACATTATATTCTTTAAAATCATACATCTCACAACGCTCTTCTTGCACGCTTCCGTCAATGTTCAACATCTTGTATGGCAATGGCATAACATAAGCGTCGCACCTAGGGTCCTTTGTGGCCGCGTCATAAATGCTTTCCATCGCATGCCACATAGAGTGGTTATACGGCAAAAAGTACATACGCCACCTTGTTTGCAGTTTTTTCATGATGGTTGCCTTTGCCTTGCGGCAAAGCATATCAATACTGCCCCTGTTTTTAATGTACTCTTCAAACGACATATAAAAAATTTCGCTCAGCCGTTTTAAAGACGTGTCGTCATGCCCTTCATTTTCCAGCACAACTGTGTGCACATATTTTGAAACCGCTATGCAATCATTCTTAAATGCATTGTATTTTGCTTGCTCTCGCCCAATCTCTTTTACCATCTCTTTAAGGGTTTGCAGTAGCTCCACCAACTGAAGCTTTACATTATAGTACATTTTGCGCCCTCGCTATCTGCTTAAAATTTCCCTGCATTTTGCAATATAATTGCCCTGCAGTGTGATACCCTTTAAGTCGTCAAGGCTTTTTTGAGCAATTCTCAGCTCTGCCATGCTACGGCACATTGCCATTTCGCCATAGCTCAACACGTGCAATGCGAACATCTTAGCCTTTACACCCAGCCGCTCAAATGCCAGCATGGTTATCTCTTCAAACTCATCTGCATGCTGCGCCATAATCAGGGGGGTATCTTTTTGCTCTTCGGCATACTCACGCACCGACAGCGTTGGCAGGCCATCAAAATAGCTACCCACACGGTCGTCATCCACAAAACAATTTGCCTTTATTCCTGCCGCCGAGAGAATCATCGAGATGCTCTTTCCGTTGTACCTGTTGCCCGCTATGCCAAATTCCATAAGGCTGCCTGCCAGCTGAACAATCTCGACCAGCGTGCCGCACAGTTGCAGATTTTGCTTATTCTTTTCCATGTCAAAGTAATCGTAATAACGCTTTAGGCTGTCTAGCCCAAGAAAGTAGCGGTTGTCTTGGCTTACAACGCAATCGGTTAGGTACTTCGCCTTGTCATCTCCCGTTGCCAGCAGGCTTAGCGCATAGCTTGTGCAAAAAGACTTTGATTTTGTTTCAAGCTTTTGCACCAGCTCTAAAACAGGCGTCTCTTTAAGCGCTGCCGCAAGCAAATTATGTATTGCCGTTTTAATTTTGTTTGCTAGCACATGCATCTGTATTTCTTGGTGGTACACACCATCCAGCGCAGAAATTTTTTCTTCAACCGGCAGGCTCGATGAAACTATCGAACTAATCTCCGGCTCAAGCCGCCTTCTTACTATCATGTCGTTGATATGCGGCATAATATAGTTAAACTCTATTATCCCCTTCTTTTTTATGTTCTCTATCCAGTTTTCTAAATCAGGCCCTTGCACTTCATGATAATTTTCATCAAGAATTGCAATCTTACCCGCACTCCATATTGCGCATAAATCTTCTATGCTTTGCAGATTTTTCAGCGCAGCAAACCCAGCTGTTTTCAAGCAAGAAGCCCCAACATTAAAAAACAGCACCGAATTTTCCACAAACTTATGCAGTGTTCCCGGATTGAATATAACTGTATCCATCTTTGTTCTAAAATCTTCTTTAAGCTCACAGCTTTGGGGCAAAATTGCCACCCAGTCCTGCTCGCCTTGTATGCATTTTGCAAGCTTTGAGAACGCATCTTCACTTTGTGCATTAATAACGCTAACCCCATCGAACATCTGCTGTGCTTTAGACAAAGTTCCGGAGTCTGCCGTGCCCAAAGCCTCCCAAACAATGCCATGTATCCGCTTTGGATATAGACATTTGTTTTTGTCTGTAAATCGTAGCTCGTCGTTATCTTGATACAGTAGCATATTCTTTCTGGGTTTTGTTTTTATCTCGCCGCCTGCGCCTATGTCGTGCACAATAACTCCGCCCTCTTTTTTCGCTTTCGGGCTGTCCATCTGCAACAGTTTATTGTACATTACAGGAGAAACATCATCGCACTCTTCGTTTGCATCTCGGTCAAATGTTATAAATGCACCGCAACACATCTCGCACCAGTGCAACTGGTCTTGGTAATCGTCATAATCCCGCTTCCACCAGCCTTTTTCCACCTTCCAGCCACCAGGCCCATCAAAAAGAATGTCCATTGCGGCCGCAACCTCACAAAAAAATGCACCCTTAGGCGTTATGCTTGGCGAGTTTAAGGTTCGATGCCACCAGCAATTGTTGCGTATTGGTATCCACTCTTCATCAGATATGCCAAACTCTTTTCTGGTCATAAGCCAGGGCTGGTGGCGGCTTGATGCTGTGTGGTCGTTTATGCACTGAAACACAAACTTGTCTTGAATTAGCTCATAGTGCTGGTAGTACTTATCGCTCACGGTAGACCACAGCCCAAGCCCTTTAAATTTATTCAGCGGGCCTGTTTTAATTGCGTTTGCATCAATTACATATTTGCTTAAGCTTTTAGTAGGCTGCGCACCTCCGCCTATTTCGTATTGCATTGGGTGTTTTTGGTAAGCATAGTTTACAAACCGCTCAAACTGGGGGTGCAAGGTGGGCTCGCCTCCCATTATGCCAACCAATCTTGGCCAATCCTCTAAGCTATCCACAGCATTTTTAAATGTATCCCACTCCATAAAAAAAGGCTTTTTGTGGTGCCCACAAAAGCGCGTGCAGTTAGAGCAGCTGTGCACACACGCATTTGTAAGCTCTACCTGTATGGTTTTAAATTCATAAATCGGTGTCATCATAATTTTTCACCTTCACTTAGCTTGCTATTGCTTCCGCAATGGATTGCGCCGATAGAGAAAACCAGTTTCCCTCTTCAAAAATATACTCAAGGCAAAAATCAAACTGCTCATCGTCCAGCTTACCGCCCTGCGTATTGTAATACTTGGCAAAACCATCCTCTAGCGTAAGATGCATCGGCCCGTGTTTTTGATAAAATAGCTTAAGTGCCAGTTCTACCTCACACTGCTGCTTTAGATACACATCACATATAGTAACCCAATTTTTTATCACGTCATCGCTGACCCATCTGCATAAGTCGTCCAATATAGGCTCAGCCTCGCCCTGATGCTTTATTGCTTTTAAATACTGCATAAACACCCAGTATCGCCTGCCCATACGCTTATACACTTCAGGTGTGCAGTTGCACTTTTTTATAAATTCAAGCCAATACTCTGCATATTCTATATATTCTTTGTATTGACTATGATAGTACTTTTGTGACGTTGAGGACACGGCAAAAGTATAATACACGCCATATTCCTGCACAAAAACCGCTTTCGGAAGTGCCGAAAAAATTGATAGGTTAAACTTAGCGTCGGCCACATGTCGCTGTGCTTCAAACCTAAAGCCATGCTCTAAAATAAAGTTTTTCCTATATAGCTTGTTCCACCAGTAATCCAAGTAGGCCGAGTCCAGCTCGTTATGCAGCTCTGCCGCCGCATACTGCCTATACCCTTCAATGCTATCCAGTACATAATTTTTCTTTACCATCTTGCTTATATGCTCTTGCTTGCTGTCAACAATTATAAACCCGCAAACGGCTATGTCGGCATTTTCGCGTGTTACCGCACTATACATGCTTTGCATGAAGCTTTCGCTGTATATGTCATCGGCATCAAGAAAGCATACGTATTCGCCCTTGGCCACTTCCATCCCAAGGTTAAGCGCCCTACCTATATGCCCTAAGTTTTGCTCAATGGTAATTTTTTTAATGCGGCTGTCTTTTTTCGCGTACTTATCAATAATACCGGCTGTGCCATCGGTAGAGCCATGATCAATAACCAAATATTCAAAATCACTAAATGTTTGGCAAAGCACACTATCTATAGTCCTTGCTAGTGTGCTTTGTGCATTATACGCAGATGTGATTACCGAAATTTTCATCTACTTTTCTTCCTCGACTTTGCATAGTGTGTTCATTTTTTCAAGCGTAAGCACGCCTTTTTCTTTGTACTGTATGCCTTTAGGTATTACATTAGAATTTATACTAAATTGCCTATTACATTTTAAGCATAAATTCAAATACCCCCTATTGTTATATCCATAGTCAAATTCCAATATCTGCATCTTATCGTCATTTGTTAACGTGTTGAAATCAAGGTAACTCTCGCTGTCTTCCGGAGTAAGGGCCGCCCTTTGGGCCAGCCTATCGGTGGTGCAGTAGTAAAATTTACCATTGCGCATATACCTGCAGGGCGTTCCGCAATCGTTAAAATAGTTAATCTTTTCGGCTTCACTTTTAAGGTTTGGTGTAGCCCTGCCTATGCCGTAGTCTTTCCATATTGGCATGGCATCACGAGTATGCCTTATGTTGTTTTCCTCCAGCACCTTTAAAAATTTTTCGCCTTTTTCTTTCACATGGGGTGCGTTTATGCTGTAGTCTGTAAAAGATATTTCTATGTCATACTCTTTCATTAGCGCTATGGTTTTTTCATCAGGCATTATAGTACCGTTGGTGGAAAAGCGTGAACCCCTCATTCTGTGGCTGTAGTTGTCCAGCGTGTATTTTACCATTTCATACATCTGCGGATGGGTAAAAAGCTCACCCCCCACAAAATCAATAAAATATACAAAATCTACATACTTAAAAAATAAATCTATATCCCTTTTAAACTCTTCGGCATCAAAATGCACAGGGTCGCCTATAAACGGTAAAGAATGATTACAGTGTATGCACCTAAGGGTACACACCTCGGTTAACGACTGCGGAAACAGCCGTATAACCGACTTTCCATGTGCATACATGGCGTATATTGGCAGGTAATACCTAATAAACGTATTACTAAGGAAAAAATCTCTGCCTTCCTCAAGGCCATGGTCTACACATCTTGCAATCATTGCGGCCTCTGCTTGCGACGCCACCACAATAATAAAGTCCTTTTTGCTTAAATCTATATTTTCTATGCCATATATAGGCTTACCACATAGCTTTTCTTTTCTTATTTCTAAATTTCCATCAATAAAACCTTGCACGCAATTTAAAAAATCTAAATACTTAAACACGTCCTCTGCCGGCTGCTTTGAGCCATATATATACACCTTTTGTCTGCCTTCA
The DNA here is from genome assembly GCA_964369525.1 of uncultured Oscillospiraceae bacterium. GTDB lineage: Bacteria > Bacillota > Clostridia > Oscillospirales > Ruminococcaceae > JAAYCI01. The sequence goes on along the minus strand of CAYJEW010000008.1, from coordinate 34,852 downwards.
AACTTTTTACCTACATGGTCAAGCTCGTGGCCTTTATTTGTCCATTTCATTTTAATTTCTCCGTTTTGGTGTAATTTATATAGCAAAACCAAACCTGCGCAATTAATTGTCTATAGTCATATCTGCCATCTTTTTATACACGCCGCTACGCTCCCACATCTCAATCTCTGCCTGCACTTCGGCGGCAGTAGCATTGTAATTCTGTAAGCGTTTCAGCGTTGCCACCGTGGCCAGCAGTTTGTCTGCAAGCTGTTCGGTAGCGTCTGCGCTTGCGCCACATTGCTCAAACAGCGTAAAATATGCCTCGCAAACTTCCATTATTTCGGGCCTGTATGCTTTTTTATATGTGCCAAAACTCACGCTACCTTTGGTTTGCCTCCACCTTGTGCCCACATAGGCCGCGCAATACATTTTGGGCATTTGCATAAGAATACTTAGGTTGAACAGCGCATCTCCATGCACCAGCGTTTTTTCACTCATAAGCATTGAGTGTTTTTTTAGATATTCCGCGCTGTACAGCTTGTTCCACCACACGGTGAAGTACCTTGTGGGCGCTTTGTTTATCAGCTGTGGCAAGTTTTGATACGCATGGTCTGTGCCAAAAGCAATATCGCGGTCTATGGTGTCGCGCAACAACTCGTTTCCATTTTCGTCCATGCGCAGAGAGCCACAAACCGCCACATCATAATCATCTTGCGTTATGTAGCCATGCATATTTTGTAGATAGTCTTTGTTATACGCATCATCAGCGTCAAGAAAGGTTATGTATCTTCCTTTGGCCACGTTTAGCGCAACATTAACTGCCCTACCTATCTTTCCTGTATTCTCGCCCAGCTCAATTATTTTTAGCCTTGCGTCACTGCCCATCAAGCGTTTAAGAATATCGCCGGTTTTGTCGGTAGAGCCGTGGTTTACCACTATATGCTCAAAATCTGCATAGCTTTGCTGCGCAACGCTTGTCACAGCTTCTTCTATAGTTTTTTCGGCATTATAGGCCGATGTAATAACCGAAATTTGCATGCTACCAAACCACCTTTAGCTCACTGCCCTCTTCCAGCAGTTGCACCTGCGCTTTTTGGTCTATGCAAAGCTGTTTCATCGTAGCCATAAAATGCACAAATTCAACCGCTTCACTTTCAACTTTATTAAAGGTACTTTTAGGTCTTATAACTTCTTCGCCCATAGCAGAATAAAGCACAAACAGCTCGTCATCATTAAAAGCTATATCTTCCACAGTATATACATTTTTCGCAGCCCTTAGCCCGCTTTGCACAACTTTTTTAAATATATCTTTCGTGGCTGTGTGCTGCTGAGAGTGATAAATTGCATTTGTATGGCTTAGCACATAAAGTAATGCTTTAAACAGCGCCAAGTTGCCTTGCTTATACTTGTTTATTCTAAATTCGCCCATACCCGCCATTATGCCTCTGTACGCATTGCATATAACTCCGCTTTTTCTAAGCTGCAACACAGTGCTCATATATTGCGCATCATCACAAATAATCACATTTGTTTGTTTGTGTTCCCCTAGCGCATCAGCTAATAATTTTATTGGCAGGCCGCAAAACTCGCCTTTGTCTTCCTCTGCATTACAAAAGCAGTTAACCAAAGCGCCGATTTATTATAAATGGTTTTTAATGCGTTTTGCTAAACTGTTTGTGCCCACAAGAACCGCCGGCAAAGATGTGTCAAATTCAGAAAAAACACACATGCCCACAGGGTCTTTTACCATGATTTTTATAATGTTCTCAAAACCCGCATCAGAAAAATTACCCACCACACTATCGGCAATTTTTCTATCTGCTATTGTCACACATATAAGTGCGTCCTTTGGGGCGGATGCAACTAGCTCGTTGTACGACAGTATCGTATGTTCGCCTATAACTGTACCTTGCTTTTGGGGGCTACCGTCGGCTAGCGCCGCGATTTTAATACCATTTTTGATAAGCGCATTGTATGCAATTGTGCCTTCTTCACCCATGCCATATAGTACAACTGTCCCTGAGCGCTCGCACAAAAAGGTATGCAGGCTTTTGTCGCCTAAATGCATAATTTTTTTGCCAAATTTAAACACTTAAAGCCCCTCTCCACACGCATAACTAAATCTGATTTAATTGCTAACAGCTTATCTAAAAAACAAACGCATCCTGTCGTGCCTCATATTCCTGCAATGTTTGCATATCTTTATCTTTTTGCGAGATGATTATGCTTTCTACAGTTTCGGTTGGCCATGCTATATTTAGTGCGGCATCGTTCCAGCGCACGCCGCTGTCATGCTCGCCATAAAATTTTTCGTCGCACTTATAAGCCACTATCGAGTCTTCCAGCACTAGATAGCCATGGCCAAAGCCATGCGGAATATATAGCTGTGCGCCTTCCGGTACAAGCTCAAAGCTACGCCACTGCCTATATGTGGGCGAGCTCAGCCGTAAATCCACAATAACATCATAAATTTTTCCGCTAACACAGCGCACCAGCTTTGCCTGCGGCTTTACCAGCTGAAAATGCACCGCCCTAACAACACCTTTTTTCGAAGATGTATAAAACACCTCTTTAAGGGGGTGCTTAACCCCATTTTTTAAAAATGTTTCCTCATGGTAATCCTTAAGCACATAGCCTCTGTCGTCCTGTGCAAGCAAGGGGTATATCAGCATTGCGCTATCAAACGGCTCTATTTTTTCAAAGCTAAAGTTTCTCATTTATTATACCCTATCGTTCTTTTTATCCCTTCTTCAAAGCTGTACAATGGCTTGTAGCCTACCTCCAAAGCAAACGCATCTATCGAAAACCATTCCCTCTCGTAGTGGGTGCCGTCGTCGGGTCGCTCACCTATTCCCATCTCCAGCGCGGGGTTTATCGCATCTCGTGCTATAAACAAAAACTCTTTAAGCTGCCTTGGCTCTCCCGTTCCTATATAATAGGTATTTTGCTTTAAGGCTACCTCGCAGGCTATCGCTATGGCCTGCACACAGTCGCCCACATACACAAAATCCTGCAAAACGAGCGCTGCGGAGTACGTTGGCCGCTGCGCTTTTTGTAGCATCTCAACGGTGTAGTCCATTAGGTTACCCGTGGTGTTGCCCTCGCCATATACATTGCCAAGCCTAAGCCATGTAAACTGCATTTCATATTTTTGGCACAGCACCGCCGCCATCTTGCTAACGCCTAGCTTTGCAGCCGCATACATCATGTTTTGGCTGGTTATCTGCGCACACTCAAGTTCCAGCAGTCTTTCAGATATCGTACCTGTTGCAATAAATCTTTTTGCATTAGCCTTTGCCGCAAACTCTATTGCACCAAAAATGCCTTTGAAATTAGCTGTTTGTATATCATAATCTGCCCGTGCCGCGCCAGAGTTACCCTGCCACGCCAAATACACCACCGCGTCGACCTCTTGGTCTATCATCTGCGCAAGATTTTCATGGTTTTTCATCTCGCACTGCACTATATTTAGCGCATGGTTTTCGGCCAAAACCCCCAGCTTATCGCTATCACGCACCACAGCCGTAACAAGCTTTTTTTCATCTAAAAGGTGCTGTACCAAGTGCTTGCCTATAAAGCCCGACGCACCAATTACCACAATACTTCCCATTTATTGCCCCTCATTTCAGCTTGCCTGTAGGCAAGGCGCGCCAAGACTTAATTGATCAAATCCACGCAGGATTGTTGTTTTTAATATAACTATCTAAATCATTTTTATCTTTCATAGTATCCACACACTGCCAATACCCTCTATGCAGATACGCGCCCAGTAACTTTTCTTTTGCCAAGCGCTCCAGCGGCTCTCTTTCCAGCACGGTGCTGTCTGCCTCTATATAGCTAAATATCTCCGGCTGCATTACCATAAAGCCGCCGTTAATCCAGTCTACATCTGCTTTAGCCTTCTCAGCAAAGCGCTCCACCTTGTTTTCCTCCGATATATCCAGCACACCAAATCTGCCTTGAGGTTGCACCGCCGTTAGCGTTACTACATTTTGGCTAGCATCATGAAACTCCACCAGTTTTTGTATATCCACATCGCCAACGCCGTCGCCGTATGTAAGCAAAAAACGGTCATTGCCTATGCAATTCTCAATTCGCTTTATCCGTCCGCCTGTCATGGTTTCAAGGCCTGTATCAATTACGCTTACCTTCCATTTTTCCACCCTATTGTTTATTACAGTGCTTGTCCCATTTTTAAAATCATATGTCACATCGCAGTTTGCATTGAAATATTCAGCAAAATAATTGCTTATCATATATCCTTTATATCCTGCGCATATAATAAATTCGTCATAACCAAACCTATAAAAATTGCGCATTACATGCCAAAGCAGCGGCTTGTTGCCCACATTAATCATTGGCTTTGGCTTGCTTTCCGACTCTTCGCTAATTCTTGTGCCGTACCCGCCTGCCAAAATAACAACCTTCATGCTCCGCCACTCCTATTTTTCAGGGTTTTTATGGTACTATCAAGCGCTTCGTCCATGTTAAATAAAGGTTTCCACCCAAGATTTTCAATCTTTTTTGCAGATAGATTCATGACAAACGGCTCAAGGTAGCCCATTTTGCTCACGTCTTTTTTCTCAAGCCTTAGCTGTACACCCGCTACATTTGCAACAGCTTGCGCCACCTCTCGCACCGACATTGTCATGCTTTCATTGCATATAGTGTATGCTTCGCCGCTACTGCCGTGTGCCAGCAATATTGCAATAGCCTCCATTGCGTCATCTATGTAGCAGTACCCTCTTACGGTGCTGCCCTCTGTTGCCAAAACAATATCCTGCCCCATTGCCGCCCTGCGCAAAAACTGCGCAAACATGCGGCTATCTTTATCCTCAATTTCAGGGCCAAACACCTGGCACAGCCTTGCAATTACCGCCGGCACCTGCTTTTGGCTTTTATATGCAACACACATGGTTTCGCATAGCCTTTTCGACTGCGGATAGCTACTGCGCACATCTAATATATCCACATATCCGTAGTTGTCTTCGGTAACCGTTTCAGCGTTATAGTTACGTGTTCCATATATTTCGGTTGTGGATAAAAACACAAGTTTTTCAACTTTTTTCTCATGTGCAAACTCTAAAATATTCCTCGTACCATCTACGTTGGCTGCAATTGTTTCTATGGGGTTTTCTACAAACATACTTGACTTTGTAATTGCCGCGGTATGAATAATATAGTCAACCTCAAATGGGTAATGAATGGCATCGAGTATGTCCTGCTCCACAACACAAACATTAGTGTACGCGCCATACATCTCCTGCGCTTTTTTCACATTACGCACCGCTGCCACAATTTTTGCGTCCGCACAGCTTTTGCTTAACGAATAAACAAGCCTGCTGCCCAAAAAACCGGTTGCACCGGTGATGTATATGGTTTTGCCGCTAAATTTTTTGCCGAAATTCATATTGCTCATCACCCACTGCGGACTAAATGTTTTATTCACAGGCATGCTGTATGCTTTTAATACGCCCTTGCAAGATAGTTAAGAGAAGTTGGCTGCTCTAGTTCAAAATCTCTTAGGTGATACACCTTTTCAGAAGGAATTCCCATTTCGTCCAAGCTGTTTCTAATTTCAAATTCATATGCTTCCGTTATTGGGGTTATAACAACACACGCTATTTCGTCCTTAATCCCTTCAAGGTAGTTAGGGTTGTATACAGCATTATGCGGTATTTCATTGCTGGCACAGTCCCTATTCTCTATTGATGTGTCCACAAAAATTATACTATGCTTAAGGGTAGTAATCTTCTCTAAAAGTTGCGGATGTATATTAGGCATCCCATTCTTCAAAATAGGTACCCAGGCAAAGGCCGCTAAATCACGCTTTATAGCTGTTGCCCCATATCCACAGCCCCACATAACTATTTTGCGGTCTATCTCGGTGCAATTCCCGTCTTTATTATCTGCGGTTAGTATTGAATACATTTTATCGTAATCATAATACTGAATCGCCAGCGTGCCAAAGTATTGCCCCTCGTCCATAGACCTTTTATAAAAATCATACTGGCCTTGGTAATACTTCATTACAATATTATTGTATTCGTTAAGGCATTGCTCATATGGAAGAAACTCCCACGGTAAAGCCAATGCACACATAACATTTTCAATGTATTTTCTTGTGTCTGCACCCACTTTAAATGCACCAATGTTAATAGTGTGGCCGGCATCATTATGCGCCGTACACTTTTCTTCTGCTACCACTGCCGAAAAAAGCACGTTTGTTGCTACCCATGCCTTCTCTGCCCCAGAAGTTGCAATTCGTATGTCATGCAAAACAACAATTGCGCCATCACTTAAAAACGGCAACACAGCAATAAAATCCAAAAGCTCCCCGGGTAGAATATGCGCTGCATCTATTACACAAAAATCAATGCCTCCGCCAATACCTTCGGCCACGCCTGCAATTGTGTGCCCACATTTAATAATCCAACTGTCACTGTCCCAGTTATGTTGGTAAGCCGCGTTCATTGCAGAATACACCGTGTCTTGCATTATCTGCTCATAGGTGCTATCTAAATCAACCGAAAACAGCTTTGCCCCCAGCGCCAGCTTGTGCACAGCGCTTAGTAGCACAGCTGTTGTTCCACCAACATTTGTGCCTATCTCTAATATTTTTTTCGGCCTGTACTCTTTTATTAACTCAAGTATAAAGGCATGCTCGTCGCTTGTCATAAGTGTTTTGCCTTTCACAAGACTGCCCACCGCATCCAGAGGCTCTGCATAACACTCTTTGGTTTTGTAAGCTTTTATCATTATATTTTCAGTTTCCTTTACCTTCCACAAACTGCCTGTAATAGCACATGGCGGTAAATGTATATACATCCTCTATGGTTGTTATCTTAAAATTTTGCTGGCCATTTATCACGGCTTTTATCGGGATACTCAGCTTCATATACAATTGGTCTGTCGAGATGCAATCCTCTTCACCGCTTTGTTTTGCCTTTTCATATGCATCAACCATTGTTGCATATTCATACGCTTGCGGGGCCTGTGCCCTATAAATTTTATACGGCGGCTGATGCTTGTCCAGCATCTCGCCACGCTCGCTAAAAAACATTGACTCAAGGCAGTGCGCACACACCACAGCCGCCCCATACTCTTTAGCAACATCAACAGAGCTTTTCAGCGTATTTTCTGTAAACTCTGGGCGCACCGCATCCTGCACTACTATAATGTCGCCCTCGCTTGCCACACCATCCAGCGCCAATACACCGTTTTTAACAGATATATGCCCATTCTCACCGCCTGTAACAATCCTTTTCACCTTGGTTAGGCTGTATTTTTCAGCCAAGCTCCGCATATGCTCTTCCCACCCCGCAAGACACACCACCACAATCTCATCAATCAAATCGCTTTGCTGAAATTTTTCGATGGTATAAACTATTATGGGCTTACCCAGCACTTCGATAAATTGCTTGGGCCTATCACTGGGTTGAAGGCGCACACCCGTGCCGCCCGCTTTTATCACCGCATAGTTCATGTTGCATTCCCCGTTTCATCAGTAGGTATAGCATACAATACCGTTTCCAGCTCGCCTATGGAATAATGCCGCAAATACATCTTATAAAATGGTGCAATTTCGGCTATGTACGCCGGGATTTCGTATATGTCCTGTGGTTTGTGATAAACACAGATTGCCAGTTTTGGCCTGTGATTCACTATGGTGTTTTTGGCGCCCTTTAGGGCTTGCAGCTCTGCGCCCTCTATATCCATTTTAATGTAGGTCACACGCTCATTTTTTAGGTAATCGTCCAGTGCATATACCTGTACTCCATTGCCTGCATCACCCAAAACATGGGAGCTTCCGGTGGATAAACTTGCAAAAGAGATGGTTTTTGTTGCATCCCACAGCCCTGCATTTATCAGCTGTGTATTCAAAAGATTCTTCAGACTTTGCTTGCAGTTATCGTGGCTTTCAGCGTCTGGCTCGAATGAGTAAATTTTATCATACCTGCCGCCCACCGCCGCCACAAAACGCAACGCATCATCCCCATTAAAGCTACCCGCATCAACAAACACTTCGTTTTCATTAAAGTTCAGCTCCGGCAGGTTAAAATACTGCTCACCAAAATCCTTACAGGTAAATATAATGTCGTTTGCACAAACCCCAAGGCCTGCCAGTTGCTTGCTTATCTGCTCTATATAACTTGGTATTGAGGTGCCTATTATAAACCTAAACTTCTCTACATCTTCCCCAATATCTTTAGGCGAAATATATGGTATTCCATTAAAAAAAACCTGATGGCTGGGGTTGTTTGTTGTGTAGTACTGTATCGGCCAGCCTAGCGTACGAAACACCTTGCAAATTTGGTTTGCTATTGCGCCATTACCAAAAAGTACAAGCGCTTTGGCATTATCGCTAAATACAACATCTTTCAGCTGTTTATTTGTTGCCTTCCAATATGAGCGCAAAGACAGCTCTGCAATATGCTCTTCTTTCTCTCCCCACGCCCATTTTTCTAAACACTCAAAGATAAATTCCGACTGCTCATCAGCAAATTTAAACTTTTGTTTCAAACAAAGCCTCCTTAACATACTCGCTAATTTGGTCTGCCGAAAACAAAACCATGTCTTCGCCTTTTGCGTAGGCTCGCTCCCAAGCAACCGTGTTCATCACGGCTTTTTGAGTAGACCAAAGCGGCCTCCAACCAAGCCTGTCTTCTATTAAAGAGGCATCCAGCCGCAAAAAGTTTGCTTCGTGGGGCTGGCCTTCGCTGGACTGCACTGTATATGCCGCCCCCTGCCAGCTACCACAAAAATATTCGGCTATACTCTTTGTACTAACGCAGTCTGCAACTTTTGGCCCCACATTATACCTACCGCTAAGCTCACTCCGCTTTGACTGCTGCATACCTATCATAATATACGCATACAGCGGCTCTATTACATGCTGGTACGGCCTTACGGAGTGGGGGTTTCTTATTACTATTTTTTGCCCTGCCAGCGTATCTTTAACACAGTCGGGCAGAATGCGGTTTTCGCACCTGTCGCCTCCACCTATAACATTACCCGCCCGTGCTGTTGACGCTGCTACAGCTTGGCTGCAAAAAAACGATTTTACATAACTGCTTGTCACTAGCTCAGAGCACGATTTGCTATTAGAATATGGGTCGTGCCCATTAAGGGTTTCATCTTCTTTGTAGCCACTGGCCTGTTCTTTATTTTCGTACACCTTATCTGTTGTTACGTTTACAAATGATACTACACTTTGAGAGTGTCTAATGCATTCACAAATGTTCACCGTGCCCATCACATTTGTTTCGTATGTGTCCACCGGGTTTTGGTATGACTTCAAAACCAGCGGCTGTGCTGCCAAATGAAAAACATACTGTGGCTGCTCTTGCTCAAAAACCTGCCTTAGCAATGCCAAATCTTTGATATTGGAATAAAACGATTTTATGCGACTTTCCAGCCCCAGCGCCTTATACACCACATTGCTGCCATCCGGCTCAAGGCTATAGCCCACAACATCTGCCCCCGCCATAATAAGCATCTGACAAAGCCAGCTTCCTTTAAAGCCGGTGTGCCCTGTAACCAACACCTTTTTCCCTTGGTAATCATTAAGGCAAAATTTATCCATTAACCCTCCCCGGTAGCTTCCGCCACAAGCCCAAACGTATCGCATTTTCTGCAATACCGCACCATATTATACTATCGACAATTTCGCTATAAAAATTAGCAATTTTGCCTAAATTATTTAATACATACTGTACCGTTTCATGGTATCATGCGTTACTGCCCAAGTCAACGCAAAAATGCGCTACCTGCGGCCACATATTCTCACCCTAAACCACCCAACAAACTTACCTATTTTGCTTCATCATGTCTTGCTGTGTTTTTGTTGAATTTATGCATTTTTTGTCGTTTTAACGAATTATATTTAATCTTTGCTTGTTTGACATTACTATAACTACCTGTTAAAATATAGTTAAATTATATATTGCCGAAGTACGGCATTTTGCAAGGCTACGTATTAGTGCTGAACATCCATACACATTTTAATATGTAAGAAGGATTTTATGAAAAACAGAAATTTACTTGTCACGATATCATTTGGCGTAGTGTTTTTTTTACTTATCACTTATAGCCTTATATCGTTTAATAATACAGTTAGCGCAGAGCTTGAAGACTCTGCACGTAGCAACCTTGCCGAAACTGCCACCCAACAACAGCTTGCTCTTGATCGCCAGCTGGAAAGCATGATATACAGCTTAACAAGCATTGCAGAAACGCTTCCTATTATAGGCGTTGATGAGCTAGGCGTGCTGGAATATATTCACGAGAAACAAGAAATTTTAAACCTTGAAACTGTTTTAGTTATAGACAATACCGGCATGGCGTTTTTGTCTACCGGTGTGCTGGACAATGTTTCACAAACCGATTACTTTCAGGCAGCATACACCGGTGACCAATACGCCACCTCACCTCACATATCGCCTTATGTCAACAAGGAGGTAGTTGTTGTAGCGGTACCGATATATCTTAACACCGAAGATGGCACAATAATCGACGGCGTGCTAGCTGTAGAGTACTGCACCAACTATCTAGACACATTGCTAACTACCTTTACCGATGAGCGTGGGTTAAACCTTGTAGTAGACAAAAACAGCGAAATAATTCTTAGCACCAGCAGTTTTGATATAAGTTTTGATGCTTTTGCCAATGCTGAGTTTGAAGATGGCGCATCATTTGAAGGCATACTGGAAGATTTTAGAGCCGGAAACTCCGGTAGCATATCTTATACCCTTGCCGGAGAACGCAAATTTGGCGAGTACCGCCCTATGGCTATAAACGAATGGATGCTGTTTTTCGAAATTTCCGAACAGCAGGTTACCGAAAGCGTCCGGAATATTTCCACCAGCATGATTATTGTTAGTGCTTTAATAATTCTAGCCGCATTTATTGCTATTGCTTACATTGTAATAGCTCAAAGCAATGCCTCCCAAGCGCTGGAGAAGGTGGCGTATTATGACGAGCTCACCGGAATACCAAACCTAATAAAATTTAAAATGCTTGTATCTGACGTTATCACAAAATACCCCGATAAAAACTACACCATGGTGAAAATGGACATGGTGAATTTTAAAGCCATCAACGAGATATTTGGTTACGAAGAGGGCAATAAGGTTATTTGCGCCATTGCCGATACCGGTAAAACCGTACCAAACGACACCTTTGTTCAGGCGAGGGTATCGGCTGAAGAGTTTATGCTCTTTGCCGAAAGCTCTCTATTTGAAAACCTTCACGCATCTTCCAAATCTTATGAAAATCTGTTCAAAACTTTGCTTCCGCAGTTTGCCGAACATCAGTTCACCTTTAGGTACGGCCGCTATTTCTTGAGCCCTGGCGAAACCGACATAAACGATATAGTGGGCAAAACAAACATAGCGCACTCCTTTGCCAAACACGACAGCCGCATTAACATTTGGGACTATGACGAAGCCTTTACGCGTAAGGTTCTGCGCGATACCGAGATTGCAAACAAAATGCATAAGGCACTTAGCAACAAAGAATTTAAAGTGTTTTTGCAGCCAAAATACGATGTTGTAAACAGCACAATTATAGGTGCCGAGGCGCTTGTGCGCTGGATAGAACCAGACGGGAACATGATATTCCCGGGCGAGTTTATACCGCTGTTTGAACAAAACGGATTTATTGTAGAACTGGACAAATATATGCTTACCCGTGTTTGCGAAACCCTAGAGTCTTGGTGTGCACAAGGAGAGCAGTGCATCCCTGTTTCGGTCAACTTCTCCCGATTGCATATACAAAACCCAAACTTTGTAAAAGAGATATCCGATTTAGTCTCGTCCTATAATATACACCCCAACTGCATAGAAGTAGAGCTAACCGAAACCACCATTATGGAAAACGAGCATGCCCTTAAAGCCCTGCTTGAACAACTTAGAGAAACCGGCTTCCTTGTGTCAATCGACGATTTCGGCTCAGGATACTCTTCACTTGGCATGTTGAAAAACTTTAAGGTGGACACCCTTAAATTAGACCGCAGCTTTTTTATAGACATTAGCAACGACGATGAATCTAACAGAGGCAACCTTGTGGTAGAAAGCATTGTTACACTTGCAAGCAACCTTGGCATGCGCACGGTAGCCGAGGGCATAGAGGAAAAGTATCAAACCGACTTTTTAAAGAAAATCCACTGCAATGCCGCACAAGGCTATTACTACTCAAAGCCGCTACCGGTGGATGAATTTGAAGCATTGTTCTTTAAGCAGCCATAACCGTATTTCTTATATACACTTCCAAAACCACGAGGCGCATACATGAATCCCTTTTTATCAGTTTTAGGTCACTCTTTTCCTGCATACCAAGTTTTTTGGGTGCTATCCGTAGCCGCATTTTGCGGGTATGTGTTGGTTATAAACCAGCTTGGTGTTGCAGGCAAACTACCATTTATTGATATTGTAATATTTACGGTTGGGTTTTCCTTTAGTGCGTATTACGGTAGCATGGCCATGAGCTATATTGTAAACTTCTTTACATACAACGCCTCTAGCGTAGACTCTTTTGATACACTAATTGCCGCCCTTGGCCGCACAGGAGCCGGCCACCTATACTACGGCGGTGTTATTGCAGTAGGCCTTTTTTTACTGGTATTCTGCCGCGTGTTCAAGGTGCGGCGCCAGATGCTACTTGGTATTATTGCACCGGGCGGCGCGCTGTTTATGTCGGTATTCCGTATTGGTTGCTTTAATGCCGGCTGTTGCTATGGCATTCCATCCTACTTTGGCTACACCTTCCCGGTGGATAACCTTGCCCACGGCGGGGTGCGCCTATTCCCCACCCAGATGATTGAAGTAGTTTTCTGCTTTGCGCTTTTTATTACAATGCTTATTCTTCAAAAGCGCTGGGGCGACGAAAAAGCCTATTTCACCTGGCCTGTTTTTGTGCTGGGGTATGGCTCGCTACGTTTCTTTTTAGACTTTATGCGTGGCGATATATCCTCTCGTTTTCTGTTTTTATCTACAAGCCAGTGGGTTGGCCTTTGTACCATCATTGCCACACTCATCTGGCTACAAAGACAGCGCATACCCTCCAAAAAATCCGCTAAAATCTAGCGCGCTATCAAAAATATATAAAAACAGAGGGTATAGACCCTCTGTTTTTTATATGCTACTTTTCAGCATCTCTTCAAAACTCTCGTTTGGCACCGGTTTTGAGTAGTAAAAGCCCTGTGCCACCTCGCAACCTGCATCCTTCAAAAACTCCAGCTGCTCTTTTGTTTCCACACCTTCACACACCGTTTTTAGTGAAAGCGATTTTGCCATTTGCAGTATGGTTTCCACCACAAGCCGCTTTTTCTCCGACCCTTCCATATTTTCCAGCAAGCTTCTGTCCAGCTTTAGGATATCAAAACTAAGCTCTGCTAGTAACTCCATTGAAGAATAGCCCGCGCCAAAATCGTCCATCGAAAGGGTAAAGCCCTGCTCATGCAGCTCTTGGAACAGCTTTTTAAAGTCTTCCTCATTTTCAACCATAGATGTTTCGGTCATCTCAAGCTCAATCAGCCTGCGCGGTATATCAAACGAATCCACAATATGTGTTAGCTGATACACAAACTTTTCATCCAGCATATGCATTCTTGAAAAGTTTACCGATATCGGTATGTCGCCAAGGCCGCTATCTCGGAAACGCTTTACTATTCCGCACACGTTTTGCAGCATGTAGCTGTCGAGCTCTGTAATAAAACCATCCTGCTCAAAAATAGCGATAAACTCATTGGGATACAGTATCTCACCGCTTGGCTTGTGCCACCTCACCAGCGCTTCACCGCCGCATATCGTGTTGTCGCTCAGCCTGTTTTTTGGCTGGATATATACCTTAAATTCATTGCTATACAGCGCTTCTCGCATCTGGTCGGATATGCGTGTCCTGTGCAACAGTTGCTCTTTTGCATTTTCATTATAGTCGTATATGCCGGCAAACTCTGTCTCTTTAGCATAGTTATGGGTTAGCGCAACCATATCCATAATATAGTCTGCATTTGTTTCACCCAAAGGTACCTTAAACCTGCTGTATCTAAATTTAAGCGTACGCGCGCACATTTTATTTACTTTTTCATTTATGATATTCTCGTATATATCTTTGCCAAGGCCAATGGCATGTAGTTTTTCGTACCTGCCAAACACTAAAAACTCATCGGCATTCGCCCTAGCACACAAAAAGTAATCGTCTTTCATCATACTTTCAATTACCTGCGACAACTCTGACATTGTCATTATTATCTTGTTGCCCAGATCATAATCGAAAATTTTATTTATTATCTTAAAGTTCACAACATCCAGCTTAATAATGCTAAACTGCTCATCTTTGTGCTCTCGCAAAATATCGGCCATGTCCAGCTTAAATTTCTTTTCGTTCATAAGGCCTGTTAGCTCATCATAGTAGGCCGTGTTTTCTATCTCCTTTATTGCCTCTTTACGAATACTAATCAGCCGCAGATATATAATAATCATAATTAGCAAAATTTCCGTAAACAATAACGCTGTGTAGAATATAACAGCATTTGTGTCCTGCGAAACAAGGTCCTCCGGCACAGACACAAGTAGCGTCCATCCTGTTTGATGTATGGGTACATATTTAAAACGCTTGTCTACGCCATTTATGGTGTAACTCATGTAGCCGTGCCGCTCTTCCGACTCCAATATCTCTACCAAACTTGAAACGCTCACTGTCTCTGAAAACTCCAGCGCACCCATCAAGCTGAAAACATTAATCCCGGTAACCACTCCATCTTGGTTTTCGGTTGTTGCAATCACATCTCCTTGCGTATCCAGTAAGGCTGTAATACCGGCGCCATTGTACGAGGGTAGAAGTATCGATTCCAGCGTGGTAGACGCTATCTGCGCCGACACAACGCCCAGCACCTCGCTATTTTCGCCTATAATGGGCATAGAGATAACTACCGCACAGTCGCCAGATGCCCCCTCGTTTGAAAGCGGCATAAGCTCTGATACCACCTCTTCGCCCTCCAGCGCCTGCATAAAAAAGTCGCTGTCGGAAACATCTACGCTGCTGCCATTGGTTTGCACTCCACGGCCGTTAGCCTGTGCGACAATAATGTGTGAAAAGTCCGACCTATGCTCTACCGATTGCAAAAAAACTATTAGCTCTTGTGAGTTTTCGATATCAAACTCTTGCTCTCCAAACATCACCTTTGCGCCGTCAGCCACGCCGTTTAGAATATTCATCTTGTCGCTAATATATTCCGATACTCCAAACTGCTGCTGGTCTAGCAGTTCGTCCAACGTTCTGTCTATTGAGTCTTGTAATTCTCTTGACATGTTAGTAATATACACCAATATGCTGATAATTATCAGCACCGCAATTCCAACAAATGCAATCGCATTTCCCTGCTGCGACTTTCGAAACTTAGCCATCGCTAACTGCTCCTCGCTCCATATAATGCGCTTATTTTATGCTGCTTTGCGCAACACTATCTAGTACCATCGCCGCCGATGGCACTAGATTACCCCTTTGCGTCATACCCTAATACTACGTTTTTTACAACAAGCCTTTCTGTGATTTAGTCACAAAACACAGTAATGGTGCGCTTTTACGCCAATATGTGCACCCATAAAATTATACTTTATTTTTGCTTTCCATTAAAAACTTCACAAATTCATCATTTGGTAGCGGCTTTGCAACTACATATCCCTGAATGTAGTCGCACCCACACTTTACAAGATACTGCATTAGCTCTTGCTCTTCCACGCCCTCCATTACCACCTGAATGTTAGCCGCCAAGATGGTTTGCAAAAGTTGTTCAAAAAATGCGCGGCGCTGCTTGTCGGACGTAGCAGAATACACAAGGCTTCTATCGAACTTGATAATATTCGTAGGTATATTAAAAAGCATGCTTAGGTTAGAATACTCCACCCCAAAGTCATCTAGTTCAAACTCAAAGCCTTCGTTAACGCATTCGTCTATTATGCGGCGCGCCAAAGGTATGTCGGAAATAAGTGTTCGTTCGGTTAGTTCTAGCTTTATTTGGCTGTGCAAAATTTGATGTTTTGCAAGTAGATGCTTAAGCTTTTGCACGGTATCCTTTTGCAAAAAGTGCACATAGGGAAGATTTATAGATATAGACTTGAGCGGTAGCTCGTTTTTATATGTATCCATAAAACAGCGATAATCTTGGCATACCTTTTCCAAAACAATATATGTAAGCTTACTTACAAGGCCAATTTCTTCGGCAACCGGAATAAACTCGCCAGGGCCTACCGGCTCTTGCTCAGACTTCTTCAGCCTTATAAGTGCCTCGGCCATAGAAAAACTGCCTGTTTTAGCGCAATATATCGCTTGGTAATGTACATCAAAACCATCATTGTCTATTGCGTGCTTTAAGCGCTCTATAATATAATTTCTGCGCTTGATGCGACTGCGGATAGATATGTCGTAAAAATAATTTGTTTGTCCTATATTCTTTTTTACGGAAGATATAGAATAGTCTAGCGCTGAAATAATCTCCTTGGCATTTATGCCAAACTCAGGAAAATCTGTTCTGGCATATACCATGTCTATAGTTACAGCATTACCACTTATGTCAAACGGCTCGCATGCTTTTTCTACTACCTCTTTAAGGAAATCATCAAAATTCTCGGTAACGTTTGTTGTAAGAAATGCAAACTCGTCTCCACTATAACGATACAGCTCTTTTGAAGCGATAAGCGAACGAAAGCACATGGCTAAATCCACCAACAACTCATCGCCAATCTCAAGGCCAAAGCGGTCGTTTATGCTTTTAAAATTCCTAAGGCTAAATACCACCAATGAAAAAGGCGTGTGCTTTTCACATAATAAATTAAGTTCTGCCGTTAGCGCCTGCCTGCTATTTAGCTCTGTAAGGCGGTCGGTCCATTTCGACACATTTAAAATGTATAAATGCACCACCAGCAGCCCCGACACACACGCAAGACCCGAAAGCTGTAGCTCCGGCACAAAGATTTGCATACCGAAAATACAGGTTGATACAAGAAAATTAAGTACTACCACCTTAAGTACTCTAAATTGTGGCGAGCGCCTATGCAAAACTGCAAATGCAACTAAAATTATAAAATATACAAGTGCAATATAGTACGAAGCATGCACGAGGGGACCCTTAACATAGCCCTGCTCGGGGGTTACGCTAAATATAAGGCGGTGTATTGGATTTGTAACCACAAATATGGTATACAGCACATAGGGTATCAGTAGCCAACCAAACCTGCTAAAAAAGCTACTATATCCCAGCTTATTGTGCACTATTGATATCGAATATACTGTATAAAGCAGCGCCAGTATCGGCGAGGCGATGAAATAAAGGGTTCTGAATAAATCTATACACCATAGAGGGAATTGCGTATAATTGTTGCCTACAAGAAGACTTATTATTGTAATTAAAATAGAGATAATTGTAACACTGTACATCCACTTTAACCCTTCATATCTGGATGCAACCATGCTACGGTCGGCAATAAAGCCAACCATTGCAATAGCAATAATTATCAGCGCCGCATATTCTGCAGCTAAATTATAAACAATAATAGCCCTTCCCTCCTTTCCCAAAAGTGGTACCATGCATCTCTTAGCACAATCTCTTGTCTGTATAAACAACCGTACGTTTATGCCTGTGTGCAAAACTAATAATCCATCTAATATAATACATCATTAACCGCACAAATACAATCTTATACCATATACAAATCAGCACTTAAAAACCGCAAAGCCAAAAGCAGCCTTGCGGTTTTATTTTCATGCTACGTGCATTAGCGTACACCGGTATGTATCAAACTGGGATCATGCCCAAACACAAAATATTTTTCTTCAAATTTAGGCACAAGTGCACGCACTTTGTGATAAGACTCATAGTATGCGTAATTATCATAAATCATAGAGTGCACAAGCAGCGGGCCCATTTCTACAGGCAGCGGTGTAATTTTATGCACCTTGCCATCCATATCCATTAGCCAGTCGGTTTGTGGGAACAGGTAGTACGGCATGTACAGCAAATCTCCCACAATTATGCGCGGCCCATCGTTTGTGGGCACTTCTATACACATGCTGCCCTTGGTGTGTCCTTGGGTAAGATGTAGCTTTAGACCATTTGGCAGCGCTACATCGCCATCTACCATTACCACATTCTTCATGTCTTTGAATATATCAATGACGGTTTGGTCGTAATCGCCTCGGAAAATTTGGTTTGGCAGAGGATTAAGAAGGTTTTCCCATTCCTTCTTTTGGAATATGGTTTCTGCATTTGGGAAAAGATGGCATGCGCCTGTATGGTCGTTATGCAGATGGGTATAAAGCACCATATCTATATCTTCAGGTTTTAGGCCCTCTTTCGCCAATGCATCAACAACCCACGAGGTGCCGCCCTGCGCGGGACAATCGTTCCACTTTGTTTTTCCGTTTACTATATAGCGCTCGTTTATGCCTGTATCCACCAGCACATTTTGGCCGTCCTTCTTTAGTAAAAACCCAAGATAAGGCGCCTCGATAATCATGTCGTCATCTCTACCCGGGGTGCTAAAAGTTTTAGGTAAAGATATCGTTCCGTAAAGCAATACTTTAATTTCCCAGCTCATGTGAAAACACTCCTTTTATTTTTTAGGCTCGTAGCGGTTTTTATTATATCATAATACTACAAATAATTCCTATATGTTTTTATATTATTGTATATTACGCCATATTGCGCGCAGTATATTTGAACAATTTGCACTGCCAGTGTTGCATTATAATGCCGCAGCAGTGAATTGCGGATGCCGACAAAAAGCGAGCGCGTTATAGCGCCATCTCTCGCATATGGGCTGCTAATCCCCGTGGTGACTAGCCCGGCAGACGCCACTGTTTTAGAGATGAGAAAGCTGCCACACGTTTGAATCTCATTCCCCTTTGCGTATGCTCTTAAAATCGCATTCTACTAGACAACTGTCAACATAAAAACCACCATGCAAAGCGTATAGCTTTGCATGGTGGTTTTGCTTTTTCATGAGCGATAGATTAGATACCGTATTTTTGAACAAATTCCTCTACGCTATCTTTGCCGGTGTACTCTTGAGGGGTTTCCTCGCCTGTTAGTGCGCGAACAACGCCTGCCGCAAGGCCCTCCAGCTCAAACTCGCCGGGCATAACTTCGATTGTGCCAAGGTAGCCTACATAGTCGGATACCATCTCTACCAGCTTTTTGTCGTTGCTTAGGCCACCGGTTAGTATAACTGCGTCTACCTTACCTTTTAGCGGTACAGCCATCATACCAATCCATTTGCTAATTTGGTAAACGGTTGTTTCAAACAGCAATTTTGCATATAGATCGCCGGCCTCTATACGTTTTGCAAGCTCACGGCCATCATCGATGCCCACATGGTCTACCCAGCCGCCTGTGAGAGTACTTTTACTCTTCAGCTCGTCTGGAGAAACGCCCTGCTTTACAAGGTCCATAGCTTCCATAACATGTACAGTACCTGTACGTGTGGGGGCCATTGGGCCCTCGCCGTAAATGGCATCAGAAGCGTCTACCATGCGGCCTTGAGCATGCGCTGCAATCGAGATACCACCACCAATGTGTGCAATAACTAGGTTCAGCTCGTCGTATTTTTTGCCAATCTTAGCGGCATAGCGATGAGCAATTTCTTTATGGTTAAGTGCATGTGCATGAGCGCGGCGATATATACCTTTAAGGCCGGTTAGGCGAGCAAGGTCCATAAACTCGTCAACCGAGGGGCCGTTTACTACATAGCAGGGCTGACCATGCTCT
This sequence comes from uncultured Oscillospiraceae bacterium, assembly GCA_964369525.1. Lineage (GTDB taxonomy): Bacteria > Bacillota > Clostridia > Oscillospirales > Ruminococcaceae > JAAYCI01. Next base: position 15,105 of record CAYJEW010000008.1, on the reverse strand, counting down.
TTACTCATCTCGTCTGCAATAAGTACTGCAAGGTTTGCAGGGTGTGCGCCGCGCTTCATCTCAACTGCATCCTTGATCATGGTGTCGTTTATGGCATACACGCCGCCTTGCAGCGAAGCAAACGAACCACCACGCGCAGCAAAAGCGTTGATATCCTTTACGTTAATGCCTGCCTCAACCAAAGCATCTTTAACAAGTTTTGCACGGTAGGGACGCTGGTCGGCCACGTTTTTAAACTGCGAAAGCTCTTCTTTTGCGTGCATGATGTTTGTTTTGAAAACTTCTTGGTCGTTTTTAAACAAACCAATTTTTGTGGATGTGGAGCCCGGATTGATTGCCAATACTGTAAATTCTGCCATGTTATTTTTCTCCTCACTTTTGCTAGGTTTTTATACTACAGCCCAAGCTGCTCTGCCAGCTTGTCTGCAATTTCTTGTTTATTGTGGGCATAAATGCGGCTTGCGTTTTCTATATTAATCAGCATAGCCCAGTGCCCATCTGCGCTAATTTTGTCTAGGTCGTTAGCCACTACCATAAAACTGTTGTTTCGACGGCCGTGTGCTAGCGCAATATCGTAAAGTTCTTGCTCTTCCACGCCCGATAGCAATTTCCAGCTTACCAGACGAGTAGCATACCCACTTTTTTCGGCAAACCCGTTTATGCGCGATATCACCTTGGTGGTAAGCCCAAGCCCCACAATCATGCCCGGCTCGTCGGAAGACATTTTGGTGTCTTGATTAAACACATTCTTAGGTTCGGCAATAATTGCCTTCATCTCATCTGCGCTCAGCACTCGCCCCTCTGCCTGTGCTTTCTGCATAGCGCTTTGTAATTCCTGCGCCAGCAGCGTTGCACTGGTGGCAAAGCGGCCGGTATAGTCGCCAACTGCAGCCGAGTGGAATATGCAGTCTATCTTGTTTTCGGCAAATATTTTTTCCAGTTCAAAAAGCATGTCTTCGGTTTCAGACAATACCCATTGCCCTTGCTTAAAACCACCAATAGTTACAAGGCGTGCGCCCTCGCTAACCAGCTCATCTATAACCGCACGGTTTATTAGGTAGGTTGTTTTGTTACACACCAGCCACAGTTCAAGTGATTTATTCACCTTTTTGCTGCGGCGGTTTAAAGTGCCTGCAATAAGCGCACCCAAAGCACCCGTGCTCATGTTTGTAATTTTCATTACGTCGTCTATTTTTTCATCTGTAGGCCCTAGCGTTACCACAACGCGCAACACATCATTTGCCATTATAGCTTCACCTCTTCTTCAAGCGATACCCGTTGTATGTTTGTCGGGGTGCTTTTAAAGTCCTTGCTGCGGGCAAAAAAACACACATCTTTGCCATCTATCAAGTCCAAAAACAATACTTCGGCGTCCTCGCCTAGTTTATAAATGTATGCAAAATGATCATCTTTTTGGCCCGTTTGCAGGCTAAGCAAGGCCTTAGTGTTGTGGGTAATAGGGCCCATCACAAAGCTTTGGCCCTGGGTGCTGCCCGGCGGACGGGTTTGGTTGTGTGAATTAACCACAAATGAATATATCAGGTCATTTGCATCATGTATAGCGCCTGCCAACCTAAAGAACACCTCTTGCTGGCCATTGCTGCACGGCGAAACTATACCCCAAATATGCGGCGAAATAACAGAGCTATTTGCCACAAAGTATCCCATGCGATAATAATCCATGCAGTTAAGCACCGCTAGACGCTGACCGTTTTTTTCGTCAATCACGGGGAAGTATGGCGGCCATTCCCCTCTTTCAACCTCGGCCTCCCACTGCTTTAACACAAGGTCTGGCATTTTAGTGTTTGGGTGGTTATATTCCATGGTTTCTTTTGGTGATGGAAAAATTTTGGGTACAACCGAATAAAAACCATTGGGACCAAACATATGTGTTTCATTTATGCCATCGTCGTTGTACGCACTGCCGGCCACAATAAAGCAATCTTGCGCAAGGCTTTTATATGTATCGTACAGCTGTGGAATATAACAGGTTTCAGGCAGCACTACCAGCTGCGGCTTTTGTTCTTCTATAAGCGCAAAACAGCGCTCCAGCTGCGGGCGCACTTCGTCGTACACAACCCAGCTTTTTTGAATAATATGGCGTTGTTTCGCTTTTAACTGGCACAGCATTACCCGTTTTTTCATGGCTCTCACAACCTAAAACCAAAATTTTGCAGCAACATAAATTATACTATAGCAAGCACTAAAAGGCAATCTTCAAAAAATATTTTTATTGTTTATGTTTACAACAATAGCGCACATATAATCCTGCTTATATTTTTTGCCCCATCTGCCTTATTTAACACCGTATTACTGCCACTGCCTAAACATGCATTATTACTATTGCAAAACACTATGCTTTGAGCTATTCTAATATGTGCTTGCTATTTTTTTCGACAAGATCTTTTACAGTATAATTCATGAAGCGAGGGATGCCAATTGGCCGCAAAAAAGCCCATCCATTTTGGTTGGCTCATTGCTATGGTTTGTTTTTTTATGATGGCTTTGCAATTTTGCCCTTCCTTAAACCTGCAAGGGTTATTTGTGAACCCAATGGCTGAATCTTTTGGAGTTAACCGCACCTCTATCGTTACCATGAGCACCATTATGATTCTTTCATCGGTGCTTAGCACGCTTGTATCTGGCACGCTGCTTAGCCGCTATAACATGCGGTTAATAATAGTGTTAATGCTTGTACTGGGCGCGGCTGCATTTCTTGTGCAAGCAAACACAACCAACCTTACTATTCTATATGTTATGGCCGCTCTTCGTGGAATTTCCAACTCATTTATATCCGTAATTCCCATCTCAATTCTTATGACAAACTGGTTTGCACCAAATACGCGCGGAAAAGCTATGAGCATTGCAATGATAGGCAGCGGTGTTGGCTCTACAATTTTAAACCCAGTTGTTGGCTATATTATCGAAAACCTCAGCTGGCGCAACGCATACACCATGTTTGCTATATTTAATCTGATAATGGTGCCTGTTATATGGTTTGTTGTGCGCCGCACCCCTCAAGACTTTGGCATGATACCCGTTGGCCACCAGCCCGGCACCACACCTGCCAGCGCAATGGCAGTATACGGCTTTACGGTTAAACAGGCGCTTGTGTCGCCCATTTTTTGGATGGTTGTTTTATCGTTTTTTGCACTAAACGGCATCGCACAAGCATGGCTTGTTAACGGCCCCTCGTTTTTAGACGGTCTTGGCTTTACGCCTGTCACCGCCTCCAGCATTTTTTCGGTTAATGCTGTTGGCATAGTTATTGGCAAGCTGGTGCTTGGGGTGGTTAACGACAGGTTTGGCTCGCGCACCGGAGTAATACTGGGCATGTCTGTTATGACCGCGGCAAATGCCATTTTAATTTTCCTTGGTTTTCACTTGGTAGCGGCTATGGTTTGCTCCTTTATTGTGGGGCTTGGCATAGCGGCCTGCACCATGAGCATGCCGCTTGGTGTATCAGACCTATTCGGCAACCGCTCCTACGGCACACTAATGAGCTATGTTAGCGTTGGTGGCAACCTTGGCTCTAGCCTTATTCCGCTTGGCCTAGCCTTTATCATTGAAACAACAAACAGCTACACACTTTCTTGGGGTTTAGCGGCAGGTATAGGCGCCATGGCACTTACGCTAATATCGCTGGCTTACCACAATAAGATAAAAGTAGACAAAGCGCAAATCACAACCGAACAGGTATCCAGCAGATAATTGTTTTGCATACCCAGCATCTCTAACTAAATCATCTGCAAAGAAGCGTTTTACCTATAAATTTAAAATAACGACTTGCACTTTTGCAGGTCGTTATTTATTACGTTATTAAGATTCTAATTGCTAAAAAAACAAGAACTACTCCACCAAAAACTTCGGCTTTTGTATTAAATTTATCTCCAATGTAAATACCGATTTTGACGAAAACAAAACACATGGTAAACGTTACTATAGCAATTATTGTTGATGCAATTACTACATCTAAAATATCCATTCCATAAAACACAAACCCTGCGCTTAAAGCGTCGATGCTTGTGGCAATAGCTTGAGTAAATAAAATTTTATTTGTAAACAAACTCTCTCTTTCTTGGTGATTATTTTTTATGTGCTTGTCGCTATGCTTATCCCTATTTTTGTAAGCGTCAATTAGCATTTTAGCGCCTACAATAAATAGTAATATAGCTGCCACCACATGGCTATATTGATAGATAGTTTGAGGTAACAGCGAAGTGCCGAAAAACCCAATTAACGGCATGATAAATTGAAACACCGCAAATGCTGCTGCCATTTTAAGCGTATTGTTGATTTTAGGTTGATACACTAAGCCATTGCTTGTACAAACGCAGCTTGCATCCACCGCAAGCCCCACACCCAAAAATATAATTTCGACATATCCCAACTTAACTACACCACACTACTTCTTTTAATCTTTTATTTTTTGCTTTTATAAAGCAAACCCCAAAAACCATTAATATTACCGCTCTGTTACTAGTATAGCACTATTTTAGAACCTTGAACCTTAAACTTTTAAAAGGTAAAAAGCACCCCAACATGTGGGTGCTTTTTACGATTGAATACACGAATTATTGAGTTACCCTGATTTTATGCCATACTGTGGCAAGCATTGCTTTTTTGCTACAGTAATTTCAATATGCCTATTTGCGTATAAAAAAGCTACACACAATACCAAAAACAGCAAACCCTGCTATGGCAAGAAATGCTAAGAAATAACCGCCTGTTGCAGTGTATACAGCCGACATAACCGGCGCACCTATTGCAGGGGTAAGAAAACCCGATACAAAAAATGTGCTGTAGTTTGTGGCATAGTTTTTTCCGCCATACACTTTACGAAAATGCGGTGCTGAGTATGCAATTGCTCCGCCATACGATACACCTATCAATGCAAAGCCCACTGCCAACAGTATAGGGTTTGCAATATAGATAGCACCAAGGCAAACTGCCAACGCCAACACCATGCAGATATTAAGCATGTATCGTACCTTCACAATACCCAGCACGTCGCACATTGTGCCCCAAAAAAACCTAGCCAAGCCATTGCATATAGACAGCGCACTTGTGGCAAGGGTAGCTACAAGCGCCGTTGCGCCAATAGAGGCCGCCGATGTAGCCGCCTGGCCAATAACCGCCATGCCCGTTATAATAAATCCTACCTGCCACAGCATAAAAAACCAATATGATGGGTGCCCAAGCATCTGTTTTGTTGTAAATTCCCGCTGAGGCTCATCCGACATGCCTTTTCGCACCTTTGCCTGTGGAAATACAGCGTCTTTGGGCGGCGGCTTTATAATAAACCCTACCGTCGCTATTATAACCATTGCTGCAATACCCAGCGCTAAAAATGTATTGCTTATACCAATAACATCAAAAAGGCGAACAACCTGCGTACCTGTTATCATGGTAGCCATACCAAACGCCAGTAACAACACCCCCGAGGCTGTGCCGGGTTTGTCGGGGAACCAGCTGATGATATTGCTTATTGATGAGCCATACGTAAAACCTGCACCAAGGCCCACAAAAATGCCATAAAATATATAAAGGTGCCAAACTTCTGTAGCCATGGAAGAGCCTATAAACCCAACTCCCATAAAGACCGCACTTATAAACACATTTGCTTTTACACCAAAGCGTTTTGTTACCATACCAGCCACAATATTGGCCGCATTAAACAGCACCATACACATGGTATACACTACCGATGTTTCGTTACGCGTCCAGCCAAACTGAGCCTCTAGCGGCCCTGCAAACAAGCTCCATGCATACACCACACCGGTAAACAGAAACATAATCATACAAATTACAAGGTACGGCCAGCGCACCGGGTGTTTTACAGTTGCTATATCCCCCATCATTCATCCCCCTAGTTAATCGCTTTCAAATAACAATGTATCTAATAATACACTTTAATATGTAGATACGCAATACTTCCCATAAATTTAGCAGCCTTATCGCTAATAGTGTATCCGCAATAGGCTGCCTTGTACCTTAACAATATTTTGCTTACTCCAGCGCTCGCTGTGCAAACGCCCCATTCTCCCAAACAGCCATGCTACTAAAACCGGCACTGCGCATAAGCTCTACTGATTGCTCAAAGCTGGCACCCAAAAGATTTTTGTTATGGCAATCGGTTGTTATTACCATATTGGCGCCTCTTTTGGCCGCATGCTGTAGCAAAAACGGCGCGGGGTACGGTAGCTCTTTCACCCCTCTGGCTACTGCACCTGTGTTTACCTCTATAACGCCACCATAACGCTGGGTTTCACTTATCACTTCATCAAGGGCCTCCAGCGCAAAGCTTTGGTATTGTTTCGAGCCTTCGTCGAACAGCACATTATCTTTATTATATTTTGTCACAATATCAAAATGTCCCACAACATCAGGGCGGTTGCGGCGCACGCTCTCTACAATTGTTTGATAATACGCTTCTGCCAGCTTTAGGCCATTTCCGCCAAAATATTGCTGTATAGCCTCTTTACAAATCTGCGTGTTGTAGTCCACCGCCACCTCATCCCCCTGCACCACGCAGTAGTGCACTGAGCCTATAACATAGTCATACAGGCTTGCGTCAATAACAGAGCCTGCATCGTGCTCTATACCGCAGTACACCCGTATGCGGCCCTCCATCTGTGTTTTCAGCAGCGCAATAGCCTGCCTATACTCCTGCTCGTTTTCTAAACCCTCAAAACCAAATGGTGACATTCTTGGCGAATGCGATGAAAAGCCAATATCGGTAAAACCCATCTCAATAGCCGTTTTTGCTATCTCTGAAGGTGTATCTGCCCCATCGCAAAACTGCGAGTGGGTATGAATATTTGAAATCTGTTTCACTGCATTGTCTCCTGCTTTACCTTTTTGTCTACCACATGGCGCTTTGAAAGCTCGGCCAGTATCTCCTGTGTTGAGATGCCGTTTTCCACCATCAGCACCAGCACATGGTAGCAAAGGTCGCTTATTTCATATATAGTTTCGTCCTTCTCGCCCTTCATGGCGCTTATCACTACCTCGGTGCTCTCTTCGCCCACCTTTTTCAGTATCTTCTCAAGGCCTTTTTCAAATAGATAGCTTGTGTAGCTACCCTCTTGTGGGGATGCCTTTCGCTCTTTTATTAGTGTATACAGCGCCTGCAGTGTAACAGCTGCATGGCTATCGCTTTGGTAGATACTATCAAAAAAGCAGCTCTCCTCGCCAGTGTGGCAAGCAGGACCGTTTTTTACAACCTGCACAAGCAATGTATCACCATCGCAGTCGGCCGAAAGCGACACCACATGCTGGGTGTTTCCACTGCTTTCGCCCTTGCGCCAAAGCTGTTTGCGGCTGCGCGAATAAAAGCAGGTGCGCTTTTCATTTAAAGTAATCTCCAGGCTTTCTTTATTCATATAGGCAAGCATTAGCACCTGTTTTGTGTAGTAGTCCTGCACAATAGCCGGCACAAGCCCGTTTGTATCAAATTTAATGTTATCTAGGTTCATAGCGTATCTCCGTTGTTTTTATGTTGGTGTATCTGCTATATTAGGCGCATAGGCACGCCAGCGCTGTGCAGGTACTGCTTTAGCTGTGCAATGCTTACCTCTCGGTAGTGGAATATTGACGCCGCAAGCCCTGCGTCTATTTTTGGCAGGGCAAACAGCTGCGAAAAATGCTCTATTCCGCCTGCGCCACCCGAGGCAATAATAGGAATGCTTACCCTTGCCGCAACCTCTTGCAACAATTCAAGGTCAAACCCGTTTTTCACCCCGTCGGTGTCCATACTGTTTACCACAAGCTCGCCTGCCCCGGCCGCCTCGCCCTGCTCTGCCCATTGCAGGGCGTCTATGCCGGTGTCTTCCCTGCCGCCTTTCACAAATATGTGCCAGCTATCGCCCACCCGCTTCACATCCATAGACAACACCACGCACTGGCTGCCATAGCGTTTAGCGCCCTGTTCTATAATTTTTGGGTTTCGCACAGCGCCCGAGTTCACGCTTACCTTATCGGCGCCGCATTTTAAAACACGGTCGAAATCTTCAAGGCTGTTTATCCCTCCGCCAACCGTTAGCGGAATAAACACCTGTGAGGCTACTTTTGTAAGTATATCGGTAAAAATCCCGCGGCCCTCTGCCGAGGCGGTTATGTCATAAAACACAAGCTCGTCGGCACCCTCGCGGTTATAAAAAGCCGCCAGTTCTACGGGATCTTCCACATCGCGCAGGCCTTTAAAGTTTGTGCCTTTTACAACACGTCCGTCACGAATATCGAGGCAAGGGATAATGCGTTTGGCAATCATGTTGGCTCTCTCCTGTGTATCTGCTTAGTTTTGGCCGCAAGCTATGGCCAGCACATCTTTTAGTTGCACAGTGCCCTCATACAGCGCACGCCCCAGTATAGCGGCATACAGCCCCATATCACGCAGGCGTGCAATCTCTTGCACACTGGACACACCTCCCGACGCCGTAAACGACATTCCTTTAAGCTCTGCCAGCTGCTCGTACACCTCAATATTGCTACCACGCTGCGCTCCGTCGCGGGCAATGTCGGTGTAGATAATATACCGAACGCCTATGTCCTGCATGGTGCGGCAAAACTCTATGCTGTCGGTGTTTGAGGTGCTTAGCCAGCCCTCCACAGCCACCTTGCCGTCGCGCGCGTCTACACCCACGGCTATACGCTCGCCATACTGCTTAACCATGCGTTTGGTAAACTCTGCATCCTTTAGTGCGGCTGTGCCGAGGATTACTCGGCTTATACCCATCTCAAGATACTTTTCTACAGTTTGCTCTGTGCGTATACCGCCGCCCAGCTCTATAAGCATATTCGGTGCAGCCTTTACAATATCCTGCACTGCGCTAAAGTTTTGCGGCGCGCCGCCCTTGGCACCGTCTAGGTCTACCAAATGCAGGCACTGCGCCCCCTGCATGGCAAACTTAGCTGCAAAATCCGCAGGGTTTTCGCCAAACACCGTGCTTTGCGCATAGTCGCCTTGAAAAAGTCTCACGGCCTTGCCGCCCAGTAAATCTATTGCCGGAAATAGTAACATTTAACAAACCTCCAAAAATGCTTTCAACATAGCAAGCCCCACATCGCCGCTTTTTTCGGGATGAAACTGTGTGCCGTATACATTACTGTTTTGCACAACGCCCGGCACCTGCAGGCCATACTCACTTTGAGCTACTACATACTGCTCGCAGTGCTTTGCATAAAAGCTATGTACGTAATAAAACGCCTCGTTCTGATTTGTATTTTGCAGTATGGGGCTTTGCGGCTGTACAAATTGCAGTGGGTTCCAGCCCATGTGCGGTACTTTATACGAATAGCCTGCCGCCTCAAGGTCTTGCTGCAAAGAACACACCCGCCCGGGAATAAGCCCAATGCCGTCGTGACTGCCAAATTCATCGCTACCCTCAAAAAGCAGCTGCATGCCAAGGCATATCCCTAAAACCGGTACGCCCGCCGCCGCAAGTTCTTTCAGCGGCTGCACAAGGTTTGCGCTACGCAGCTTTGCCATAGCATCGCCAAACGCGCCAACGCCGGGCAGTATAACCTTTTTTGCCTGCAAAAGCTGCTGTGGTGTTTCGGCCATTGTCGCCTCGCACCCAAGCGCACTAAGCGAGCAACGCAGGCTAAACAGGTTGCCCACGCCATACTCTACAATTGCTACCATATCGGCCTCCGCCTTTTGCTAATAGTCTTGCAGCAGGCGCACCTGCCGCAAATACGCTTTATATAATTGTACCTTTGGTAGACAGCACCTCGCCGTCCAGCCGCTCGTCTATACGCACAGCGTCGGCCAGCACCCGCCCAAAGCCCTTAAAGGCCGCCTCGGCAATGTGGTGGCTGTTTGTGCCGTTTATGCGTTTTAGGTGTATAGCCGCGCCAAGCTCTCTGGCAAATGCGGTAAAAAACTCGTCTATAAGCTCGCAGTCAAAACAGCCTATTTTTTCGGTGGGTAGCGAGAGCTCGCAGCAGCAGGTTGCTCTACCGCATATATCTATTGCGCACAACACCAGCGCCTCGTCCATTGGTAGCATAAAGCTACCATACCTTGTAATGCCCGCTCTATCGCCAAGCGCCTGCGAAAATGCACGCCCCAGCACAATGGCCACATCCTCTGCTGTGTGGTGAAAATCTACATTTGTGTCGCCTTTACAGCTAAGCGCTAAATTAAACCTGCCGTGGCGACAAAATAGCTCTAGCATATGGTCTAAAAACCCACTACCTGTATCCACACGAGACTCTCCGCTACCATCCAGCAGTAATCTCATTTCAATTTTTGTCTCGTTTGTATCACGCTTTAGCGTCACTTGTCTCATGATATTCTCCCTTTTATTGCGGTTTACTGCTACTATAAAATTCCTCGCAGTTCCGAAAACAGTATATTCATCTCACTTTGTGTGCCAATAGTTATTCTAACATAATTATCTATGCGCGGCTGTGCAAACCACCGCACCAGCACATTGCGCTGTTTTAGCTTTACATAAATTTCTTCGGCAGGCACGTTTTTGTGGCTAGCAAACACAAAGTTTGCCATACTATTAGTACAACTAAAGCCCATGTTGTGCAAAATATCAAGGCTCTGCCGCCGTATCTCCATAGTGGCATTTTTGCATTGCTCATGATAGGCTTTGTCCTGCAATGCCGCTACGCCTGCCGCTATGGTCATGCGGTTTACGTTATACGGATTAAAACTAAACTTTATGCGGTTAAGGTCTTCTATCAGCTCTTGGCTTGCTATGGCGTATCCAAGGCGTGCGCCTGCCAGCGAGTGCGACTTTGAAAACGTACCTATAACCATAAGGTTTTTATACCTGTCCAGTAGCTGTACTGCGCTTTGCGCACCAAAATCCACATATGCCTCGTCTACAATAACCAGCCTATCTTCCTGCAGTAGATCTTCCAGCTGGGCTAGGCTAAGTGCCAACCCTGTGGGCGCATTTGGGTTTGCTATAAAAAGCGTTTGGGCAAGGCCTGTATAGTCTTCGGGGTTCAGCGTAAAATCTTGGCGTAGCGGTATAATTTTACTGTTTACATGGTACAGCTTGCTGTATACCGGATAAAACCCATAGGTTATATCGGCAAAGGCCGCGCCGTTTGGGCACAGCGCCTGAAAACAAAACGCGAGCGCTTCATCGCTACCGTTGCTTACAAACACATTCTCGGGCTGTATGCCGTGCTGATGTGCAAGCGCATTTACAAGCTCTTCTGCCGCAGGCGGTGGATACCTATGCAGTGTACTTACCTGGCCTTGCACCGCCTGTTGCACCGCAGCCGAAGGCGGATACGGGTTTTCGTTGGTGTTCAGCTTTGTAAGGCTACCTGCTTTGGGCTGCTCTCCCGGAGTGTATGGTTTTATATCTTTATAGCGTGGGTCTATGTACTTAGACATCTACTGCTCCTTTTTTGTGCGCACAGCTACGCTTTGCGCATGGGCGTGTAGCCCTTCTGCGTTAGCGAACATCTGCACATCGTCTGCCACTGCCTGTAATGCCTCTTTGGAATAGTACAGATAGCTACTTTTTTTCACGTAGTCGTCTACCGACAGCGGCGAATAAAACCTGGCTGTGCCGCCTGTTGGCAGTGTGTGGTTTGGGCCTGCAAAGTAATCGCCCAGCGCTTCGGGCGTGTGGTGGCCTAAAAAGATGCTGCCCGCATTTTGCACCTGCGAAAGCAGCGCAAACGGCTCTTGCACGCAAAGCTCTAAGTGCTCCGGCGCAAACGCATTGGCAACCTCCATGGCTTTTTCTATTGTATCAGCCAGTATAATTTTACCGTTTGTTTCAATAGACTGTTTTGCAATATCCCGCCTGGGCAGTACCTGCAGCTGCTTTGGTAGCTCTGCCTGCACCTCTTTAGCCAGCTTTTCACTTGTGGTAACAAGTATCGCCGCGGCATTGGGGTCGTGCTCGGCCTGCGCTAGCATATCTGCCGCTACCGCCGTAGCGCTTGCGGTGTCGTCTGCCACCACCAAAATATCGCTTGGGCCGGCTATCATGTCGATATCCACCTGCCCATACACCATCTGCTTTGCGGTGGCTACATATATGTTGCCCGGGCCTACAATTTTGTCTACCCTTGGGATGCTTTCGGTTCCGTAGCTCAGCGCGGCCACCGCCTGCGCACCGCCCACTTTATATATTTCGCCCACGCCTGCAATGTGGGCTGCGGCCAGAATAGCAGGGGCTAGCTTGCCATCTTTTCCGGGCGGGCTCACCATAACAATGCGAGGTACCTTTGCAATAACAGCAGGTATCACGTCCATTAGTACCGTGCTTGGGTATGCGGCCGTGCCCCCCGGCACATACACACCCACACGCTCCAGCGGTGTTATGCGTTGCCCCATTACCACCCCATTACGCTCGGCCGCCACAAAACCCTGCCGCACTTGGTTTTCATGAAAGTTGCGAATATTCTCTGCCGCAGTGCGCATAACGCGCAGTAGCTCAGCATCTATTGTTGCCACAGCCTGTTGCACTTCCTGCTCGCTCACTTGCAGCTGCTGCAAATCGGCTTTATCAAAGCGTTTTGTGTATTCGCGTAGCGCTGCGTCGCCTCTTTGCTGTACATCTTTAAGTATTTTTGCCACATCTTTGCTTACGTCGGGCGCCTGCTCGCTACGTCTTTGCACTAGCGCCTGCACCGATGTTTCGCTTAGTTTTTGTATTGTTATCATAGCTGTTCCTCCAGCTTTTTCACAAGCTTGCGTATGGTTGGCTCTTTAAAGCGCCATGCCGCGCGGTTGGCCACCAGCCGTGCCGACGACGGCTCTATCTCGGCCAGCACAGCAAGATTGTTTTCTTTTAGCGTTGTGCCTGTTTCTACTATATCCACAATCACATCCGAAAGCCCCAGTATAGGCGCAAGCTCTATAGAGCCATGCAGGTTTATTATCTCTACCGAGCGGCTTTTGGCGGCATAATACCTGCGGGTAACCGACGGATATTTTGTGGCCACCCTAAGCGGCCGTGTAGTGTTTTCATTATAGTCTGCATATCCTGCCACCGCAAGGCGACAACGGCCAAGCCCCATGTCTAGCAGCTCCAGCACATCTGCGCCACTCTCCAGCAGTACATCCTTGCCCACAACGCCTATATCGGCGGCGCCATGCTCCACATAGCTGTCCACATCGGTGGGCTTTACTAAAAAGTAGCGTATATTATGCGCTTTATCTTCCAAAACAAGGCGGCGGCTTTCGTCCAAAATCCCGGGTGCGGCAAAGCCTGCTTTTTCAAACATGCTGTGTACCTTGTTTGCCATACGTCCTTTTGGCAGGGCAACATTCAGCCATATGTCCGTTTCTGCCTGTGGTAGTGCGGTTTCGCATTTGTCCATGCTTGTTATAGCATCTAGGTACAGCGCAAAACCAAGACCGTTTTGCGGCTTGCCAAAACGGCGCAGCAGGCTGTCGTACCGCCCACCCGATAGCACAGGCTGTGCCACACCTTCCACATATCCTTGGAATATCAGCCCATTATAATAGTTTACATCGTTTAGAATCGAAAAATCCAGCCGCAAACCTTCTGATACACCGCTCTGCACCAGCATGTCGTAAAGCTGTTGTAGCTCGCTCAAGGCTTTTTTTGCATCGGGTAAGGCGCTAAGTAGCCGGCATGCCTGTGGCATCACCTGCACAAACGGGCCTGCCAATGCCGTGAGGCTTGCAAGACTATCGGCTAGGCTGTTTTGCAGGCCTGCCTTCAATGCGGCTTGGCGCATAATGTGTGAGCTTTTGGTTTGCAGTGCCGCTATAGCCTCCTGCCGTGCATCCTCCTCCTCAAAAAGGCTAAGCACCGCCTCTATTACCTCCATATGCGACAAATCCAGCGCATATCTCCCTGCCGCCGCAAGGCTTTTTGCGGCTAGTGCAAGCACCTCGGCCTCGGTGTTTAACCCATCGCCGCCTATATACTCAAGGCCCATCTGCCTAATTTCGGCCAGCTGGCCTGTTTGCCTATCGCGGCGAAATACATTTTCGTTATAATAAAGGCGTTTTTTTTCTTTGGGTTGCACACTTTTTACAATGGATAATGTCACGTCCGGCCTAAGCGCCATAAGGCGCCCGTCGGCACCTGTAAATGTTATCATATCATCGTCGATTAAAAACGACCGATTCTGCATGTATAGGTCATATTCCTCAAAGCTGCTCATGCGAAATAGGCCGTAGCCTTGCTCTTCATACAAAGCACGCAATTTAAACGCCAACATCTCTTCAGGGCGAAGCACCGGCATTGAGCTATCCATATATTTCTCCTTTTAGGGGTGATTTTTGTAAATATATCATACTTCACTAATTTAGTCAAGTAAATTGATAAAGCAAGATGGTGCCTTTGCTTGCTGTAGATGTTTGATTTTCTGCCATATTAAAAGTCGCCTTGCTTTTTGGGTATAAAAAAGCACTCTCAATTTCTTAAAAGTGCTTTTCACCGATATTAAATTATTTTAGCCCTATCAAACTGTAATATCCAGATGTGCTTGCATTGGGTTAAACCCCTCTAAGATTTTAGGGTCAAAATACTCTCCTTGTGTCCAAGACAGATTATGCGATTTTATCTCATTAACATAAGCGCGCTGAACTTGTATTGTAAAACACTGCAGTGTCCAATTAGCGGATGAGCGTTCTTCAGATGGAAGTGTATCTAAGTATCCACGAATAACATCACTCACTGCTTCTCCATCAGACATGGCAAAGTTTTCCACAACCTCTTTGCTTGTTATATCTAAGATTTTTTGTTTTACACTTTCGTCAACAGGAACAATCTTTTTATGGGCAGAACTGCCTGTAATATTTCTGCTGTGGTCTAAATCTAAGCCGAGTGCAATTGCTTTTTCTTTTGTAATGGGCTCACCATTACGAAATCCACTACTTCCTGCCATACTCTCTTTATTAAAACTCGCTTTTACCATATCGTTTATACGCACAATTATCACCCCAAAGCATAGCTTATCCCATATTTCAAATATCGGTAAAACTTTAGATAAGCGTTAAAAAATTATCAGGCGTCAGAGAGGGCTCTCTCTGACGCCTGATGTGAAGCCATATAAATCCAAATCCGTTTTTTGTTTAGCTGTCACCAGGCGATTTTTCTTTGCGGCTTTGCTTGCTAAGCAGGTCGGTAAGCTCTTCCA
>CAYJEW010000007.1:32029-52569 GCA_964369525.1 uncultured Oscillospiraceae bacterium | reverse complement strand
CAAATGGCGTGCTTTGAGAGGGAAGGTGCGCCGAATAAACGTTGTTGCTGCGGGGCGGGAAATTAAAGAAGCGCCTAGTGATATACCACGTGTCTTTATAAGGTAGCACGTCTTTGGGCGGGGTAAAGCCGCAACCCTCAAGGGCGGCGGCGTTTGGTAGAAGGGTTAGTGTGGCACTACCGGTGATGGCGGGGATTTCTTTTTGCGTAATTTTTGCAAGTTTATATTGTGGCAGGTCTGCCAAGCGATAAAAGTGGCCCATGCGGCCGGTGGTGTGGCCAAGGAAGTTATAAAACGGCATGGTTTTTGGGCGGATGTTGTTACAGCAAAGCACCCTGCAACCTATAAGACGGGGCAGCTCATTTAGCAGCTCAAGGCCGCTACCTTGGGCGCTTTTGTCTGCCGCCCATAGAGATATCCATGCGTCGGGCTGGGCGCAGAGGCTGGCGGGGGTGAAACCTGCCAGCGCTGCTAGGGCACCGTTTTGCTCGCACAGCGCAAAGTTGAGCTTGTTTTCGGCGGTGCAGTAGTAAAAATTGAAAAATTCGGGGAGCTCTATAAGAGGGTGGGGACTGTCCCAATGGGTGCGCATAAACTGCACAATGGCGGGTTTGTCGGCAGGGGTGGCCAGCCGAAATGTGTAGGGGGACATGGCGCAGGGCCTCCTTTTGTTGGATATTGCTGGCAAATTAGGCGAAATACTATGTTATATTCGCTCGCAATACATAGATAAAGGATTGCGAGTGTGTATGGCTTGCCTACGGCCTAATTTATGGGCAGTAGGTGCTCGAAACTTTTTTACGCCGCCAAAGTTCTAAACATTGGGGTTGGAGCAGCGGCATGGCTTGGGCTGCTTTTTGGCGGCTAAGGCGCCTGCCACCCAAAGTTAAAATGCCTAAAAGCGGTGGCTTTTAGGCATGGTGGGGTGGGCTAATTTATGCGCTACCGCCTGTGATGGGCAGTACAACGCCTGTGATAAAGCCTGCCTCGGGGCTTAAAAGAAACTCTATGGCAGGCACAACGTCGTCTACCGTTGCGTTGCGGCCCATGGGGTTTTGTTCGGCTGCGGCCTGCACAATAAGGTGCGAAGTATCGGCCAAAAATTTGGTTTCCATCATGGAGGGGGCTACGCAGTTTACCGTGATATGGTGCTGGGCATAGTCGGCCGCAAGGCTTTTGGCAAGCCCGTGCAGAGCTTCTTTTGCCATGATGTATGCGGCGGTATTTTTTGGCGGGATGCCTAAAACATAGCTTGTGAGCATGAAAAGCACACGGCCTTGCTTGTTTTTGGCCATCTGCGGCAAAAAACGGCGGCACATGGCGGCCGCGCTGTGTACCTGCACCTGCATGTCTAGCTCAAAGCGCTGCTCATCAAACTTTTTAAAGCGGGTGTTTACCACAGGAAGTGCGGGCAGGTGGACGATATGGGTGGGGCAGCCTACCAGCTTTTCGGCAGTGGCAAAAAACAGCTCGCGTTTTTCGGGCTGCGCAAGGTTTACATCAAATGTTTTTAGCTGCCCGGGAAAGGCGGCGGCCAGCGGAGCAAGGCCTGAGATATCGCCAAAGCCTTGGGCTATTACAACGTCGTCTTTAGGCGCGTTTTGCAACAGACGGCCGATAAGGGCTATGCCCACATCGCTTGAGGCGCCTGTGATGAGGTAGATGCTGGGCATAGCGGGCCTCCTTAAGGCAAAATTATTGCACGCCAAGTCGAGCTAAAAGGTCTAGCATATCGCCGATATTGGCAAGCGAGCGTACGTCGTTTAGGTTGAACTTAAGGCCGTATTTGCGCTCTATTGTAGTTAGCAGGTTTATCTGCTCTAGGCTGTCCCAGTCTTCAATGTCGTCGGCATAGGTTGCGTCGGTTAGCACTATGGTGTCGTCGTCGAAGTTATCGCGAAAAATTTCTTGCACCTCGGCCATTACACGGGCTCTGTCCATTAAAAATCACACCTTTATTACTGTATTTAAATTTTGGTAGGTCTGAGGAACTGTATAGCTGAACCGACGGCATTCGTCGGTATCGTCTGTAAGACTAAAGCCAATTGTAGCATAAAAATCTCGCACCAACAAGTTCTTGGCGGTGGGCAAAAAGCTGCCTGTGATGGTTTTTATGCCGGCGGCCTGTGCCTGCGCTACCAGAGCGTCGAACATGGCATATTCGAAATTACGCTTAAACACGCGGCAGCTCATGACCCACAGCGAGATGTCGAGTGTGGTACCTGAGATTTGGCCTATTATTACAGAGGTGAGGCCGTTGTCGCCAAAGCGGTCTTGCAGGCGGCCCGAAAGGCATATGTGGCCCTCTTGTGCACAGCGCTCTACCTCGGCGAGTGTGTAGCGGCGGGTGGTGAGGTTGAACTGGTTTGTTTTGTTGATAAGCTGGGTAATGCGCTCTAGCTGGCCTTGTGTGAATGGAATAATTTCGGCGTGCATATCAAGGCTTTGTAGGTACTGCGAGTAGCTGGCAAATGTTTGGCGGCCGCTTTCTCGCTGGGCGTTTTGGCGGTACATCTCGCCCCTGGCAAGGTCGTCTGCTGAAAGGGAGGATACCTCGAAGTAGCCCGAGCGGTCTAGCAGTTTTGCGCTGTCTTCCGGCTGGGTGATGGGGGGCGCCGCCACCTGCGGAAGCACCCCTTGTACCTCGGCGCGCTCGGCCGGGTTATCGTCTACAAACACAAGGCTGTCGGCGCCTATGTTAAGCTGTTTTGCTATGGCGGCGATGCTTTGAGATTTTGGCCCCCAGTTTGCATGGAAGCTTAAAAAGTCTTTGCGGCTAAGCGCGCCGTCGGTGCGGGAGAGGCCTGCCTCGGCGGCGGCTTCTTCGTTTTTGGAGGCAACCGAAAGCAGCACACCGCGTGCCGAAAGCCGCGAAAGGTACGCTTGAAAGTCGGAGTAGGCACGGCCTGTGGGCGTTTCGCTACCAAGCTCTATGCCCTCGGGGCCAACCTCGCCCACAATGCCACCCCACAGGGTATTGGCGAGGTCGCACACAACGCCTTTTTTTGTGATGCCAAATAGGCTACACATAAGCGAAGCAAGGCTGTGGCACAGCTGTGGAATGTAGGCCGGGGCGCAGGCGTACTGGTAGGCGTACCATGCGGCGGCATCGCAAAAAGCGTCTAGCCCATGCACCGAGGCAAGCCAGGAGAGGTCGTGAATATAAAAATTTTGGGTGGTATCGGCATAGTTTGCTAAAAGCTCGTTTAGGCGGTTTACATAGCGCACACGGCCGCGTGGGTCGGCCGCATCCAGGTTGCCAAAGTTGCGCACAGAGGGTGGCTCGAAGTTATTTTGGATAATAGGGCAGCCAAGCGATTTTGCCGCCTGCCACACAGCCTCGAAGTAGGCGTATTCGTCCTGCAGGTTTTGCGCGGCTTGCTCGGCGGTATCTGCCGGGCTTGGGAAGTAGCGCAGGTTGTGGCTGCTGGTGTGGATGTAGAGAATGTCTGGTGCAAACGCAGAAAGCTCTGCGTTGCCAAACACTATATCCTCATAAAAAAGGCCGTATTCGCCCTCGAAAAAGCTGGGGCGGATGCCGCTGTTTAGCAAAAACAGTTCTAAAATAGGCTTTATTTCGCCAACGGTACTGCCGCTAACGATGGCTACCTTTTTGTCTATAAGGTTTTCTTTTTGCAGTAGCTCGCGCCGAAGCGCACGCTTTTTTTGCAGTATAAGTGCGCTGTCGAGGGGGTAGGTTAAGTAGCTGTGCATTGTTGTTCCTCCGCATAAAGTAATTCAAAGGTATTATACCACTACATAGCAAAAAAATAAACGCAGAGAATACAGCGGTGCGTAAATTGTGAAAAAAAGTATGCAAATGAATTTGTAACCAATTATTCATGGTTTGTATGGTATAATAATACAGCGTGTTTTGAGAAAACATAACAAATGCCTGCTTTGGCAGTGTGCTTTAAGCAGGCGTGAACAACCTTAACGGGAGGCAAGATAAGGTGAATAGAGGACAAAACAATGGGCAAGGCCACGACGAGCGACGTGCACCGGCGCGCCCGCGCTCTGCCCCACAAAATGCAAACCCACGGGTGGATAATGCACCAACTAGGGTACAGCAGGCACCTGTAGCACCCAAAGCCCCAAAGCAGGGCAAAAAGATAAACAAGGGTGTTGTTGCTAAGGTGGCAATACTGAATATTCTTAAGATGGCGTTTGTGATGATGTGTGTATTTGCAATAATAGGCAGCATTGTGGGCGTGCAGTTGATTCAGTATGTGGTGGAGGCCACCGAGAATGACGACGCACTGCTGGACCTTGAAACATACAGCGTGGCGCAAACCAGCTATTTTATGGTATATAACCCAGAAAACCCGAACGCCCGTGAAGAGGGCGACTATATTGAATACCAAGAGCTGGTGGGCGACGAGGACCGTATTTGGGTGTCGCTGGACCAGGTGCCGGACCACCTTGCGCAGGCAATAATTGCAACAGAGGATCGCGACTTTGAGAACCACAACGGCGTTAACCTTTACCGTACGTTTGCGGCTTTGGTGAATGAGGTTATCCCAATTCCCGGCATGGTGGGCGGCGCGTCTACCATTACGCAGCAGCTGGTAAAAAATATTACGCAGGAAAACGAAGTTATGGGCCTTGATGGTGACCCTACCGAGGGCTACCTGCGTAAGCTGCGCGAGATATTCCGCGCATGGGGACTGGAAAACAGGTATTCTAAGGATTTGATATTGGAGTCGTACCTGAACACCATAGGCCTTTCGGAGAGGATTGCGGGCGTTGGTGCCGGCGCGCTGAGGTATTTTGGCAAAGAGGTGCAAGACCTTACGCTGGCCGAAAGCGCTGTTATTGCAGGTATTACAAGGGCGCCTACCTACTACAGCCCTATTCAAAACCCTGAAAACAGCCTTGAGCGCCGCAACGACGTGCTATGGTTTATGTACGAAGAGGGCTATATAAGCGAGCAGGAGATGCTGGATGCGCAGGCAGAGCCGCTTGGGCTTGTGGATGAAAGCGAGCTGCAAGACGAGCAGCAAGCCGATATTGGCGGCGTGTTTAGCTATGCTTCGGACAAGGCGTATGAAGACGTTATTGACGATTTGATGGAGCAGTACGGATACACATACTCGGCCGCGATGAACTATTTGTACAACGGCGGCCTGCGGGTATACCTGACGATAGATTTGAATGTGCAAAACGCACTTGATGATATTATGGAAAACGGGTACGACCCCGAAAACGGATACTTTATGAACAGCGCAATGTTTCCCGGATATGAAAATGCGATGACCATACAGGAAGAGATTTTGAATGCGCAGGGGCAGGTTGTTGGCACGCAGGAGGTGCTACCGCAGGCGGCTGTGGCTGTTGTGAACTACGACGGCGAGCTTATTGCCACAAGCGGTGGTATTGGCGAAAAAGAGGCAAGCCTTAGCCTAAACCGCTCTATGGGTACGGTTGTTTACGATGAAGAGGGCAACCCGTATGTGCAGGGAACGGTGCGCCAGGTGGGCTCTACCATGAAGCCGATTGCCGCATATGCTCTGGGCATAGACAGCGGAATTATAAACTACTCTAAGATGGTAATGGACTCGGCAGTGAGCCCGAGCGACCCGTATAACCCACAGGTAGACCCCGAGACGGGCTCTGTGATAAACGATTGGCCCTCGAACTATGGTATTACGCGTGATGAGAGAATACCTATTGTGTCGGCTATTGCAGAGTCTACCAACACGGTGGCTGTGCAGGTGGGCATGTGGGTAGGCATAGAGCAGATGTTTGAGTTTTTGCAGGACACGCTTGGAATTACCAGCCTTGTAGACCCGAATGATATGGACCTTGCGCCGCTGGTTTTGGGCAGCCAGACATATGGCATGAGCGCATATGAGCTGGCAGGCGCATACACAATGTTTGGTGGAACAGAAACCTACGGCGTGCACAACACGCTGCACTCCTACACAAGGGTGGAGGACGCAAGGGGCAATATTGTGCTACAGCCGGAGCTAACCCCAACGCAGGCAATAGACCCGCAGACCGGTTATGTGATGAACCGTTTGCTAACCAACGTTGTGAACTACGGCACATATCCGGGCGGTGCTTCGCCAACAGCAGGCGGCATGGTGCCAACACATCCCGATGGGACGATGGAAGCCGCAGGCAAAACAGGTACCACCAGCGACGACAACGACCGCTGGTTTGTGGGCCTTACGCCATACTATGTGACAGCGGTGTGGTGGGGGTATGACCAGGAGCATACACTGTACAACAGATGGTCGCCCGCAGCAAGTACAAACATACCTGTAAATGTGTGGAAGTCGCTGATGGAAGAGGTGCAGGCAGAGCTGCCGATTGAAACATTCCCTGAGATGCCGGAGGGGGTGCAGGTGGCAACCTTCTGCACAGCGAGCGGCAATCTTGCACAGGCAGGCTGCCCCGGGACTATGCAGGGATACTACACAAGTTTTGGTATGCCGGAGCCGTGCGCAGGGCATGAAGGTGAAGTAGCAACCGAAGAACCTGCAGCATAACAATGATTTTTTTGCCCGCCGCACAATTGTGCGGCGGGTGTTTATTTTTTCATATTTATATAATATACTGTATAGGCTATGGGCGGCAGCCATAAATTGCTTTTTAAGGAGACGAAAAATGCCTCTTACTAGGCGAAGTAAAATTAAAGAAGCCCTGCGGCATCCTGTGGGGCATGATTTGCTGCATAATTTGGCGCATCAGCTTGGGCGCAGCGAGCAATGGCTTGAAAACCCACTGGTGGGCAATTTAATGCTGCAACAGCTGGACCGTTTTGGCGGGACGGGGTTTTGCGACATGTTGCTGGAGGCGGCAGCAGCAGAGCTGGCACTTTTGGATGTGGCGGCGATTGAAAAGCAGCTGTGGTGGAAAGAGGCTGTTGTGTATCGGCTGTTTGTGCCAAGCTTTATGGATGCAGACCACGACGGCATGGGAGACATAGCAGGGGTTATGCAGCGCCTGCCGTATTTAGAGCAGCTGGGCGTGAACGTGCTGTGGCTGGGGGATGTGATGCAGCCACCGCAGGGCACGGGCGTGTGTGATTACTATGCCGTAAGCGAAGAATATGGCACGGTGAAAGATGTAGAGCAGCTTGTGCAAAAGGCGCACGAGCTAGAGATGCGTGTGGTTATGGGCATGGATATTACCGCTACTTCGAAAGAACATGCGTGGTTTAAGCAGGCTATGCAAGGCGAGGCAAACGGATTTTATTGCCTAAAAGCGGGCCAGCCAAACATGCTGCCCAACGGATGGACCCAGCCGGAGGGCGGCCCTGCGTGGAGATGGTATGACGAAGCCGGGTGCTGGGGTTTGCAGCTTAGCGGCCCAAACAAGGTAGAACTTAACTGGGACAACCCTGCTGTGCGAGCTGAGATGGCAAATGTGTTGCGGTTTTGGCAGGGCAAAGGCGTGGACGGATTTATATTTGACCAGGTGGGCTGGCTGAGCAAAAGCGGCCTAGACGACACAAGCCCTCAAGGGGTGATGAGCGGCGGCGCGAATGGCTATGAAAGAGATATGTATAGCCCAAGGCTACACAGGTACTTGCGAGAGCTTAGGGCCGAGCTGAGGCCTACGTTTTTGGCAGGTGGGGTGCGTGCGGTGGGCACCGAGATGGCAAAGCTGTTTACCACAGACGAGCGCGGCGAGCTGGACCTTGTGTTTGACGAGAGCCATCTTGTGCCAAGGCAAAAGCCGAAAAAGAAGCTATTTGAAAAGGTGGGCGCGGAAGAGCCTCACCTAGAACTTACAGACATAAAACAGTATTACATAAAGTGGATGAGCCAGTATGCAAAAACCAACTGGATGTCGCTGTTTTGGGAGGGAGCGGGCCAGCCGCGCATTGTGAGCCGTATGGGCGCAAGCCCGCTGTATCGTGCTATTTTGGCGAAAATGCTGGCGACAATGCAGTTTACGCTGCATGGCACGCCTGTGATTTATCAGGGGGGAGAGCTGGGGCTTAGCAACACACGCTTTGCCTCGCCCTTAGAGCTGCGCAGCCACAGCGCACTAAAGCAGTATGCCGAGCTTAGCGAGTATATGGGAGACGCGGCGGCTATGCAGCATGTGCTGGCGGCAGCGCCAGACCATGCCTGGCTGCCCATGCCGTGGAGCGGCGGTGTGAAGGCCGGATTTACCGGCGCAGAGCCTTGGATACGCATGCCTGAGCGCACAGAATATTTGAATGTGGTGGCGCAAAAAGAAGACGAGGGCTCGGTACTGCAGCATTACAGCAAGCTGATAGCCCTGCGCAAGCAAACCCAGAGCCTTGTGTATGGAAGTTTTAACCCTGTGTTTGTGAAAAACCCAAAGGTGTTTTGCTACTTTAGAATTTTGGATAAGGAAAAATGGTATGTGGAGATAAACCTTACCGAAAAAGTTATCTCAAGGCCGGGGCGGATATCGCACAGCCAGAAATTGACCATCTCGAATTATGACACCCAGCACCGTATGCTACGCCCATACGAAGCCAACCTATACAGGTGCGAATAATGGAGCGGTTTGCACGGCAGGAGATGCTACTGGGAGCAGACGCTTTACAGCAGCTTGCGGCAAAGCATGTGGCTGTATTTGGCATAGGGGGCGTTGGCGGGCATGTGTGCGAAGCGCTGGTGCGAGCGGGCGTGGGTGCGCTGAGTTTTTTTGATGGTGATGTGGTGGAAAAAACCAATATAAACCGTCAGATTGTAGCGCTGAGCTCTACGCTGGGTAGGCCAAAGGCCGAAGTTATGGCGCAAAGGGCGGCAGACATTAACCCTGAGTGCAAAGTGCAGGCGCACGTAGTGTTTTACACAGCGAAAACGGCTGATGAGTATCCACTGGAGCGGTACGATTATGTGGTAGACGCTGTGGATATGGTGAGCGCAAAGCTTGAGCTTATATCCCGTGCAAAAAAAGCAGGGGTGCCTATAATAAGCTCTATGGGTACAGGCAACAAGCTTTGTGCCGAGGGGTTTAGCGTGATGGATATTGCAGACACAAGCATGTGTCCTTTGGCTAGAGTTATGCGCAAGGAACTGAAAGCGCGGGGCATAGAGGGTGTGCGGGTAGTGTGTAGCGGCGAGGCGCCGCTACAGCCGGCACAAAAAGCCCTTGTGCCGGCCGGCCGCAGGGCGGCATCACCCGCAAGTATAAGCTTTGTGCCTGCGGCGGCGGGGATGGTGCTGGCTGGTGAAGTGGTGCGAAATTTGCTGCAGCAGTAAGCTGAATGAGAAGGGCGGAGTGCTGACGATTTTGGCAGAGCTAAGGTGCGTTTGGGTATAGGGCGGTTGCGCATTTATATGAATAATCTTACGGTTAGCTACGATTGGTTGTAATTTGTTTTAGTGCAATTGCTATTGCCGAGGGCAGAGTAGCCGAGCAGATTTGCAGTATACATTATGCGTAGCATAGTATAAATGATAACGGTGAAGTGTAGTGTATGCCGTTTTTTAAAATAGTTTTGCAGATGCGGCCTATGAATGGCCGCATTTTTGTATTTTGTGCTGTTTTTGGGACGTGGGGATATGATACAATAAAAAAACAAAAGGCAAACGGGAGGGTGGCTATGCTAAAGCTGATTGTGGGTGTTGTGGGTAGCGGCAAAACAAGCCGTGTGTTTGATGCGATTGCAAAGCGGGCTAAGGCGCAGAAAACCTCTATTTTGCTGGTGCCGGAGCAGTTTTCGTCTACAGCCGAGCGGATGGTGTATCGAAGGTTTGGAAACGAGGGCATTGCGCAGGTGCAGGTGCTTAGCTTTCGCACGCTGGCAGAGCGCATACTGAAAGCGTCGGGCGACACACAGCTGGCGGTGGTGGACGATGCGGCACGCGCTGTGTTTGTACGGCGTGCGCTGGACGCTGTGGGGCAAAAGCTGGTGGCGTTTTCGCGCCAGCGGCGTAGCACAACCTTTTGCAATTTATGCGCCCAAACCCTGGCCGAGCTGAAAACCGCAGGGGTTACCCCTGCGCTGCTGTTGCAGATAGCGCAGAGCAGTGAGGATTCAAAGCTGGAAGAGCTGGCGCTTATTTACGAAGCGTACGAGGCGGTTTTGCAAAACACCGCAATGGACCCCGAAGACCGCCTGGCCATAGCGGCAGAGCGGGCAGGGTGTGGGATTTTAGACGGAGTGGCGTGTTTTGTGGACGGGTTTGATGGCTTTACCGCACCTGAGTATGTGATGTTGAGGCAGCTATTGTGCCTTTGCGATGATGTGACGGTAGCGCTGTGTTGTGACGGGCTGGGTGCACCGCAGGAGGAGCTGAGCTTGTTTACCCCTGTGCGCAAAGCGGCGGCGAGGCTTATAGGCCTTGCCGAGGGTTGCGGCGTGGCGGTAGATGAGCCGCTGGTACTGGGCGGCGCACAGCACATGCAGGCAGAGGGGCTTTGCGCTGTGGCACAGGTGCTACAGAGCGGGCAGGCGGAAAAAGCCGAGCATGCCGGAGTATGGCTGACGCAGCCGGCTGACGAATGGGAAGAGGTGCGCCTTGCGGCGGCAGAGATGCGACGCCTTGCGCTTAGCGGTGTACCGTATAGTAGCATGGCGCTGGTGTGCAGAGATATAGCGGCGTATGAAAGTGTGGTACGGCGGCAGTTTGGGCTATATGGCATACCGTTTTTTGTGGACGCACCCACCACTATAGAATATTCAGCGCCGATTGTGTTTATGCGAGCGGCGCTAAGCGTATTGCGCGGCGGGCTAAGCTCGCAGGCGGTTTTGAGCATGCTAAAGAGCGGGCTTTGCGGATATACAGAAAGTGAAATATACGAACTTGAAAACTATGTGTATACATGGGCGCCCAAGGCAGAGCAGTGGCGTAACCCGTTTAGCGGCAACCCCGACGGATATCTAACCGAGATGAGCCGCCAGGCACAAAACAGCCTGGAGGTTGCCGAGCGCCTGCGCAGTGAGATTGTGCCAAAGGTGGATGGATTTATGCGCAAGGCGCGCAGCAAAAATGCGGCAAGCATCTCGCAAAGTTTGTATGAGCTGATGGAGGAATTTAGTGCAGAACAGCATGCCGATCAAGCAGCGCAATGTTTGCAGGGCCAAGGTGACGAGCTATTGGCGGCGCAAAGCGGGCGTGCGTGGGACATGGCCATGCAGATGCTGGACCAGATGGCCGACATTTTGGGCGAGGATGAGGTGGAGCCCGAAATGTATGACGAGCTTTTGCTGATACTGGTGCGTTCTACCGATTTTGGGCAGCCGCCGCAGACGCTGGAGTGTGCGCTGTTTTCGAGCGCAGACAGAATGCGCCTTGCCGCACCGCAGTACTGCTTTGTGGTGGGGATATGCGAGGGAGAGTTCCCTATGGAAGTAGGCTACAGCGGCCTGCTTACCCATAGAGACAGGGACGCGATTATAGCCGGTGGTGTGCAGATGCAGGGTAGTTTTGAAAACCGTGTACTGCTGGAGGAGATGTTTTTTTACAGAGCGCTGTGCGCGCCAAGCCGAGGGCTGTACCTAAGCTGGCCGCAGCGCAGGGCGGGCGAGGCTAAAAGCCCAAGCGGCCTGCTTGTGCAGCTGCAGCGGGAGTTGCAACCGCCGCCGCTTGAGCTTTCGGAGCAGCAGCTGGCGGCAACGCCTGCGGCAGCGTATGAGATGCTGGGCGGTGTGTGGCGCAGCAACAGCGTGCTAGCGGCTACGCTACACGCGGCGCTGGAGGGGCTGCAAAGCCCGCAGTGGAACCGCGCGCTGGAGCTGCTTTCAGAGGTGGAAAACACAGCAAGCTTTAAGGTGCACAGCCGTGATGCTATAGCAAAGCTGGTGGGCGGTGGAGAGATGCAGCTGTCGGCAACCATGGCAGAGAAGTACTACAGCTGCCATTTTGCGTATTATATGGAGCGGTTGCTACGGGTGCGCCAGCGGCGCAAGGCAGAGATTTCGCCAATGGAGAGCGGCACATTTGTGCATTATGTGCTGGAAAAGGTGATGCAAGAGTGCGCAGACGGCTTTGCACAGAGCAGTGACCAAGTTTTACAAGAGATAGCGCAGCGGGTTTCGGGCGAGTTTATAGAGCAGTTTTTGCCAGACGACACACGGCGCAGCGCGTGGAAGCTGGAGCAGATTATGAAAGCAACTGTGCAGCTGCTGTATTATATGCGGGACGCTGCGGCGCAAAGTGGGTTTGTTACCGATGCGCTGGAAGTGAACATAGGCGAGGGAGAGGGCGCTGTGGCGCCGCTGTGTATGCAAAGTGAGGGCGGCGTGCAGATAAGGTTGCGTGGCAAGGTGGATAGGGTGGACGTGTTGCAAGATGGGGGGCAAACCTATCTAAGTGTGGTGGACTACAAAACAGGCGATAAAGAGCTAAGCCTAGACGAGCTATACTGCGGGCTGAACATGCAGATGGTGCTGTATTTAGATGCGCTGTGCGAGGGCGCAAAGGATAGATACAAAAACCCAACACCTGCGGCGGTGCTGTACATAGGGGCCGACCCGGCTCCGTCTAGCGCTGGCAAAAAAGAGGAAAACAAGCCGCCGTTTAAGGTGAATGGGCTTTTGCTGAATAACGAGCAGGTGTTGCGTGCGCTGGACGCCACCGGCAGCGGAGTGTATGCTCCGTTTGGATATAAAAACGATGGGACGCCTAAAAAGACAAAATCGCTGGTGAGCGAGCAGCAGTTTGATGAAATTCGCAGTCATGCAAGGCATAAGCTGTGCCAGATGGCCGACGGGGTGTATGATGGAAATTTTGACGCAATACCGCTGGTGAAAAGCGACAAAAGGCCTTGCCAGTACTGCCCGTATCGTGCGGCATGCCGCCATGAAGATGGGCAAAATGAGCAGCAGGTACAGCGGCCAGCTGATGTGTTTACAGAAGATGATCGGCAAAAAGGCGGTGAAAATAATGGCTGACATGAAGTGGACGCATGAGCAACAGCTGGCCATAGAGGATGTAGGCGGCTCGCTACTGATAAACGCCGCGGCAGGTAGCGGTAAAACGGCCGTGCTGGTGGAGCGTGCGGTGCGCATGATTGTGCGTGAGCATGAGCCGATAGACGCCGAGCGGTTGCTTATTTTAACGTTTACAAATGCGGCGGCGCAGGAGCTGCGCAGCCGCATTGACGCACGGCTTGCGCAGGTGGTTAAAGATGGAGGAAAAACCGCAGCGTTAAGCCGCCAGAGGATGGGGCTGAAACGTGCATTTATAGGGACTATAGATGCGTTTTGTATACAGCTTGTGCGAGAGCATTTTTTACAGCTGGACATACCGCCAGACGTTATGATAGTGGGCGAAGCGCAGCAAAATCAGCTTAGTGCAGACGCTTTGGCGCAGACGATGGAGCAGATGTATGCAGACCCGAGTTTTGCAGATTTTGCAGCCATGTATGGCAGAGCGCGCAGCGATTTGGCGGCTGAAAAAGCAGTGCTGGAGCTTTATAAGCATATAAGAACACTGCCATGGCCTGACGCGCAGTTGCAAAAATATGCCGATATGTACAGCGGCAAAGAGGGTTTTTTGCAGAGTGTGTGGGGGCGGCAGATGATGGAGCACGCCACCGGCGCGGCCGAGCGTGCCGGCCGGTTGTGCGCTACGGCTATTGCCGAAGCGCGCAGCAACGCAGCGATAGCTGCGTATGAGCCGGTGCTGTTGCAGGACGAGCAGCAGATTGTGGAGTTGCAGCGGGCTTTGGGCGAAAACAGGTGGGACGACGCTGTGCGTCTGGTGCAGAGTTTTGCATTTGCGGGGCTGAAGGCGGCAAGAGGGGCAAGCGATGAAGACAAGCAGGCGGTAATGTTTGCACGGGATAGCGTGAAGGAAATTGTAGGCGAGCTACAACGGTACTGCCTGGTGCACACAGAAGAACAGTGGCGGCAGGACTGCGAGCGGGCAAGGCCGATGGTGCAGGCGCTGTGCGAGGCTGTGCAGAGGTATTCCGATATTTTTTATGAGGCGAAGTTGGCAGAGCGGGTGCTGGATTTTAGCGATGTGGAGCAGCTGGCGTTGCAGTTGCTTAGCCACCCACAAACAGGGCGCAGCAAGCTGGCCGAGCAGGTGAGCCGCCATTACGATGCTGTTATGGTGGACGAGTATCAAGACACAAACGAGCTACAAGCAGAGCTGTACAGCTGCCTTGCAAGGGCAGACGGGAGCAACCTGTTTTATGTGGGCGATGTGAAACAGAGCATCTACCGCTTTAGGCAGGCCAACCCTGAGCTGTTTTTGCGCCTTAAGCATAGCTGGGCGCCGCACGACGGGGCTGCATACCCAGCGGTGCTGAATTTTGGGCATAACTTCCGCAGTAACACCGCCGTGATAGACGGAGTGAACCATATCTTTAAGGTACTGATGAGCCCGCAGCTTGGCGATGTGGAATATAGTGAAGGTGAGCGGCTTATTTTTGGAGGGCACAACCTGCAAGAGGGAAGTTTTGAGCTGGATGTTGTGCAGGGGGGTGCCGAGCAAGAAGCGGCGCACATTGCAAAGCGAATTGCACAACTTATAGAGCAAAAAGCGCCTGTGGAGCATGGCGGGCAAACCCGTCCGTGCAGGTGTGATGATTTTTGCATATTGGTGCGGGCCAAGAAACACGTGCCAAAATTTGTGCAGGCGCTTGCGGCGCAAGGGATTGACGCTATGGCCGATGCAAGCGACGAGCTGCTACAAACGCCGGAGGTATTGCCGGTGGTGGCGGCGCTGGCTGCTATAGATAACCCAGGCGATGACGTGAACCTAGCGGCGGCTATGCTTGGGCCGTTGTTTCGTTTTTCGGCAGACGAGCTGGCGCAGTTGCGCGCGCAGTGGCCAAAAGGCAGGCTTTGGGGGGCGGTGGCCGAGGCGCAGGACGAAAAAACCCAAAGCTTTGCAAGGCAGATATTGTTTTACAGGGCAATGGCAAGTGAGGTGGGAGTTGGGCGGCTGTGCGAAGAGCTGGTGGCACGCACGCTGTACGACGCTGCAGTGGCGGCTATGCCGTCGGGCGGCGCACGCCGTGAAAATGTATACCGATTTGTGGGCTGGGCGGCCGAGGTGGAAGGCAGCCTGAAAAATGGGCTTTCAGGATTTGTGCGGCTGTGTGAGGGCCGCGCAGGCGCACGCAAGCAGGCGGCAAAAAGTATGCATGGACATGTGAGTGTGCTTACCATACATAAAAGCAAGGGGCTTGAGTTTCCGTTTTGTTTTTTGGCAGATACGGGGCATGCGTTTAATAAAAGAGACTTAGCAGAGCGGGTGCAGATGCATTCTGAGCTGGGAGTGGGTTTTACGCTGCGCACGCAGCATGAGCTGTATGCAACGCTACCGCTGTTGGCCATACGCCGCCGCTCGGCAAACGAGATGCTGAGCGAAGAGATGCGTATGCTGTATGTGGCGGCAACACGTGCCAGACAGCACTTTATTGCCACCGTGGCGGTGGCAGACATTGAAAAATGGGTGCACAAACATGCACAACAAGCACTACTGGGGGGATACACTCCGTTTGCGCTGGCGCAGGCAAGCAGTATGGCCAATTGGCTGGGGGTGGCATTTTTGTATCATCCAGATAATAAGAAGATATTTAATGAGTTGGGTTTGCCTGCGCCGAGCATACAAGGCGTTCAGGGTAGTGCACGCATACGGGTGTATCAGCCGCAAGAGGTGGCGCCTGTGCGCCAGATGGTGTATGAGATGACGGCAGACGCGGATGAGGCGATGCGCCAAAGTATAGTTAAGGGGTTTAGCGCAGTGCCGCGGCGCGCGGTGCTGGCAGGGGTGCCTGCCAAGGTGAGCGTGTCTGCGCTGGCAAAGCAGCAGGGCGCACAGCCGCCAAGGCGTAGGCCGTCGCTGATGTATGCGCAGGGGATGTCTGCGGCTGAGCGGGGCACAGCTATGCATGCGTTTTTGCAGTATGCAGACCTTGCGGCGGCAAGAGAGAATATAGACAAGGAGCTGCAAAGGCTGGTGCAACAGGGGTATATGCAAGCGCAAGGGGTAAAAGCCGTGGACAAAAGCGGCATTGCTGCATTTTTAGCGTCGCCGCTGTGCGAGCGAATAGATGCAGCAAGCCACAGGATGCGCGAGTATGATTTTATTATGGCTATACCCGCAGTACAGCTGCAAAAAGAACTGCCACAAGAGCTACAGCAGGAAGAGGTGCTGGTGCAGGGCATAGCCGACCTTGTGTTACTTTATGAAAACGAGGCCGAGGTGGTGGACTATAAAACCGACCGAGGTGTAGACGAGCAAGAGCTGATACAGCGCTATGCAGAGCAGTTGCGGCTTTACCGCACAGCAGTGGAAAAACAGCTTGGGCTGCCTGTAAAGCGGGTGACGATATGGTCGTTTGGGCTTGCGAAAGAGATACAGCTGCCTATGTAGTGGGTATTGGTATGTGAAGTAAAACAGCGTTGCAAGCG
The DNA here is from genome assembly GCA_964369525.1 of uncultured Oscillospiraceae bacterium. Taxonomy (GTDB): domain Bacteria; phylum Bacillota; class Clostridia; order Oscillospirales; family Ruminococcaceae; genus JAAYCI01. The sequence goes on along the minus strand of CAYJEW010000007.1, from coordinate 36,257 downwards.
GCGCGAGGTGCGCCGCTTGCAATATCGTGGGCAGCAATTATTATTGAGCGTTTTCGTGCTTGACAAATGCAGCGGCGGGTGGTATGATAAGCAAACAACAAAGTAGCTGTGGCGCTTGCCATGCTCACCTTGCGTGCATTTAGCACCGGGTTAATATCTGCAACATCTCGCCCCTAGTGGGTGTTTTGTGCCGATATGAGCATAGCCGCGCAGGCTGTGTTTTTTTATTGTTTTGCAGGCCGAAAGAATAAGAGGAGGTGTTTTCTTATAGCAGGCGGCAAAAAAGAACGTGACCTTGAAATTAATGGTCAAATTAGGGACAAAGAAGTGCGGGTGATAGACGCAGACGGAAGCCAGCTTGGCGTTATGGCAACACAAAACGCGATGAAGCTGGCCGAAGACCGCGAGCTTGACCTTGTTAAAATTGCCCCGCAGGCAAACCCACCGGTAGTAAAGGTGTTGGATTACGGTAAATACCGCTTTGAACTTCAGAAAAAAGAAAAAGAAGCGCGTAAAAACCAAAAGGTTGTGGAAACAAAGGAAATACGCTTGTCGTTGCACATTGACATAGGCGATTTCAATACAAAGCTTGCGCACGCCAAAAAGTTTTTAGAGGCGGGCAACAAAGTGAAGGTTTCTATACGTTTTCGTGGGCGCGAGATGGCACACCCGGGCCAGGGCCTTGATGTGCATCGCCGTTTTGCCGAGGCATTGCCGGAGGCAATTATGGAGCGCGCACCAAAGCTGGAAGGCCGCCAGATGATTATGTTTTTGGCGCCGGAAAAAGAAAAAGAGGTTGCTAAAGGCAAGGCAAAAGAAGACGCCGAAAAATAGGCGACCAGAGTGCACAAGCGAGGGCTGTGTGCAAAGCTTGCAGCCTTGAACATTACAAACAGGAGGAGAAAACCATGCCGAAACTTAAAACCCATTCGGGCGCAAAAAAGCGCTTTAAGCTGACAAAGAAGGGTAAGGTAAAAAGGGGTAGCGCTTTTACCAGCCATATCCTGAACAAAAAAACCCGTAAGGTAAAGCGTAACAACCGTAAATCGCAATACGCAGATAAGACAAACGTGGCCGCCATCAAAGCGATGCTGCCGTATTCGTAATAATTTTTAATGAGTAAAGGAGTTGCATCGATATGGCAAGAGTAAAAGGCGCCACAATGACGCATAAAAGAAGGAAAAAAACACTAAAGTTGGCCAAGGGCTACTATGGTAGCAAGTCTAAACATTTTAAGATGGCCAAACAGCAGGTGATGAAAAGCGGTAACTACGCCTATATTGGACGTAAACAGAAAAAACGTGACTTCCGTAGCCTGTGGATTACCCGTATAAATGCCGCCTGCCGTGCACAAGGCATGAACTATTCTACATTTATGAATGGGCTAAAACAATCGGGGATAGAGCTGAACCGCAAGATGCTTAGCGAGATGGCCATTCACGACCCCGCCAGCTTTGCGGCGCTGGTAGAGACTGCAAAAAAAGCAAAGCAAAAAGCAGGATAAAAACGTAGTAACGCCCGTGCACGCACATATGTGTGTGCGGGCGTTTGGCGTATGAAACAGCCCTTGCAGGGCGAAAATAATGCGGAGGCCACCGTGTGCAAACAATAACAAGCCGTGAGAACGAGCAGGTAAAATATGCGTGTCATTTAGCGGCGTCGGCTACATTTAGGGCGCAAGAGGGCGTGTTTTTTGCCGAAGGGATAAGGCTGTGTGCTGACTTAGCGCACGGCCTTGAATTGAAGGCATTGTTTGCAACGCCAAAGGCACTTATGCAGTGCCCCGAGGCTGAGGGGTTTACGCAACAGCTATATGAAATAAACGACAGCGTGGCCGACAAGCTTTCGGATGTGCGCACGCCGCAGGGGTTGTTTGGTATTTTTGCTATGCCTGATACGGGCGCTGAGATGCTACAGCTGCAAAAAGGCGTGCTACTGTGTGAAGAGATGCAAAACCCGCTAAACCTTGGGGCAATGATGCGTAGCGCCGCAGGCTTTGGACTTGGCGGTATAGCGCTTACGCAAGGCTGTGCCGACCCTTATGGCATGAAGGCGTTGCGCGCGTCTATGGGGGCGGTTGGGCGCATGCCGGTGGCGCATGGCCTGCAACTGCAAGAGGCTGTGGCAGAGTTTAAAAGCGCAGGCGCTACGGTGTATGCGGCTACGCTTGAAAATGCTACTGCGCTGGGTGATGTAAAGGTTCAAAAGCCGTTTGTTTTGATGGTTGGAAACGAGGGCGCAGGCCTATCGCAACAGGCGCACAGCCTTGCTGACCAGCGGGTGTATATACCAATGAGCGGCGGCGTGGAAAGCTTGAATGCGGCTGTGGCGGCGTCGGTTTTGATGTATGAGTTTGCAAAAGATGGATAGGAAAGCTGTGTTTGCGAGCAAAAAAGTATGAGATGCATGGTTTTATTTAATGTATAATAAAGCGATGGCGGATGCCAAAGTGTTAATAGGCACTGATGGCATATGGTGCAGGGAGTTTTTGTGCTACACTAGACTTGCGATAGCTTGAATAAATATTTTAAATAAACACAAAATAACTGTAAAATATACAGATATGCAAACGGCAGGAGGTGTGGGTATTGTCGAGTGAGCTTTGGATGTGGTTGGCGGCCGGCCTTGGGTGGGGCGCTGTGAACTCGGGCGAGCTTTTGGCGGCGCATGCCGGCGGCGCGGCCGAGATTTACGAGAGCCTTGGAAGCGATAAGCTGGACGAGATATTAACGCAAAAGCAGGCCGAGCGCTTGGCGCGTACCCGCCCTGAGGATTTTGCGCTTCGTATTGCACATGCCGGCACGATAGGCGTTTTGGCAATAGGGTTTGACGACGAGCGCTACCCTGCCGCACTGAAAAGCATAAACAATCCTCCGCCGATTTTGTTTGTGAAAGGCGATGTTTCGCTATTGAACGGGCAGCTTGCCATTGCCATGGTTGGCTCGCGCAGGCCGTCGGCGTATGGTGTGGAGGCAGTAAAAGCGCTGGGGCGTGGCATTGCCATGGGCGGCGCGATTATTGTGAGCGGGCTGGCGGCAGGGCTGGACGCCGAGGCGCATAAAGCCGCACTGGCCGTGAACGGGCCAACCATTGCATGCATTGCATTTGGCCACGAGCAGTGCTACCCTGCGGCAAACCGCAAGCTGATGGAGATAATTGAGCACAGCGGTGCTGTTATTAGCGAGTATCCGCCGGGTACATCGCCTGAAAAACCGTACTTTTTACAGCGCAACCGCATTATTGCGGGTATTAGCCATGGGCTGGTTGTGGTGGAGGCGCGCAAGCACTCCGGCACGATGAGCACCGTTAACTTTTCGGCAGATTACGGCAGGGATGTGTTTGCCGTGCCGGGGGGGATTTTTTCAGAGCTGTCCAGTGGCACAAACGCAATGCTACGCGAGGGAGCGTATCTTGCGGCAAGTGCGGCAGATGTGCTGAACGTGTATGGCGTGGAGCTACCCGGTGAGGACCCTGTGGCACTAGCGACAAAGCAGGCGGCGCAGGGGCGGCCTGTGGCGGCGGCATCCCCTTGGGAGCAGAGCCTTGACCGTTTTGCCAGCCGTAGTAGCGAGGCGCAAACCAGCGAGGTGCGCCAAGAACTGCCGGGCCAGCAAACGCTGGGTGAGATGATACGCAGTCAGATGGGGGACAGCAAAGGCCCTATAAGCGCAAAAGATGCGATGGACGCATTTAACATACTACAAAAAGGAACCACTGCCGCAGATAGCCAAAAACACAGCCCCGAGCTGGACAGAATGGCCGACGCGGTGAGCGATAAGATAGAGTTTTCGGGCGGGCGGCAGAGCACGCAAAGAGAAAGCGAAGCACAGAAAAAAGTGCAAGAAAAAGCCGCGCCAAACAATAAGCCTGCCGATGGGATATCGCTGTTCCCGTGGGAGCGGGTGGAACGGTTGGAAAAAGACAGCATAGAGAATCTTTCGCCGGCTAGCAACACGCCAAAACCAAGCACCAAGGGTAAGCGGCCGTCGCTGGCTTCGCGCCTGCTTGGCGGAGTGGGGCAAGGCGCAGAGAGCACAGCAAAAGCTGCGCCCACACCCCAGCACACACAAGCCGCATCTACCGCAGTGCCTTCCGGAAGGGTGGAGCGCATTAGTGCAGTGGGGCGCACCATGCCTATAGAACCGGTGTATCCGGTGCAACCAGCGGCGTCGGCGCCGCAGGCGGCGGCTGTTCAGCCAAGGCAGAGCGACGCAAGGGCGGCGGTGGT
>CAYJEW010000007.1:6645-31929 GCA_964369525.1 uncultured Oscillospiraceae bacterium | reverse complement strand
CCTCAGGCAAAGCCGCAGACAGCGGCTATCAAGCCGCCTACTATAGAGCAAGCTGTAACAGCGCCGCAGGCCCAAAGGGGCGGCGGCATGGCAAGCAGGCTTAGCACATTGAAGGCCGACGCACCTACGGAAAAAGCTGGCGTGGCTACACCAAAGCTGAGCGATGAGGCAAAGCTGGCGTTTAAGCAGCTGGGGCCAGTTCCAAAACCGCTTGGAGAGATTTGCGAGCAAAGCGGGCTGTCTTCGGCGGCGGCGATGGCCGCGCTAACAGAGCTTGAGTTGGCAGGGCTTTCGCGGCAGCTGGCGGGGCGACAGTTTGCTGTTGCGAATGTGTAGCTAAGGCTGTATAATTTGAGGCTATACAATATGCATACCGTTAGATTTGATTACTAAAACGGTTTAGGGCAAGGATTTCTTTTAAATCATGTGCGGGCGCCGCACAAAATAACCTATTGGATAGGGAGAATTTAATGGCTACAACGTCTACAACATTGGTAATTGTGGAGTCGCCCGCTAAGGCGAAAACCATACGCAAATATCTGGGCAAGGGCTATGATGTGGCTGCATCTATGGGCCATATTCGAGATTTGCCACAAAGCCAGCTGGGTATTGACGTGGAGCATGAATATGCCCCGAAGTACATAAATATTCGTGGCAAAGAAAAAATAATTAAAGAGCTGAAAAGCAAGGCCGCTAAAAGCGACAAGGTGCTACTGGCTACCGACCCTGACCGTGAGGGCGAGGCTATTAGCTGGCATTTGGCAAGCCTTTTAGGGCTGGATACCACAGAGCAAAACCGTGTAACATTTGGCGAGATTACCAAAAAAGGGGTTGCCGAGGGTATGGCAAACCCACGAGTAATAGATGTGAGCCTGTTTGATGCGCAGCAGGCACGCCGTGTGCTGGACCGTCTTGTGGGGTATAAGCTATCGCCGTTTTTGTGGCGCAAGGTGCGCAGGGGGCTGTCGGCAGGGCGTGTGCAGAGCGTGGCTGTGCGCCTTATTGTGGACCGTGAGAGGGAGATAGAGGCGTTTGTGCCGGTGGAGTACTGGAACATCGACGCAAGCCTTGCGGCCGAAAAAAGTACACTTACCGCACGCCTTTTTGCGGCGGCCGATGGCAAAAAGCTTGAGGTGACAAGCGAGCAGCAGGCAAACGATATTACAGCGTCGTTGAAAGACAAGCCCTACAGCGTGAAACAGCTGAATAAAGGCACACGCAAACGTAGCCCTGCGCCGCCGTTTATTACCTCTACATTACAGCAGGAGGCCAGCCGCCGTTTTGGATTTACCGGTATACGCACCATGCGTGCGGCGCAAAACCTGTACGAGGGTGTGGAGATAAAAGGCCTTGGCGTAACCGGCCTTATTACCTATATGCGTACCGACTCGTTGCGTCTTTCGGACGAGGCGGTGCAAGGGGCACGCAGTTATATTACCGAAACGTTTGGCGAGCAGTATGTGTTTGGCAAAAGCCGTGTGTACAAGCGCAAAAGCGCAACGGCCGCACAAGATGCGCATGAGGCTATAAGGCCTACCATTCCGTCGCTTACGCCTGATGAAGTGGATAAAAATATTCAGGGCGATGAGGCAAAGCTGTATCGCCTTATATGGAGCCGATTTATTGCAAGCCAGATGAGCGACTGCAAGATGGACACCGTGTCGGCAGATATTGCGGCGGGGGACTATCTGTTTAGGGCGTCGGGTTTTACTGTGACGTTTGAGGGCTTTACCGCATTGTACGAAGAGGCCAGCGATGAAGAAGCTAAAAAAGAAAAAGCGCTACCGCCGCTACAAGAGGGCATGGAGCTAAAGCTTAAAAAACTTACCGCAGACCAAAAATTTACCCAGCCACCTCCGAGGTATAACGAAGCTACGCTAATTAAAACGCTGGAAGAAAACGGCATTGGCAGGCCGTCTACCTATGCGCCTATTATTACCACCGTGGTGGACAGAGGGTATGTTGAGCGTGAGCAAAAGCGACTTATGCCCACAAAGCTTGGAATTGTGGTAAATGATTTGCTGATGGAGCGTTTCCCCGACGTGGTGGACGTGCAGTTTTCGGCCGAGATGGAGCAAAGGCTTGACAAGGTGGAGGACGGCAAGGCCGAGTGGGTAGAGACGGTAGATTTGTTTTACTCTGTGTTTGACAAGGAGCTTAAGGCTGCCGAGATAGACATGGAGGGAAAAAAGATAGAGGTGCCGCAAGAGGTAACCGACGTTATCTGCGAAAAATGCGGCAAAAACATGGTGGTGAAAACAGGGCGATACGGCAAGTTTTTGGCCTGTCCGGGTTTCCCCGACTGTAAAAACACAAAGCGGATGGTTCAGCAGATGCCTGGCGTGTGCCCAAAAGACGGCGGCGCACTGGTGAAGCGGACATCCAAGAAAGGCAGGGTGTTTTTCGGTTGCGAAAACTACCCCGCTTGCGACTTTATTACGTGGGACGAGCCAACGGCCGAGGTGTGTCCACAGTGTGGAAGCACATTGTTTAAAAAAGGTGGCAAAAACGGCGCACTGCTTTGCCACAAGGAAGGGTGCGGATTTTCAAAGCCGCTGGAAAAATGACGGTAAACGTTATAGGCGGCGGACTGGCAGGGTGCGAGGCGGCGCTGTGGCTGGCGCAGCAGGGCGTTAGCGTTAAGCTGTATGAGCAAAAGCCACAACATTACTCGCCTGCACACGAGAGCGTACAGCTGGCAGAGCTGGTGTGTTCCAACTCATTAAAGGCCGAAAAGGTGAGCACAGCTGCAGGGCTTTTAAAGGCGGAAATGCGGCTTTTGGGCAGCAGTTTGCTGGACGTGGCCGATGGGTGTAGGGTGGCCGCAGGCGGTGCGCTTGCGGTAGACCGTGAGGTATTTGCAAGCGAGGTAACAAGGCGGGTAGAAAACAGCGAGAACATTACGCTGGTGCGCTGCGAGTGTACGCAGCTGCCGCTGGAAGACGAAATTACCATTGTGGCAACAGGCCCGCTTACCGAGGGGGCGCTGGCCGCCGCTATTGCTGAAAAAACAGGGCAGCAACAGCTTAGTTTTTACGATGCCGCCGCGCCGATAATAACGGCGCAGTCGGTGGATGAAAGCAAAACGTTTTTGGCTTCGCGATACGATAAAGGCGAGGCAGACTACATAAACTGCCCGTTTGACAAAGAGCAGTATGAGTATTTTTACAGCGAGCTTGTAAACGCAGAGCTTGCGCCTTTGCATGAGTTTGAAAAAGAAAAGCTTTATGAGGCGTGCATGCCTATTGAGGCAATGGCACGCAGAGGGCCGGATACCATGCGTTTTGGGCCGCTTAGGCCTGTGGGCCTGCGTGACCCGCGCACAGACAGGCGCCCTTGGGCGTGTGTACAGCTACGAAGAGAGAACGCAGAGGGCACGCTGCTGAACATTGTGGGGTTTCAAACTAACCTAAAGTTTGGCGAACAAAAACGGGTGTTTAGCTATATTCCGGGGCTTGAGAATGCAGAGTTTGTGCGGTATGGCGTGATGCATCGCAACACGTTTTTGAATAGCCCTAAGTTTTTGGGCGAGGATATGGCGCTTAAAAGTGTCCCAAGCCTGTTTTTTGCAGGGCAGATTACAGGTGTGGAGGGGTACATGGAAAGTGCGGCCAGCGGCCTTTTGGCCGCGCGGGCTGTGCTGGCGCGCGGCAAAGGGCGGGCGTATACGCCGCCGCCGCAACACAGCATGTGCGGCGCGCTGGCCCGCTGGTGCACCGCAGCTAACGAGAACTACCAGCCGATGGGGGCAAACATGGGCCTGCTACCACCACTGCAAACCCACGTGCGCGACAAACGCCTGCGGTATGAAGCGCTGGCAGAGCGTGCGCTAAAAGAGCTTTCGAACTGGATAAAAACAACCGGTGAAAATTAAGGGGGAAAAACTATGAATATTATTCTTGATGTAATGGGGGGCGACAATGCGCCTCTTGCGCAGATAGAGGGCGCTGCGGCGGCCGTGAAAGACTATGGCGTTAGCGTAACGCTGGTGGGCAACAAAGAGATAATTGAGCAAACAATGCAAAAACATTCGATACCGCAACAAGGGCTTAGCATTGTGCATGCGTCGGAGGTTATTGATATGGAGCATGACCCCGCCGACGCTCTGCGCAAAATGCCGGATTCGTCGCTTGCGGTGGCGCTGGGGCTTTTAGCTGAGGGCCAGGGCGACGCGCTTGTGAGCGCAGGCAACACAGGGGCGCTGCTGGTGGGCGCTACGCTGATTGTTAAGCGCATAAGAGGCATTAAGCGCGCGGCGCTTGGGATGCTTTTGCCGGGTACCGAGAAGCCGTGGTTACTTATGGACTGTGGCGCAAATGTAGAGTGCCGCCCGGAGCAGCTTGTGCAGTTTGGCGCAATGGGCAGTGCGTTTATGCAGCGGGTGCGAGGCCTGCAAGAGCCGGCCGTGGGCCTTGTTAACAACGGTGCAGAGGAGACAAAAGGCCCAGCGCTACAAATGGAGGCGTATCCTTTGCTAAAGAACAGCGGGCTTAATTTTGTGGGGAATGTGGAGCCAAGGCACGCACCGCAAGGCGCCGCAGACGTGCTGGTGTGCGACGGGTTTACCGGCAATGTGATGCTGAAAATGCTGGAGGGCGCTGCAAGCCTTTTTTCCACCATGCTTAAGGAAATGTTTTACACAAATACAGCCACAAAAGTGGCAGGCCTACTTTCGAAAAGTGCGCTGGACAGCTTTAAAGGCCGTCTTGATTATCGCGAGTACGGCGGTGCGCCGCTTTTGGGGGTGCGCAAGCCTGTTATTAAAGCACACGGCTCGTCTAACGGGCGTGCTATGCAGAACGCTATTCGCCAAGCGGTGGATTGTTGTGAAAACGATTTAACGGGCGCTATTGAAAGCTGGCTGGCTGCTAACAAGCAAAGCGAAGAGAAAACTCACGAGGGCGAATAATGAACGAGCTGCAACAGCGTATTGGGTACACTTTTAAAGATGAGGGTTTATTGCAGGTGGCGCTAACCCATACATCATACGCAAACGAGGCAAAGCGAAGCCTGCCCCAAAATGAACGTCTTGAGTTTTTGGGCGATTCGGTGCTTAGCTTTGTGGTGGCAGAACATCTTTACGAAAACTGCAAAAACCTGCCGGAGGGACAGTTAACCCGTAGGCGGGCCGCACTGGTTTGTGAGCCTGCGCTGGCAGGCTTTGCGGCCGAAATAGAGCTGGGGCAGGTGCTGTACTTAGGGCGCGGCGAAGAGATGAGTGGCGGGCGAAAGCGTGCAAGCATTCTGGCAGACGCGTTTGAGGCACTTATTGCGGCTATCTATTTGGACGGCGGCATGCAGGCGGCAAGGGCGTTTATTATGCCGTTTGTGCAAACAGAGCAGACGGTGTCAGACGAGGACTATAAAACACGCCTGCAGGAAGTGGTACAGCAAAACCCCGAAGAGCAACTTAGCTATAAAGTTGTGGACGAAAAAGGGCCTGACCACGAGAAGGTATTTACCGTGCAGGTACATTTAAACTCCAACTGCATTGGCACAGGCGATGGACACAGCAAAAAACTGGCCGAGCAACAGGCCGCAAGAAGAGCGCTAGTGCTTATGGGGCTGGTGCAGGACTAGGATTAGTAAAAATTTAGCGTTGAAAGGGAGGCGAACATATTGTTTTTAAAAGCTTTGGAGATACAGGGCTTTAAGTCGTTTCCTGACAGAACAAAGATAGCATTTGATAGAGGAATTACCTCGGTGGTAGGGCCTAACGGCAGCGGAAAAAGTAATATATCCGATGCAATACGATGGGTGCTGGGCGAGACCAGCGTAAAACAGTTGCGTGGCGGCGGCAAGATGGAAAACGTGATTTTCGGCGGAACACAAAGCCGCAATGCCATGGGGTTTGCGTCGGTTAAGCTGGTGCTGGATAACAGCGACCGCCGCCTTGAGGTGGACGCCGACGAAGTGGTTATAGGCAGGCGGTACTACCGCAGTGGCGAGAGTGAATACAGCATAAACGGCCAGAGCGTGCGGCTGCGGGATGTGTATGAACTGCTTTTGGACACAGGCCTTGGCAGAGATGGATACTCTGTGGTTGGGCAGGGACGCATAGGCGAGATTGTGAGCGCAAAAAGCACCGACAGGCGCGAGATTTTTGAAGAGGCGAGCGGTATTGCACGGTACAGGTATCGCAAAAACGAGGCCGAGCGCCGTCTTGGCTCTGCGGCTGAAAATCTTGAGCGTTTGCGGGATATTTTGGGCGAGCTTGAGGGGCGGGTTGGCCCTTTAAAGAAGGAGAGCGAGAAGGCCCACAAGTTTTTAGAATACAGCGCCGAGAAGAAAAAGCTGGAGGTAACGCTGTGGGTAGACACGCTGCGCAGTACCCGTGAAGGCCTTCGCGGGCAGCAACGAAAGATAGAAACAGCTGAAGCTGATTTAAGAGAAAAAGAGCGCCAGATAGCCGAGATAGAGCAGCAAACTCAGGGCGTGCGCGACGAGATGGAGCGCCTGATTGTGGAGATAGACCGCAGAGGCGAACAAACACGAGGGCTTGGAGACGAGCTTGCGATACAGGAGCGTCAAGTGGCTGTGTGGGAAAACGACATACAGCGCAACAAAGACAGCGCAGCACAGATGCAACAAGAGGTAGAGCTTAGCGGCGACTCGGCAGGTGAGTTTGACGCAGAGATTGCGCTGCAAAATGCGGATATTGCAAGGGCAGAAAAAGTGCTGGAAGGCATGAGGGCCGAGATAGCCCAGCAGGAACAGCGGCTGGCACAAATTCAGCAGCAAAGCCTTGCTACCGGTGAGCGGCGCGGACAGGTGACGGCGCAGCTGGCCGAGGCAACCGACCGTATTACAGCGCTGAGGGTGGCCGAGGCTGCGGCAGACTCTACCACGGCGTCGGCTGCGGCGCGCCTTGAGGCAGAGCAGCAGAGCCTTGCTGCAGTGCAAAGTGACGTGGATGCAATTAGCCGCCAAAAGGCGGAAACCGAAGAGTTTTTGCAGGCAACCACGCAGGAGATTGCAAAGCTTGAGAATATTAAAGGCGGCTTACAGCTTAAGCTGGACAGCCGCAAAAAAGCACTGGCCGAGGCACAGCAGGCTGAGCAAAATGCCATAAGGCAAGAGGAGAGCGCGGCGCATCGGCTTGGGGTGTTGCGAGATTTAGAGCGCAATTTGGACGGCTTTCAGGCCAGCGTTAAAAGCGTGATGAAGGCGGCGGGCGATGGCAAGCTGCGAGGAATTATAGGGCCTGTGGGCACTGTTATTGCGGTGAAGGATGGCTATGAGGTGGCGGTGGAAACAGCGCTTGGATATTCTTTGCAGAATGTTGTGGTGCAAAACGAGGCCGACGCCAAAGCTGCAATGGCATACCTGAAAAAAACCGGCGGCGGCAGGGCTACATTTTTGCCGCTGGATACCGTGCGCCCACAGCGCATGGATACATCTAAGCTTACCGGCGGCGCTATAAGTGCGCAGACGGTGGTGGAGTACGACAAAAAATATGAGAATATTATATCTTCGCTTTTGGCACGCATTGTGGTGGTGGGGGATATTCATGCAGCCTCCGGCACGGCAAGGGCGCTTGACTATAAAAACAGAATTGTAACGCAGGACGGGCAGGTTATTAACGCAGGCGGCTCGTTTACCGGTGGGTCGGTGTCTCGCTCGGCGGGGCTGTTTAGCCGAAAGCAGGAGATAGAAGAGCTGCAGGCAAAGATGGCCGAGCTTGAGCAAAAAAAGCTGCAGGCCAAAGCGCAAACCGCCAAGGTGAAAGCCGAGGTGGACGCACTGGACGCAGAGCTTGTGGCAACAGCCAGCGAGGCTATAAATGCCGGTGGCGACAAGATACGTTGCGATACAGAGCTTGCCCGTATAGAGCAAAGCCTACAGGTGGCAACCACAAACTGCGAGCGGCTTTTGGCCGAGTGCGAGATGCTGAACGAGCAGATTGCAAAGGCTAAAACCGAGCATAAAATGGCACTTAACGAGCAAAACCGCTTGTCTGGAGAGATAGACGCGCTTAGCGCAGAGCTGGCAGGTATTAGCGGCGAGGACGACGGATTTTTGGCAGAGAGGCAGCAGCTGAGCGACAGGCTGGCGCAGGCGCGCCTTGACGCACTTAGCTGCGAGCGTGATGCCGACATGCACCGCCAGCGCATAGAAACGCTAAAGAGCCGTTCTGGTGAGAGCGAAGCGCGCAGGGCGGCTATGCAGGCAAATATTGAGCAGTTGCACAGCACAAACCGAGAGCTTTTGCAAAACATAGAAAAAGCAGGGCAGATAAAGCAGCAGCTGCAGCAAAACATAAAGCAGATAGAAGAAAGCATTGAGGCAATGCGCGGCGAGCGCCTGCAAAAAGAGGGCTCTGCCACAGGGCAAAGCGGGCGCCTGCGCCAGATAGAGGACGAGCGCATAGAGATTGTGAAAGAGGTGGCGCGCCTTACCGAGCAGAAAACCGGCATGGAAGAACGCCTGGAGAGCACAACCACCCAGCTTTGGGAGGAATATGAGCTTACCATATCGGACGCAGAGAGCATGTGCGTTGAGTTTGAGTCTGCAGCACAGCTCCGGCGTGGGGTTGCTGAGCTAAGGGGTAAAATACGTGCGCTTGGCAATGTGAATGTGGGAGCCATTGAAGAGTATGCCGAGGTGAGCGAGAGGTATACCTTCCTGCTGGCGCAGGTGAAGGACGTGGAGGACAGCAAGCAGAGCCTTGAGAAGATGATTGCAGAGCTTTCGGCCGAGATGGCAGCGATATTTAGCGAGAGCTTTGCCGAGATAAACCGCAACTTTGGGCGCATATTTACCGAACTGTTTGGCGGCGGTAAGGGCAAGCTGTTTTTGTCTAATCCCGAGGATTTGCTAGAGTCGGGCATTGAGATAGAAGTGGCACCGCCCGGCAAGGTTATTAAAGATTTAACATCGCTTTCGGGCGGCGAACTGGCGCTGGTGGCAATATGTATATACTTTGCTATTTTGGCGGTTAACCCCTCGCCATTCTGCGTGCTGGACGAGATTGAAGCGGCGCTGGACGAGACAAATGTTGTGCGCTTTGCGCAGTATCTGCGCCGTATTACAGCAAGCACACAATTTATTGTGATTACCCACCGCCGCGGTAGCATGGAAGAGGCCGATGTACTATATGGCGTTACCATGCAGGAGGACGGTGTGTCGAAACTATTGCGGCTGGATGTGGCACAGGCGGCTGCGAGTATTGTGGAATAAATGCGGTGCACTACCAAAACAAAGCGTGAGGGAGGCTGAATGTTATGAGCTTTTTGGAAAAACTTGGGCAGGGACTGAAAAAAACAAGAGATTCGGTATTTGGCACGATTAGCCAGCTAGTGAACGCGGGCGAGATTACGCCGGAGCTTTATGAAGATTTGGAAGAACAGCTTATACTGGCCGACACCGGCGCAGATGTGGCTGAGAATTTGGTTGAGCAGCTGAAAGAGCAGGTGCTTTTGCAGCGCCTTAAAACAGGGCACGAGGCCTTGCAGGCGCTGAAAGAGATTATACGCGAGATGCTAAAGCCCGACAGCGAGTTGGACACAAGCGGTAAGCCTACCGTTATACTGGTTATTGGGGTTAACGGTGTGGGCAAAACCACCTCTATAGCAAAGCTGGCGCATCTTTATACCGAAGAGGGCAAAACCGTTATGCTTGCAGCAGGCGATACCTTCCGCGCGGCGGCGGCAGAACAGCTGGACGTTTGGGCAGGTAGGGCGGGTGTGCCGCTGGTGAGGCACCAAGACGGGGCCGACCCCGCAGCCGTTATTTTTGATGCGGTGCAAAGCGCCAGCGCAAAAGGGCTTGATATTGTGCTGTGCGACACGGCAGGCCGCCTGCATAACAAGCAAAACCTTATGCAAGAGCTAAGCAAGATTGCGCGCGCGGCCGAAAAGGCAAACCCGAATGCCAAAACCGAAACAATGCTTGTGCTGGATTCTATTACAGGGCAGAATGCGATATCGCAGGCAAAAGAGTTTGTGCAGGCGGCAGGCGCAACAGGAATTATTCTTACAAAACTTGATGGTACCGCAAAGGGCGGTGCGGTTATCAGCATTAAGCAAAAGCTGGGGCTTCCTGTACGGTTTGTGGGCGTGGGCGAGGGTATTAATGATTTAATGCAGTTTGACCCCGATGCGTTTGTGGATGCTTTGTTTTTGCAAGAAGAATAGGGCGAGGCGGCCGCTGAAGGATTTGGCGTATAGGCGCGGCGCTATTGCAAGGCAATGACGAATGGGCTGAAAGCGCTAAAAAGCAGCGCTAACAGATGGTGCGGGATAAGCTTTCGCTACCTTAAGGAGGTTAAAGCATGGAGTTTTTAGTGGCGACAAACAACAAGAAAAAGCTAGGTGAGATAAGCCGTATTTTGGCGGCGGGTGGACACATCGTGCGTAGCCTTGCTGATATTGGCATTGCTATTGAGCCACCGGAAGATAAAGAAACCTTTGAAGAAAATGCGCTGCAAAAAGCACAGATGGTGGCGGAGATTGCGGATATGCCTACGCTGGCCGATGACTCCGGCCTTCAGGTAGACGTGCTAAACGGCGCGCCGGGCGTGCACAGCGCAAGGTTTGCAGGGCAGCATGGAGATGATGAGGCAAACAACGCAAAGCTTATGCAGCTTTTGGAGCGCACGCCATATGCCCAAAGGGGGGCGCAGTTTGTGTGTGCTGTGGCGCTGGTGATGCCAAACGGTGATGTGCTAAAAGCCGAGGGCCGCTGCGAAGGGCGCATTGGCATGGTGGCAAGCGGTAGTGGCGGTTTTGGGTACGACCCGCTGTTTTATGTGAACGACTGCAGCCTTGCAGATATGAGCGAAGAAGAAAAAGACGAGATAAGCCACAGAGCAGATGCACTACGCAAGCTGCTGGAGCTATTGCCTGATTTTTTGGCAAAACAGGAGGAACAAATTGACGCTAACCAGTAAACAGCGCGCAGTACTGCGCAAAGAAGCCAACGGACTTACACCTGTGTTTCAGGTGGGTAAAGCAGGTATTGATACAGAGATTACCAAGTCTGTAAAAGATTGTATTGCAAAACGAGAGCTTATTAAGCTAAAACTTTTAGAAACATGCCCCCTAAGCCCAAGAGAAGCCGCCGAAGAGCTGGCAGAGGCCAGCGGCGCACAGGTTGTGCAGGTTATAGGGCGGGTGGTTGTGCTGTTTTTGAAAAAGAAAAAAGAAAGCGCATTTGATGCTATATTAAAAAAGGTATGAAGATTTTATTGTTTGGCGGTAGCTTTGACCCGCCACACATTGGCCACAAAAACCTGCTGGCGCAGGCTATTGAAGCTGTGCGCCCGCATAGTGTAATTGTGGTGCCGGCAGGCATAGCGCCGCACAAAAGTGCCAGCGCTACGCCTGCGTTTTTGCGCAGTGAAATGTGCGAATGTTTTGCGCCGCTGCATGAGCGGGTGCAGGTGAGTGGCATAGAAATTGAGCGCAGCGGCAAAAGTTACACGATAGACACCGTGGAGCAGCTGCAAAAAGAGTATGAGAATGCCGAGCTGTATTTGTGCATAGGTGCGGATATGCTGGAGAGTTTTCCGCATTGGTACTGCTGGCAAGAGCTTTTGCAAAAGGTTACCATTGTGGCGGCGGGGCGCCTGCCGCATCAAGAAGAGCAGCTGCAAAAAGCAGCGATGGTGCTGGAGCGGCAGGGCGGAAGGGTGCTGTTTGCGGATGGGGCGGTACAGCCTGCGGCAAGCAGTGATATACGCACGGCACTGCAAAACGGCGACAAAAAGGCATTGAAGCTGGTGCCTGCACCTGCTGATGAAGTGATAAAAAACAACCTGCTTTACAGCAAAAGGCCGATAGATGCACAGCAGGCAAAAAAGCTGGCAAAGCGTAAGTTGAGCAGGCGGCGGTATGAGCACACAAAAGGTGTGGTGAGTGCGGCGGGGGTACTGGCAAAGCGGTTTGGAGCAGACGAAGGCCGCGCCGAGCTTGCTGCGTGGCTACATGATATAGTGAAAGAATACAGCTACGAGCGGTTGTTGCAGTTGCTGGCGCAAGATGATATAATAGCACAGTCTACAAAGCAGCGGCCAAAGAAGGTTTGGCATGCGCCTGCGGCAGCGGTATATGCAAAACATGTGCTGGGCGTGCAGGACGAGGAGGTTTTGCAGGCGGTTGCGCTACACACAACAGGCGCCGCCGGCATGAGCGTGCTGGACAAGGTAATTTTTTTGGCAGATTATATTAGCGAAGAGCGGTGCTTTGAAGGTGTAGCGCAGGTACGAGCATTGGCAGAGCAAGAGCTGAATGCCGCAATGAGGCTTGCAATGCAGCAGGTTGTAGAGCAGCTAAGGCAAGGCGGCATGGTGATAGACACCCATACGGCGCAGGCGCTACAAGAGCTTTGTGCTGAGCAGTAGAGATATCAGGAGGAAGGCAAATTGAGCCAAGACAACAAAAACGGCAACTCGCAGCGGCCGCAGAAGCCTATGTTTGACCAGGACTCGCAAGGCGCAAGACCCTCTGCAGATCAAAACGACTACAGCGATATACCGGTGCGCAAAAACCCGCAGCAGGGCCAAAAACCCGATGCGGCGCAGCGTAGCGGCGAGGCAAAATACTATAGAAAAGACCAAGGCGCGGCGGCCGAAAAGCAGGCGGCTAAAAAAAGGCGTAGAAAAAAACGCGGAGTAACGGCCGCTATTGTGGCGCTGGTGCTTATTTTGGCTATAGTGGGCGGTATGTTTGGGCTTTTGCAGTGGGTTAGCAGCCAAGCGCTGGACAGTAGCGAAAACTTTCAGACGAGTGCGGCCGAAGCGCTTGGCACCGACGCAATACCGGAGTATGACGGCGCGGGCATTGTGGCAGGGCTTGTGTGTGGCATAGACTACAACAACGAAGAGGCCGACGGTTTTGTAGAGGGCCAAGAAGCAATAGGCAACACAGACATGATTATGTATGTGATGTTTGATACGGTGAGTGGCGAAGTGAACGTTATGCAGATACCCAGAGATATGTATGTGGGCGAAGAGGTTGAGGCAGGGCAGTACCAAAAGATAAACGGGGTTTACCCTGCGGCAGAAGACCCAGAGGGCCGCATGACTGCATTGGCCACCGTTATTAACGACCAGCTTGGCCTGCCTGTGGATTTTTACATAAAGCTTGACCTTGATGCGCTAAAGGCATTGGTAGGGCATATGGGCCATATAAGCGTATATGTACCTCATGAGATTACCGATGCTGAAACAGGCAACCTGCTTATAAACGACGGCTGGGTGAACATTACCGACCAAGAGGTAGAGTATCTTGTACGAAACCGCAACTACCCAACAGGCGATATTGCACGCCTGCAAACCCAGCTTAGCCTATATTCGGCGCTGTTTAGAGAGTTTAGCCGCTTAGAGCCACTGGACCTTGTTATGTGGATGCGCATACTACTTTATTATGTGGACATTGGCGGTTTGGATGTTTTGGAGATTGGCGGCCTTGCGCAAGAGGCGCTTGGCATACAGGCAAGCGACATTACATTTATTAGGCCTCCGTACGGTGGTGGCAATAACCCGGACGACGGGCAGGACTATGTGTATCTACTGCCTGAAGAAACAGCGGATTTGCTGAATGAATATTTCCGTCCGGATGGGCACACTATGGGTGTGGACGAGCTGAATATTCACACATTGCCTTCGGCCGAGTACGGCACAGCACCTGCAGAGATTATGACGATGGAAACAATACAGCAGCAAGAACCGAGCGAGTAAACTAGGGAAGTGGCTGCGGTTTGTGAGGGCGTAGGCACTTTAAAGGCCTGCGCATCAGGGGGCATGTTTTGCCTTTTGGTGCGCGGTATTGGCACCTTATGCGTGTGAAAACGGCGGATATGGGTATGCGGCAAATCATACCAAAAGAAAGCGTGAAAACATGGCAAAACGTAGGCACTCTTACAATTCGGGGCGGGTTAACCGAGCCGACAAAAATAAAGGGTACGGCAGCGAATATACCGGAAATGGGTACGAGGACTGGGACGACCAATACCTACCCCCACCAGAGCCGATAAAACGCAAGCGGCGCTGGCCAAAGGTGGTATTGGCGCTGGTGCTTGTGATGGCGATAGCGGCGGGCGGATTTGGCATTGTTAGCCATTACATGGGCGGTGTGTTTAACACCGATTTACTAGGCACAATTTTGCCGATAGATGACCTGCCGAGCGAGTATGACAAAAGCGAAGTTGTGCATGTTTTGGTTATTGGCATAGACAACGAAGAGGGCCGAAACTATGGCGCGGGCCTTGGCCTTACCGATATGCTGCTTTATGTGCGATACGACCTTGTGAACAACAGCGTAAGCATGTTGCAGATTCCCAGAGACAGCTATGTGGGCGAGAGCTACAACACCGGCGGCAGTGGCAAAATTAACGCACTGCTTATATCGGGTGAGGACCAAGAAAACCCAATAAATAACCTAACAACGGCGTTTCAACAGCAGTTTAAACTGCCTGTGGATCACTATGTTGCACTGGATATGAGCGCTATGACCGCTATTGTAGACACGTTTGGCGGGCTGTATGTATATGTGCCGCAGGAGATGAGCTACGACGGCAGCTATCTGCCGCAGGGCTGGCAGTGGCTAACGGGCGAGCAGGCAGAGTTTTTTGTGCGCAACCGCCATGGCACAGGCTTTGAGCGTGGGGACATTGACCGCCTTGACAACCAGCGCCATTTTTATTCAGCTCTGTTTCGTAGATTATTAGATATGACGCCGATGGATATTTTAAACCTACTGCCGGTGTTTGACCACTATTGCAGTACCGACATGGACTTTAACAGCGATATGGTAGCGCTGGCGGTATCGGCGCTGAGCCTTAGCAGCGAAAACGTGATGTTTTGCAAGGTGCCAGGAGCTACCGGCCCGGAGCTTGACCCAACCGGCGCCGAGCGCAGTTTGTATATTATAGATTTATACGGCAGAGGAACCGAGCAAGACCCAGGGCTTGCACATCTTCTGAATACATATTTTAGAGACCCCCAAAGCCCGGTACCTGCAGAAGAGCTGCTTTTGCCGCAGATAAGAATACCCTCGGGGTATGCCTTGTATCCACCGAATGTGCAGATGATGCAAGAGGTGCAAGAGCCTGAGGGCGGCAGCGACGTGAACGTAGACTGGCACGAGGGATAATGCGTGAAAAGAGGTTTTAGATGGACGCACTTGTTTTAGCAAATGATATTGTGAAGATACTGGACGACAAAAAAGCAAAGGAAATTCGCCTTTTAAAGGTGCAAGACCTTACCGTTTTGTCGGACTATTTTGTGATTGCCACAGGCACAAGCACAACCCAGGTGGGTGCGCTGGTGGACGAGGTTGACCACCAGCTTAGCCAAAGGGGCATAGAGCCGCTGCGCAAAGAGGGCGCGGCTACCCGCAACTGGGTGCTTTTGGACTACGGCTCGGTGGTGGTGCACATATTCCACCCCGAGGCGCGCGAGTTTTATGCGCTGGAGCATCTATGGGCCGACGCACAGCAGCTGCCTATTTTGCAGGACGACTAAAAGGCAGTAGCGCAAAATAATTTTAGCCTCACCAAGGGGTGAACAGGTGCATACAGATATGCGCCTATGGCGGCTCGTGGCTGGCTGCATAGCAGAAAAAGGCAAAGGGCCTATGCGCCGTTTGCATATATACAGGCCGAGAAATTAGGCAGGATGGGATGAGATATGATGGAAAAATATAGCCCAAAGCAGATAGAGCCAAAATGGCAACAACACTGGGATGCAAACAATACATTCGAGGCGGTAACCGGCAGCGATAAGCCTAAGTTTTTTGCGTTAGTGGAGTTCCCATACCCAAGTGCGCAGGGGCTGCATGTGGGCCACCCACGCCCATACACTGCGCTGGATATTGTTGCACGTAAACGCCGCATGGAAGGCTGGAATGTGCTGTACCCCATTGGGTGGGATGCGTTTGGCCTGCCCACCGAAAACTTTGCGCTGAAAAATCATATCCACCCCGCTATTGTAACGCAGGATAACATAGGCCGTTTTCGCAAGCAGATAAAATCGCTTGGAATTAGCTTTAACTGGGACAGAGAGGTGGACACCACCGACCCTGCCTACTACAAGTGGACGCAGTGGATATTTTTACAGCTGTATAAAAAAGGCCTTGCGTATAAAAAAGAGATGAGCGTTAACTGGTGTACCGGTTGTAACGTTGTTTTGGCAAACGAAGAGGTTATAAACGGGGCGTGCGAGCGCTGCGGCAGCGACGTTATACACAAGGTGAAAAGCCAGTGGATGCTGAAAATTACCGAGTATGCAGGGCGGCTTATTGACGACCTTGAAGGGCTTGACTACATAGAGCGTGTGAGCCAAAGCCAAAAAAACTGGATTGGGCGCAGCCACGGCGCAGATATTGTGTTTGGCACAACTGCGGGCGACGAGCTTGTGGTGTATACCACAAGGCCCGACACGCTGTTTGGCGCAACATACATGGTTATGAGCCCTGAGCACAAATACCTTGAAAAGTGGAAGGGCCTGCTGCAAAACAACAGCGAGATTGAGAGCTATCAGCACGAGGCCGCACGCAAAAGCGACTTTGAGCGTACCGAGCTTTCGAAAGATAAAGAAAAAACCGGCGTGCGCCTGCAAGGCGTAGAGGCGGTAAACCCCGCAACAGGCAAAAACATACCTATATATATATCGGACTATGTGCTGGCAAGCTACGGCACGGGGGCTATTATGGCGGTTCCCGGGCACGACGAGCGCGACTGGGCGTTTGCCAAGAAGTTTGAGCTACCTATTGCCACGGTGGTTGCCGGTGGTGATGTGAGCGAGGGCGCATACACAAACATAGACAGCGGCATGATGATTAACAGCGAGTTTTTAAACGGCCTTTCGGTGGAAGACGCTAAAAAAAGCATTACCGAATGGCTTTTGCGAGAGAAAAAAGGCGAAGCGCGTACCAACTACAAATTGCGGGACTGGGTGTTTAGCCGCCAGAGGTACTGGGGCGAGCCTATACCTATGGTTTGGTGCGATATATGCGGCTGGCAGCCTATAGATGAGAGCGAGCTGCCGCTGAAGCTACCGCACATTGAAGATTTTGAGCCTACCGCCGAGGGCGACAGCCCGCTGGCGCGCCACAGCGAGTGGGTGAACACCACCTGCCCCAAATGTGGGGAGCAGGCACGCCGTGAAACCGACACCATGCCGCAGTGGGCGGGCTCTAGCTGGTATTTCTTGCGTTACTGCGACCCGCACAACGAAGACATGCTGGCAGGCGCAAAAGAGCTAGATTATTGGATGCCTGTGGACTGGTACAACGGTGGTATGGAGCATACAACACTACACATGCTGTACAGCAGGTTTTGGCATAAATTTTTGTACGACATCGGCGTTGTGAAATCTAAAGAGCCTTACGCAAAGCGCACCAGCCACGGCATGATACTGGGCGAAGACGGCCAGAAGATGAGCAAAAGCCGTGGCAATGTGGTAAACCCCGACGATGTTGTGGGCGAGTTTGGCGCAGACACGCTGCGTGTGTATGAAATGTTTATAGGCGACTTTGAAAAAACAGCGCCGTGGAACACAGCCTCTATTAAAGGCAGCCGCAGGTTTTTAGAGCGGGTGTGGGCATTGCAGGGCCAGCTTTTGGAGGGCGATGGATATCGCGACGAGCTGCAGACAACTATGCACAAAACCATTCGTAAAGTAACGGGCGACATAGAACAGCTGAAACACAACACCGCAATTGCGGCGCTTATGGCGCTTTTGAATGAGTTTGTGGCTAAAGGCGGGGTGCAAAAAGATGAGTATAAAACATTTTTGCAGCTTTTGAACCCGTTTGCGCCGCACATTAGCGAGGAGCTTTGGCAGCGCCTAGGCTTTGAGGGCGAGATTGCAAAAACGCCGTGGCCTGTGTGGGACGAGGAAAAAACCAAAGAAGATATGGTGGAGATTGTGGTGCAGGTGAACGGAAAGCCGCGCGCGCATATCACCGTGGCGGCCGATATTGAGGGGCCAGAGGCTATTGCCATTGCAAAGCAGGACGCCACCATTGAGCAGATGCTAAGCGGTAAGCAGATAATGAAAGAAATTTGGATACCGGGGCGGCTTATAAACTTTGCGGTGAAATAGTTTAGGTATAAAAAAATAGGTTTAAAGCAGTGGCTAATTACGGCCACTGCTTTTTTATGATTATATGTAATAAAGTTACATTGTTCGACTAAGTTTGCGGTGTGGTGTGCGGTATGGTGGTATGCGTAGGGGTATATTACTTTACATTCCGAAAAAGTAGGGGGAATGGCAGAGTTATGGAAGAGTTTAAAAAAGAATATACGCTACTGTTTAACGGAATCACAGATACCGTTAAAGAGCTGGAGCGCCTTACCGCAAAGATGAAGCACCTACAGGTGCGCGCAGAGGAAGCGCATTTGGGGCATCATGTGGATTTGGCGCAGGTTAGTGCAGAAATGAATATTATTGCTGCGCTGGACGACGAGGATTTTTCGGTGATGGATGAGTAGAATGGGTTGACACACCGCACCTTACTGTGTATAATTTAAACTGTTATCTAAATAGAAGGCGGCGTGTATGCACGTGTGCCGCACAATGTGTAGACAACAAAAGAGGCGGAGGTTTTTATGCCTCTTATCTCCTGCTATATAGCATAAGGAGGGAAAAGATGTCGGAAATTCGAGTAAAAGAAAACGAATCGCTTGACAGCGCATTGCGCCGTTTTAAGCGTTCGTGCGCCAAATCGGGCGTGTTGGCCGAGGTTCGCAAACGCGAAGCTTACGAGAAGCCCTCGGTAAAGCGCAAGAAAAAGTCTGAAGCGGCCCGCAAGAGGAAGTTTAAGTAACAAAGCGGGCGCGTGTTGTATGCGCTGCAAAGCGGGCTCTTTTGAGCCCGCTTTTTCTATTCAGAAAAAACCTACCGCCTAAAGGAGAAGGATATGCCAATATTTGTTCCGAAGTATCTGTTTCGCAATGTAACCCGCATTACGGTGGAGTTTTTGCAAGAGCAGGGAATAAAAGGGCTTGTGCTGGATGTGGACAATACCCTTACCGGCCATGGTAGCCAAGAGCTTACGCCGGAAATAGAGCAGTGGCTTGCAAGTATGAGCCGCGCAGGCATAAGGCTAATGCTGGCCAGCAACAACACAAACGAGCGGGTGGCGCCGTTTGCAAAAAAGCTGGGGCTGCATTATGCCAGCTTTTGCTGCAAGCCAAGCCCACGCTGGATTTTTGAGGCACGACGGTATTTTGGCCTTAGCAGTAAGCAGATTGCGCTGGTGGGCGACCAGGTGTTTACCGACCTTTTGGGTGGCCAGCTGTATGGCGTGAATGTGCTTTTGGTGCGGCCGCTGTATGATAGCGAAACGCTTGGCGTTAGGATGAAACGCTCGATTGAAAAACCGTTTTTGCTTAAATATTACAAGCAAGGGGGCCGCCTGCTATGATGCAGCGCCCCTTGTTTGGCACAGCGGGGTTGTCGGCGTCTTTTTCGCAGCAGGGGTTTAAAAAGATGTGGCAGGTGCCGCAGTATTTGGCGGGGTTTGGCCTTGGCGCATTTGAGTATCAGTGCGGTAGAGGGGTACGCCTGGCAGAGCAAACCGCTGCGGAAATGGTAAAAGAGGGCGAAAAGCACGGTATTGTGTACAGCTTGCATGCGCCGTACTATATATCTATGAGTAGCATGAAAGAGGAAACACGCCTCGGCAGCCTTAGATATTTTTTACAAAGTGCACAGGCGGTGCGCATGCTGGGTGGTAGTAGGGTTGTGTTTCACGCAGGAAGCTGTGGAGGCCAAAGCCGAGAGCAGGCGCTTAGCAAGGCTAAAGACACGCTGGCGAGAGCACGCCATGAGCTGGACGAAGCGGGGTTTTGGGATATATATCTTTGCCCTGAAACCATGGGAAAGCAGGGCCAACTTGGTACGCTGGACGAGGTGCTACAGCTTTGTAAAAGCAGCGAGCGGTGCATACCGTGTATAGATTTTGGCCACCTTAACGCTCGCAGCGGCGGCGCAATAAAAGGTATTGAAGACTACGAGCAGATTGTGGACGCAATAGGCGAAGCGCTGGGAGAGGCCGCGACAGAGAATTTTCATGTTCATTTTTCAAAGATAGAGTATTCGGCAGGTGGCGAGAAGCGGCATTTAACGTTTGAAGATGAGTGCTTTGGGCCACAGCCGCAGCCGCTGATGCAGCTGTTTGCGCAAAGAGGAATTGCGCCAACAGTTATATGCGAGAGCGACGGCACACAGGCCGAAGACGCACAAACCATGCAGCGCCAGTATGAACAGGAGGCGCAGTAAACCAAAAAGAGGAGATAGCCATGCTGAATGAGAGGGTAACAAGAGTGGTGGAGGTACTGCCGCAGGATTTTGAGGCGGCGATTATATCCACCGAGCCAAGCAGGTTTTACCTGCTGGATTTTGATGCGGGTAATGCCGGCACGCTACTTATGTTTGCAGATGAGATGGTGTATATTATTGACTCTCGTTACATAGAAGTAGCCGAAAAGCAGGTGAAAAATGCAAAGGTTGTACTGCAGGCCAGCGACCTTTTACAGCAGATACAAGAAGAGCTGGCAAAGCGGGGCGCAAAGCGGGTTTTGCTGGAGAACAACATGCCTATTGATGGCTGGCAACGCCTTAAAGAAAAAATACAAAATGTAGAATTTGATATAACAAATACCCTAAGCAAAGCTTTGCTGGAACAGCGGATGGTGAAAGATGAGCTTGAGCTTGAGCGTATACGCGCGGCGCAAAAGGTTGCCGATAGCTGCTTTAGCCATATATTGCCCTTTATTAAAGAAGGGGTAAGCGAGATAGAGCTGATGCTGGAGATGGAATTTTTTATGCGCAGTAATGGCGCAGACAGTGTGTCGTTTGATATAATTGTGGCGGCAGGGCCAAACAGCAGCCTGCCGCATGGCGTGCCAAGCGAGTACAAACTGCGCGGCGGAGATTTTATTACGCTGGATTTTGGAGCAAGGCGGGGAGGATATTGCTCAGACATGACCCGTACTGTTGCGCTGGGCGAGCCCAGTGAAGAAAAGCGCAAGGTGTATGACACTGTGCTGCAGGCGCACCTGAAAGGTATACAGGCGGCCGGGGCAGGCAAAAGAGGCTGTGATGTGGACGCTGTGGCGCGCGAGCATATAGCTCAGGCGGGGTATGGCAAATATTTTGGGCACGGGCTTGGGCATTCGATTGGTATACAGATTCACGAAGACCCACGTTTTGCGCCTACCTACACAGGTATTGTACCTAAAGGCGCTGTGATGACTGTGGAGCCGGGCATATACATACCCGGGCGTTTTGGCTGCCGTATTGAAGATATGGTGCTTATAGGCGAAGATGGCTGTACATCTATGACAAATAGCCCAAAAGAGCTTATGGTGCTGTAGCAAAGGCCGGCAGGCAATGTAGCGTAAGCTTTTTTTTAAAAAAGTGCGCAAAGCTATTTGATGCTTGAAAAAGGCGTCGGTATAGGCTAATATATATCTGGTAGAGTAAAAAACATAGTTGCATGAGCCTTTTAGGGGCTCGGTTTGGAGGAAAAGTATGGTATCGGCAGGCGATTTTCGCAACGGGCTCACATTTGAGCAGGACGGTCAGGTTTTACAGGTAATAGAATTTCAGCATGTAAAACCCGGCAAGGGTAGTGCGTTTGTGCGAACAAAGACAAAAAATGTGATTACCGGCTCGGTGGTGGAAACAACCTACAACCCATCGGATAAGTTCCCTGCGGCACAGATAGAGCGTCGCGACATGCAGTATTTATATGTAGACGATAATCTTTATTATTTCATGGATACCGAAACTTACGAGCAGATACCTCTTAATGAGAAGGATTTGTCGGACGGGTTTAAGTTTGTGAAGGAAAATGAGGTTGTTAAGGTGTTGTCTTACAAAGGCAATGTGTTTGGGGTGGAAGTACCAAACTTTGTTGTGCTGAAGATAACGCAAACCGAGCCCGGCATGAAAGGCAACACAGCCACAAATACACTAAAGCCCGCAACGCTGGAAACCGGTGCTGAGGTGCGTGTGCCATTGTTTATTAATGAGGGCGAAGAGATTAGGATTGATACAAGAACCGGAGAGTACATGGAGCGCGCATAAAGGTTTTAAGCAAAAACCGATAATTGAAAGGAATTATGAGTATGAGTTTAATAGAGAAAGCAGCATATATTAAAGGGTTGGCAGAAGGGCTAGACCTTGAAGCCGACAAAAAAGAAACCCGTGTTATAAAAGAACTACTGGAGCTGGTAAGCGAGATGGCAAAAGATGTGGAAGACATCGGCGCTGATTTGGTAGAGCTTTATGATGTGGTGGAAGAGCTGGACGAAGACCTCTCGATGGTAGAGCAGGAGATGTTTGGCGATTTGATGGACGATTTTTCGGACGAGATGTATGAGATTTTGTGCCCGAACTGCCAGCAGGAGGTTCGCCTTGACGAAGAGATGCTGATAGGCAACGACGTGATATGTCCAGCCTGTGGCGAAAAGATAGAGATAGAGATAGACGCAGACGCATGCGAGTGCGGCAGCTGTGGCGACGACTAATTGATATAGCATAAACAATAAAAAAAGCTGCAACATTAAGGGTGGTGCCCTTAGCGTTGCAGCTTTTTGTTTGTTTGGGTTTTTGGTGGAGGGGGACTTATATGGTTGGGAGGTGGGGTTGAGATTTTTTTAATTTAATTGGTTAACCGGCTAGTTAGGATTAAAGGTTTTTTGGGATTGGCTAGTAGGTGGGCTTTGCAGGATTTGGTGGTGAGGTATGGTAGTGGGGAGCCTCGGTGGGATTTTGAGCATCGCTTTGGGGCGCTGTATCTTGCGGTGCGGCAGCAAGTGCCAGCGGCACGGGTGCGGCTTTTAGCGCAAGCGGTGCGTCTTCCGGCTGGGCAAACAGGGCAAGAATTTGTGGGTTTACGTTGGTAGGCAAGGGGGTGTCGCCGCTGGGCTGTGGTGGAGGCTCTTCAGACGGTGCAAACATCTCAATGGCCTTGTGGCCGGGGGCATTTAGCGAGATGGGGGCGCTTTGAGCATTGTGCTCAGGTAGGGTTTGTGCCTCGCCTTCGGGTTGCTTAGGCGCGTTAGCCTGTGCCTCAGCTGCCTTTGCTCGCTGCGCCATAGCGTAGGATACGCCTGCCTGCACCAGCTGCACCAGCTCGTCGCAGCGGAATACTTTAAAGCGGTTGTCCAGCCCGCCTGCGGCCATGCGGAAGTATCCACGCACATTTTTGGCCATGGCGATGTCGTAGAATGTGTACTCCAGCCGCAGTGGGGCTTTTTTGCGGCGGGGCGGTGTTTGAAATAAAAAGCGGCGGCCGGTGATAAACAGTGCGCCTGTATATTCGTGGCCGTCTTTAACAAAGCTGGCAATGTCAGAGTATAAAACACGTTCGTTGTCGGCCTCTAGTTCTTTCTCCAGTTGGGTAAGTGTTTGAGAGCTGCGCCAGTATATGCCGCCGGCTAGTAGCAGGCCGCTGATAAACGTGAGTATGCCGCTGATAATTGCAAGCACAACACCGCCGTCGGCCCACACGGTGAACAGCCACACCACAATAAAAACAAGCAAACCCAAAACAACCGAAACGCTGAGAACTAGGCCTTTATGGCGCATTGGAGTGCTCCTTTCTGAAGTTGGTGTGGCATGTGAATTAGATAAAAAGTGTGCTTGGGCTGTGGCGGCAAGGCGGCCAAAGCCAAAGCTATATAATCTGAACCCATTTTTTACTTAGCCAAAAGCCCTAAAATTGCGCCAGCCCGGTGCAGTATAATTACGTCACGCTAGTTTGTGCCGCCGGATAAAAGAATACGGCTTAGCTCGGAGGTGTCTTTTGCAATATAGTCACAGCCGGCATCTTCAAGCTCGGCTCTGCCGCCAAAGCCAAACAGCACGCCAACGCACGGCAGGCCATTTTGGTGTGCACCGTGTACGTCGTGCAGGCGGTCGCCAACCATAACAGCGCTATCGGCGCAGATGCCGCAGTTTTGTAGTACGGTTTGCACTATCTGTGCTTTGGGGGTGCCGCTGTGCGAAAGCGGGCTACCCGACACATAAGAAAAATAGCTACTGAGCGAAAAGTTTTGTAGCACCTGATTGGCAAAAACCGTGGGTTTTGAGGTGGCAATGTATAGTGTTTTGCCCTGAGCGATAAGCTGAGAGAGCATTGGCTTTATGCCGGGGTACAGCAGGTTTTGGTTTATGCCTGTGGTGGAAAAGTAGCTACGGAAATGGTCTATAGCAAGGGCAACCTGCTGTTTGTTAAAGCCACAGGTTTCGGCAAACATAACGTCGAGCGGCGGGCCTATAAAGCGCTCGAGCTCTTGCTGTGGTGGTACGGGGTAACCTAGCTGCTGCATGGCATGGCGTACAGAGCCTGTAATGCCCTCGGCGGGGTTTGTGAGTGTGCCGTCTAGGTCGAACAGAATATGCGACCACATTAGTTGCTATCCTTTTTGGTGGAAGATTGCTCTTCAAATGTTTTTTCGCTTACGATAAAGCGCGGGCGGGCTTTGGTTTCGTTATATATTTTGCCGATGTACTCGCCAATAACCCCAAGGCACAATAGCTGTATGCCGCCCATAAAGCATATAACGCACAGTGTGCTGCTCCAGCCCCATACGGTGGAGCCGGGGGATATAAGGTGGTGAATTATAACCACAACTATTGCAATAAAGCTTACTATTGAAAACAAAATGCCAAGCCAGGTAATAAGCCTAATTGGCCGCACAGACAGGCTGGTGATACCGTCGAACGCAAGCGAGAGCATCTTGCTTAGCGGGTAGTGGCTTTCGCCTGCCATGCGCTTGTTGCGCTCGTAGTAAACACTACTGCTTTTAAAGCCAACCAGCGGTACAAGACCACGCAAAAACAGGTTTACCTCTTTAAACTCGGCCAGCGCACAAAGCGCACGGCTACTCATAAGGCGATAGTCGGCATGGTTGAACACAATGCCAGCGCCAAGCATGTTCATTAGATGGTAAAAGCCCTCGGCGGTAAAGCGCTTAAAAAAGGTATCGGTATCGCGCTTGCTACGCACGCCGTAAACAATGTCGCACCCGTTTTCGTATTCGGTGAGCATCTCGTCCATGGCATTTATGTCGTCTTGGCCGTCGCAGTCGATAGATATGGTAACGTCGGCAAGCTCTTTAGCGCACATAAGCCCTGCCAAAAGTGCATTTTGGTGGCCGCGGTTGCGCGAGAGCGAGATGCCCTCAAACAGCGTGTTTTCAGCGCTTAGCTGCTGGATAATGGGCCATGTATTGTCTTTAGAGCCGTCGTTTACAAACATTACTCGGCTGGTGGGCGCAATGCGCCCCGCAGAGATAAGCGCCGGCAGTTTTTAGGCAAAA
>CAYJEW010000007.1:0-6635 GCA_964369525.1 uncultured Oscillospiraceae bacterium | reverse complement strand
AAAAAGGCCGCTGGTTACCGGTAGTACCTCCTGCTCGTTGTAGCAGGGGATTACAATATATAATACAGGATTTTGCATGGTGAGCTCCTTACTTTATAAAAATGGATATCTTATTTATTATACCCCATTGGCCCTAAGGGTTCAAATAAAGATTGATATAAAATTAAATGTGATTTTTTGGGTGTCACAGATGGCGTATTTTTGTGCTATATAGCGGCAAGAGGGCTGACTGTGGTAGGCGGTGAAACAATGGGGCAGGGCAGGGCAGAGCAGAGCAGGACAGAGGAGAGCAGAGCAGGCAGGGCAGAGCAAAGAGGGGAGATAGAAAGGGCGTGGTGCGCTACAGCAAGGCCCGAAGTGCTGAAGGGTTGCAAAGCTTAAAGCGGCTGCGCTGGGTTTCGATTAGGCCGTCGGCTACCATGCGGGATATCTCGCGCGACAGCGCGCTGCGCTCGCACCCAAGGTAGGCGGCAAGCTGGGTGCGGTTGTATTCAATGGTAAATGGGGATGTGCCACCGGTGTGGCGCAAAAGATATGCCGCAAGCCGCCTGCGTATGCCGTGTAGTAAGAGTAGCTCTGTGCGGCTTTCTTGCGCAAAATATTTGCGAGATAGTTCGGCTAAAAGGTTTGCTAAAAGGCGGCGCAATAGCTCTTGTGCGGTAGGCGGCGCAGGGGCAAAAAGGCGTGTGCGTGGGATGTAGAGCACATGGCAGGCCGACAGCGCCACCACAGTTACCGGGCTTTGGTTTTGGCCGCCGGCTAAAATATCGCCAAAAACACCGCCCGGCTGCATACGCGCTACCGCAAACTGCCCACCGCCTGCTGTATATTTAACAGCCTCTATATGGCCGCTTAGTACAACGCCTATGTTTTCGGCAGTAAATCCGGCACGCAGAAGCTGGCCGCCTGCCTCGTAGCTGCGCTGTGTTGGCATAAGGTGTTTTAATAGCGCCTGAAGTTCGCTTTTAGTAAAGCCTTGAAAAAGCGGCGCTTTTAGTAAAATAGGGTAATGTGTGCTGAGCTGTGGCATGGGGTTCTCCTTGTGGGTGGTTCCCGTTATCTTAGGGAAGTGCATGATTTTTAGGATAAAGGCGATGTGACCTGGCGCTTGCCTCTTTAACTTGTTTTGTTGCAATTGCAACAGTTTTTTTATCTGCATTGTAGTATAATGAGACAGCAATTGCAAGTGATATTAAGGCATAATAAAAGAAAAAGTGTATATGCCTATACAAAAGGAGAGTTATAGCAATGAAAAAGAGCGTAGTAGTTTTAATGGCGGTTTTGTTTTTGGTGGCGATGCTGGGGGGCTGCACAGCAGCGGCCGACAGTAGCGGCGCAGCAAGCAGCGGCGAGGTGCAGAGCGTGGCGCAGAGCATGCCAGAAGATGACGCCGCCGCAATACAGGTAGCAGGCCTGAACGGGCCCACAACCATGGGCATGGTAGGGATGATGGCAAACGCAGAGCAGGGCGAGGGTAATTATCAGGTTACAACCTACGGCACACCTGATGAAATTGTGCCACTGCTTGTGTCGGGCGAGGTGGCTATTGCTGCGATACCGGCAAACCTTGCCAGCGTGCTATACAACAGCACCGAGGGTAAAGTAAGCGTGGCGGCTGTAAATACGCTGGGCGTGCTTTATGTGATGGACACCGACGGAAGCATTCAAAGCATAGAGGATTTGAGGGGTAGAACAGTATATTCTACCGGCAAAGGCACAACACCCGAATATGTGCTAAACTATATATTAGAGCAAAACGGAATAAACCCACAAACCGACCTTGTTATTGAATACAAGAGCGAGGCCGCCGAGATTGCAGCGCTGCTGGGAAGCGAGCAGGCGGCCGTGGCGGTGCTACCGCAGCCGTTTGTGGCCAGTGTGCAGGCGCAAAACGAGAACGCGCGCACAGCGCTTAGCCTAACAGCAGAGTGGGACGCTGTGGCCGAGAACAGCATGGTTACCGGTGTGTTGGTGGTAAACAACGAGTGGCTTAGCCAAAATGGCGAGGCGTTTGAAACATTTTTGGCCGACTACAACAGTAGCATAGAGTGGGTAAACGCGAACGTAGCCGAGGCGGCAGAGCTGGTAGTGCAGTATGGCATTGTGGGCAGCGCGGCTATTGCCGAAGCGGCAATACCAAACTGCAACATTGTGTACATGGAAGGCGAAGAGATGCGCGGCGCTGTGGAGGGCTACCTAGAGGTGCTACACGGCCAAAACCCCGAGGCGGTGGGTGGCGCAATGCCTGACGACGCATTCTATTACATGGGCGCATAGTTTTGCCGGCAGGGCAGTGCATGTGTAGCGCCCAGAGCAAGGAGATGCAATGCAACCCAAACTAAAAAGATATATACAAACTGCGCTTGCTGTGATGGTTTGGATTTTGATATGGCAGCTGGCAAGCGTGGCTATTGACGAGGTGCTGTTTTTACCCTCGCCCATGCAAATGGTGGCAGCGCTGGCACAGCTGGTTATTACAAGCGTTTTTTGGACAGCGGTGTTTACCAGCCTATGGCGTATTGCGCTGGGGTTTTTGCTGGGGCTGGTGTTGGGGGTGTTGCTAGCGGCGCTGGCTACTGCTGTGCCATTTATAGAAATTTTACTGCGGCCTATTATGCAGCTGGTGCGCACAGCGCCTGTGGCAAGCTTTATTATACTGGCGCTGGTGTGGCTGCAAAGTGCGTATCTGTCTACATTTATTAGCTTTTTAATGGTACTACCAACGCTTTACAACGCAACGCTTTTGGGCCTGCGGGCAGCCGACCCAAAGCTTTTGGAGATGGCTGATGTTTTTAAAATTGGCTTTTGGCGAAAGCTAAAAGCTGTGCGCCTGCCTGCGCTGTTGCCTCCGCTGCTTTCGGCATGCGAGCTTGCGCTTGGGCTGTGCTGGAAAAGCGGCGTTGCTGCCGAGGTTATAGGCTTGCCGGCCGGTACTATAGGCGAGCGGCTGTATCAAGCCAAAATACTGCTGCAGATGCCACAGCTTTTTGCCTGGACGGCTGTGATAATTTTGGTTAGCTGGCTGTTTGGCAAAGGTGTGCTGGCGCTTATGCGCGCAGGCGCTGCCCGCCTACAAAAGGAGGGCAGTGCTGTATGATAGAGCTTATTGATGTGTATAAGAGCTATGGTAAGCAGCAGGTACTGCAGGGCTATTCGCTAGCGATACAAAGTGGCGAGGCTGTAGCTGTTATGGGACCGTCGGGTGCGGGAAAAACAACACTAATTCGCCTTATAATGGGGCTTGAAGCGCCTGATAGCGGGCGAATAGAGCGAGGCGGCGAGCTGAGGTTTTGCTGTGTGTTTCAGCAGGACAGGCTGTGCGAGGGCATGAGCGCTTTTGGAAATGTGGCGCTTGTGCTGCCAAGGGCGAGGTTTGGCGAGGTAGCGCCGGCGCTGGCAGAGCTTGGGCTGGATAAGGCGCTTATACAAAAAAGCGTGCAGTCGCTTTCGGGCGGCGAGCGCAGGCGCACAGCGCTGGCCAGAGCTGTGCTTGCAAAGGGCGATTATATTGTGCTGGACGAGCCGTTTAAAGGCCTGGACGAACAAAGCCGAGCGCAGGCCGTGAGCTTTATTCAAAAGCATAAAGGCGAGCGCGGGCTGCTGCTGGTAACGCATAGCGAGCAAGACGCAATAACGCTTGGCGCAAAGGTGGTACAGCTTGAAAAGGTGCACCAAAGCGAGCGTTCTGAAAATGAAGAATAGGTTTTGTCCTGCGGCTTATGCCGCAGGATTTTTGTTTTGCTAAAGGTATATATTTTAAACTGCTAAAATTATAAAGTAAGAGGGTATGCGCAGAAAGGCTGCTGATGATTTAAGGCGTTACAGTAAAAGCTAGGTTTGTTTTGT
The DNA here is from genome assembly GCA_964369525.1 of uncultured Oscillospiraceae bacterium. Classification (GTDB taxonomy): domain Bacteria; phylum Bacillota; class Clostridia; order Oscillospirales; family Ruminococcaceae; genus JAAYCI01. Next base: position 2,789 of record CAYJEW010000007.1, on the reverse strand, counting down.
GGTGGTGTTTTACAATTTGGCGTTTTAAATGCTGAAGGGTATCAACTTTTTGAAGTTTTTGCCGAATTTATATGATAGGACGGGATACTGCGATTTAGGGTAAGCGGTATTTTGAAATCCAAATGTGGGTGTGCTGTTGTTGCATGCCTTATTAGAGGTACGGTTTTTTTGGTTTGTTTTGGTGGGTTGCATAGCGGGTGAGGCAGAACGCAGTAAGCGAAAGCCATATAGTAATTGGTACGCACTGCAATAGGCTTTGAAGGTGAAAAAAGTTATTCGCCTATTTTAAATAGGTGCGAAATACAGCCAAAGTGCTGAAAAGGAGGTGGCAGGTATGCGGCGTGCAAAACGTGTGTGCGGCGTTATTCTTGCTGCCTGTTTATTTTTGGGCGGCCTGCCCATGCCTGCCGCAGCGCAGCAGGCGCCGCCAGATGTGGGGGCAGAGGCGTATGTGGTGATGGACGCCGCCACAGGGCAGGTGCTGGTGGGGCAGAACTCTGCCGAGGCGAGGTTTCCTGCCAGCATAACAAAGATTATGACACTGGCGCTGGCGCTTGAAAACATAGACATTGCCACCGAGGGCGAGCAGCGGGTGACGGTGTCGCAGCAGGCGGTGGACGCGCTTATTCCAAACGCGTCTATGGTGGCGCTGATAAGCGGCGAAGAGGTGAGCGTGAACGACCTTTTATATGCCACCCAGATAGAAAGCGCAAACGACGCCGCCAACGTACTGGGCGAGTATATTGCCGGCAGTATGGACGGGTTTGTGCAGATGATGAACGAAAAGGTGCGCCAGCTAGGCCTGCACGACACCCATTTTATGAATCCCAGCGGCCAGCCGGACGACGACCACTACACAACAGCATACGACATGGCCGTTATTACAAGGTGGGCGCTTAGCGTGCCAGGCTTCCGCGAGATTTTTGGTGCACTGAGCTATACCATGCAGCCTACCAATCGTCAGCCGGCAGGCCGCAGTTTTAATAATTCGAACCTTATGCTAACACAATACAGTAGTTATCACTATGACGGGGTGGTTGGTAGCAAAACAGGCTACACCGACGATGCCAGATACACGCTGGCTACAGCGGTGCACAGGGGCGATACCGAGCTGATATGCATTGTGCTGAACAATCAGTTTAACGAGCAGAAGTATACATCCACCATTCAGCTGTTGGATTATTGCTTTGATAATTTTGAGCGGGTGAGCTACAACGTAGACGGGGGCGCCGCCGCGGCTGTGCCGGTGTATAATGCCGAGCAGGAGATGCTGGGCGAGGTGCGGGTGGAGAGCGGCGCTACCGTAGAGCTAATGCTACACAGTAGCGTTACAATAGACGCTGTGAGCCAGCAGCTATACATGCCGGAGAGGTATGTTGTGGACGGCGATACAGTGCCGCCAAGCGTTGTGCTAAGCCTGCCGCTGGGGCACACGGCGGCGCAAAACGAGCTGTTACGGGTGGCGCCGCTTAGCTGGAGCGGCCTTGAAGAGATAGTGCAGGCGCAGGCGCCTATCGGTGTGCCTGTGCGAGAGAGGGTAGAGCTGCCGCCGTGGTTCTGGCCGGTTGTGCTGGTATCTGCGGCACTGGTGGGAATGATATTGGCACGCATTATACATGTGCGCCATAGGCGAGAAAAGCGGCGCATGCAAAGGCTGCGCGCAGTGCAGGCACAGCGGCCTATAAGCATAGCCGCGCGCCCGCCGCCGCCCGTGCGTAGTGCGCAGGGGTATGACCGCCGCCGAAGCGCACAGGCAGGTGCCCTGCGCACAGCCACCAGCGGAGGGCCTGCGGCCGCACCCAGAAGGGCGGGGCGCACACGCTGAAGTGTGTAAAACTGAATACAAAACCCCCAAAAGGCAGTTGTTGCCTTTTGGGGGTTTTGTGCGCTGACACATAAAGGGCAGGCGGCGATTTTCTTGTAATTTATAAGGTAAGTGGGTATAATATAATATGGTATGTATGGCATTAGCCAATAACGGCCGCAGGGTAGCGGCCCACCGTTTTTTGCCATGTCCGGACGACAGCGTAAAACCAAAGGAGGCCGCGTGTGAAATATTCACTGGTGGGTTATACAGGCTTTGTGGGGGGCAACCTTGCATCCAGCCATTCTTTTGATAATCTATATAACTCCAAAAATATACAGGATAGCTTTGGTGCCGACAACGGCTTTGTGGTATACAGCGGTATGCCTGCCGAAAAGTTTCTAGCAAATGCAGACGAGGCGGCCGACCTTGCCAGAGCAAAGCAAGCAATGGACAACATATGCGCAATGAACCCAAAACAGCTGGTGCTTATAAGCACGGTGGATGTGTATACAAAGCCTGCGGGGGTGTTTGAAAACAGCGCTATGCAAACCGAAGGCGCACAGGCCTATGGCAAAAACCGCCTTGCGCTTGAGGGGTGGGTGCGCGAGCAGTATCCCGACGCGCTTATTGTGCGCTTGCCGGCATTGTTTGGCAAGGGGCTGAAAAAGAACTTTATTTTTGATATGATACAGCTTACGCCTGCGGCGCTTACGCAGGAAAAATATGAGCAACTGGCACAAAAAGAGCCTATGATAAAGGACGCATACAGCCTCGCAGACAATGGGTTTTACCGTTTAAAGCCGCTGGAGGGCGCACAGGCAGAGCAGTTGCGAGCGTTTTTTGAGCAGAACGATTTTAACGCGCTTAGCTTTACCGACAGCCGCTCGGTGTATCAGTTTTACAACCTTGCGCATTTATGGGCAGACATTGGCCGCTGTAAGAAAGCCGGGCTGAAGCTGGTAAATTTGGCCACAGAGCCTGT
>CAYJEW010000006.1:44462-65590 GCA_964369525.1 uncultured Oscillospiraceae bacterium | reverse complement strand
TGTATAATATTGTTATCGGATACAGATAGCGAATATCAATATCGGTTTTCGATAATGATATAATAACATAAGGAGAATTAAAATGCAAGACCCTATTTTAAGAAAATTATTTTTAGGATTTATACAAGTGCATATACTTCATCACGCAAAAAAAGAACCTGTGTATGGCTCTTTTATGATAGAGGAACTGAAACATCATGGTTACGAAATTAGTCCAGGGACACTTTATCCGATTTTTCACAACTTAGAAAAGGCTGAACTGCTCACCGTAGAAAACCAAACGGTCGAGGGCAAAGTTAGAAAATATTATTCTATTACAGAAAAAGGCGAAGAAGTGTTAACTGAAGCTAAGAAAAAAATAAAAGAACTTACGCATGAGCTTTAAAAGAATTGAAGTTAAAGGGTCGCCACTTTATATGTGGCGACCCTTTTTTTGCTATACACCCACTATATCCCAAACCTTGCGAGGCGCTTTACTTGCTTTATATTTACGCCATAGCTTTAAAGGTTAGTATTTTGCACTATTCTCCTTGGTAAAATTGCTAAAAAACAATAAAATTACTGTATATTTTGCATAGTTTATGGTACACTATAGGAAAATTGATGTTCCTCAGGAGGCTCTTATGGAAGGAAATATTTGGCTGGCATTTGGGCTTACCGCTATAGCCGGCCTATCTACCGGCATAGGCAGTGCCATAGCGTTTTTTGCCAAAAAAACCAATACTAAGTTTTTGGCTATTAGCCTTGGGTTTTCTGCCGGCGTTATGATTTATGTTTCCATGATAGAAATCTTTGTTAAAGCGCAAGACTCGCTGCAAACAGCAATGGGTGATAGAACCGGTGCAGTTGTAACTGTGGTAGCGTTTTTTGGCGGTATGCTGCTTATAGGCCTAATAGACCGCCTTATACCCAGTGCAGGCAACCCGCATGAGGTAAAGGCTATAAGCGAAAATACCCCATCTACAACGAAAAATAACGCCGACAGCAATAGCAAGCTTATGCGCCTTGGACTTTTTACGGCGCTTGCCATTGCGATACACAACTTTCCCGAGGGGCTTGCCACTTTTGTTTCGGCGCTGCAAGAACCCTCGCTTGCCATTCCCATTGTTGTGGCGATATCTATACACAACATCCCCGAGGGCATTGCCGTGTCTGTGCCCATATACTACGCAACCGGTGACAAGAAAAAAGCGTTTTTCTACTCGTTTATATCGGGGTTATCGGAGCTGGTGGGCGCTGTTGTTGGTTATTTAATACTGCTTCCGTTTATGAACGACATCGTATACGGTGTAATATTTGCAGGTGTGGCGGGCATTATGGTGTTTATCTCTATAGACGAGCTGCTTCCGTCTGCAAGGGAGTATGGCGAACACCACCTTTCTATCTACGGTCTTGTAGCCGGAATGGCCGTTATGGCAACAAGTCTTCTTTTGTTTATGTAAACTTTTTATGACTATTCCATGCAGCACAGGTGCATTTTTCACCTTCTGCATGGTTTTTTTTGCGCTAAACCCCTCTATTTTGCATTCTTGCCGTACAACTCCAGCTGCCTTTGTTTATATTGTACAACTTTCGTTTATTCCATTGTGCAAGTTCACTTCTTTGATTTACGAAATTTTTGCGATGGTATATATTTATTGCACGTTTCAAATACTTGACTTTTGTACTATATAGTGTGATAATAACCATAAATAAGTTGTTATATACTGTAGTATATTGTTGTAAATTTGCTAATCTAATAATGATTTAGTTTTGGTTTATATTTGCTTTAGGTTTTTGTTTTTATTTTTTTAATAACGCAATTGCTCTATACTAATGTGGAGGTACCAGCATGAAAAACCTTAAGGTACGGATGAAGTTGTTCATTTCTTTTGCAGGTGTTCTTGTATTCTTCCTGATATCAATTTTTGTGGGGGTAATAAACCTTGCAGAAATAAGTGCAGAAATCGACGAGTATCACACCGGCGCTTTTTTTGTGAACTCGCGCTCTTTGCGTATGACTACCCTTTTTGAAGGCTCTTCAAAAGAGCTGTATAGCGCTTTGCTGTATGATACCGACGCAGCTGTTGTGGAGGCGAGCCTAGCAAACGTTCAGGCGATGAACCTTGAGATGCAAGATCACCTTGCATTCCTTAATGAGCGTTTCACAGCAGAGCCTCAGCTGCTTGATACTTTAGAGGCACAGCTTGTAGAGCTTGCGGAATATCAAGCTATTGCTGTGGAAATGGTGCTTTCGGCTTCCCACGATGATGCCGTTGCATACATGTCTGATGTGTACACGCCTGCAAGCAATGCTGCAAACGCAACCATGTTGCAGATTGTAGCGGCGGCTGTGGAAGAAAGCGAAATAATGATAGATGCCATTGATGCAGTGGCCGAAACCACTACCTATATACTTATTGGTCTTGGTGTAGGCAGCCTTATTTTAAGCGTATTGATGTTTATTGTTCTCACAAACAACATCACCAGGCCGTTGGTTCAACTTGAAACTGCCGCCAATAGCCTTGCTGCAGGCGATTTTGACGTTACCATTGACTACACATCTAAAGATGAGTTTGGCAGAGTTGCCGACGCAATGAGAGCTCAGTGTGACACCATTAAAACCGTGTTTACCGATTTCCGCATGGGTCTTAGCGAGATGAGCAAGGGCAATCTTACTGCAAAGAGTGGGTTACCTGAAGAAGCTTTCCCAGGCGAGTTTATGAACATGCGTGTCGATATGTACAATCTACTTAACTCGCTTATTGACGCCATGGGCGGCATTCGTGATTCTGCAGGGCAGGTTACCATGGGCTCTGAGCAGGTGGCCAGCGGCGCACAAGCATTGGCTCAAGGCTCTACCGAGCAGGCCTCCAGCGTGGAAGAGCTTTCGGCTACTATTGCAGAGCTTGCCACCAGTACCGACCAAAATGCTTCTAGCTCTAAAGAGATTACCGGATTTATTCGCACCACAGCAGACCATATACAAGAATGTAATGTTCAGATGGATGAACTTACCGGTGCTATTGGCGACATTAAAGTGTCGGCACAAAGCATTAGCCAGATTATTAAGACCATTGAAGATATTGCCTTCCAGACCAACATTCTGGCACTAAACGCAGCTGTTGAGGCAGCGCGTGCAGGCGAGGCCGGAAAAGGCTTTGCGGTTGTTGCCGATGAGGTTCGCAACCTTGCTAGCAAGTCCGGCGAAGCTGCCAACAACACAAATCAGCTTATCAACGGCGCTATCCAGTCGGTAGACCGTGGCTCTGAGCTGGCAGACGCTACAGCCGAATCTTTGAAACTGGTTGTGGACAGCGCCGAACAGATTGCTACATCGATGGCACAAATTAATGACGTTACCGCTCAGCAGGCTATGTCGCTTGACCAGATTAACGAAGGCATTGGGCAAATTTCCAGTGTGGTACAAGCAAACTCCGCTACAGCAGAAGAGTCGGCTGCGGTTAGCGAGGAGATTTCCAGCCAGGCCAACTTCCTTAACCAGCTGGTTTCTCGCTTTAGGCTGCCGGGTGCTGCCGAATCGCCTGCTGCACCTGCCGCCCCTGCCCTACCCAGCCCCCAAATGATTGCACCAACATTTGAAGTGGGGAGCAACGAGCCGATATTCTAGCAGGTCTTCGAACAGCTAATATTTAATAAAAGTGTGGCCGGGGTAACCCGAGCCACACTTTATATAGTAAAAAAGGATGTGATGGTTTTGAGCAAAATTCTCATAAAAAATGGTAGAGTACTTACTATGGACAGCCAAGGCACCATTGAAAACGGCGCTGTTTTAGCTGAAAATGGTAAAATCACAGCCGTAGGCGCGTCGATTGACGCACCGGCAGACTGCGAAATAATTGACGCGAAAGGTGGGTGGATACTGCCAGGGCTTATTGACGCGCACAGCCATATTGGTATTTTTGGCACAGCGCTGCGCTGGGAGGGCTCAGACGGCAACGAAGCTAGCGACCCCATAACCCCACACATGCGCGCAATTGATGGTATAAACCCTATGGACCGTGAGTTCCCAATTGCTGTAGAGCATGGTATTACCTCTGTTGCTACCGGCCCTGGAAGCGCAAACCCCATTGGCGGGCAGTTTGTAGCCATGAAAACCTACGGCCGTGCTGTGGACAAGATGATTATTCGTGACCCACTTGCCATGAAGATGGCGTTTGGCGAAAACCCAAAAAGCGTGTACGGCCCTGCTGAAAAAATGCCCATTACCCGTATGGCAACAGCAGCGCTTATACGCGAGTGGCTTTACAAAGCAAAACAGTATGTTGCAAAGAAAGAGGCCGCAGGCGCAGATGCTTCTAAAATGCCTGCATACGATGCAAAGCTGGAAGCTTTGGAGCTTGTGGTAACCAAAAAAATCCCAATAAAGGCACACGCCCACCGTGCCGACGATATTCTTACAGCCATTCGCATTGCCGACGAGTTTGACGTTGAGGTTTCGATAGAGCATTGCACCGAGGGACACCTTATTGCAGAAGAACTTGCCGAGGCAGGCCGCCCTGTTATTCTTGGGCCTCTCTCCGGCGTGGCATCTAAGCCCGAGGTTACAAACATGTCGCTTGGCGCACCAGCTATTCTGCACAAAGCCGGTGTTAAGTTTGCCATTATGACAGATATGCCTGTTACACACATATGGTTCCTCACACTGGTTGCCGGAATGTGTGTAAATGAAGGCCTGCCTGAAGATGTTGCCTTTAAAGCTATTACCATCAATGCTGCTGAAATTCTTGGCCTTGGCGACCGTATTGGCTCGCTTACCGTAGGCAAAGACGCAGACATTGCCGTGTTTAGCGAAAACCCACTGCGTAGTCTTAGTGCAAAGTGCCAGTTTTGCGCTATTGACGGCGTAACCCGCCACAATATTTTGGCATAGCCACTTATATTTACATATTGTTTTGTGTGCTTTGCATGAAATTTTTACTTTAGCCATATTTTTTGAAATTATAATATACAATTTGCTACAGATGCTGTATAATAATATAGGTTCAACTGTGTAGTATGTACACAAGTTTAAAATTTGAAGGGAGTATTACCTATGAGCGACAAAGTTATTATATCTTGTGCCCTAACCGGAGCTACCACTCCAAAAGCTAAAAACGAAAACGTACCTGTTACCCCGCAAGAAATTGCAGCAAGTGCTTATGCTGCATGGAAAGCCGGCGCAGCTATTGTTCACCTTCACATGCGCATGCAAGACAATGTTGATATTGGTTGCATGGACGCCGACCTGTTTGCAGAGAGCGTACGCTTGATTCGTGAGTACAAAGACTGCGACGTTGTTATCAATGCTACCTCTTCCGGCGGCCTTGTAAGCGACGAAGAGCGCCTGAAACCTCACGCTACCATTCCTGGTATCGAGATTGGTTCTTGCGACATCGGCACATTCAACTGGAATGACCAGTTTGTATTCAGCAACACACCTGCTTTCTTGCACAAACTGTGCGAAGTTTACAATGCAAACGACGTTAAGCCTGAAGTTGAAATCTTTGACTACGGCATGATTAAAAATGCTGAAATGTACATTGCAGCAGGCCGCATTAAAGAGCCTATGTTCTGCCAGCTGATGCTGGGTGTTGGCGGCATGATGGAAGCCAACGTTGAGAACCTAGTATACCTTGTTAACCACCTGCCAAAAGGCACAATTTGGTCTTGCTCTGGTATCGGCAACGGCCATCTTCCCATGATGTATGCTGCACTGGCTATGGGCGGCAACATCCGTGTTGGCCTGGAAGACAACCTGTACTACTCGCGCGGCGTAAAAGCTACCAACGAAATGCTGGTAGAGCGTGCAGTTCGCGTTGTTAAAGAGTTTGGCAAAGAGCCTGCTACATCGGCAGAAGCTCGCGAAATTCTTGGCATCAAACCTCTGGCTCGCTAATTTAACTTTAGCAGTTAATTTTACAATAAATTCCTCCTGCAGCATGCTGCAGGAGGCATTTTAATATGTGCATAACGCGGATGCGCATAAAAAAGCGAGGCCTGCGCCTCGCTTTTAAATATAGCTTTTGCCCTTAGGTAATTTTATTGCTCACTGCTGTCGGCTTCGCTTTCAGCATCAGTTTCACTGCTGGCATCGGTTTCAGCGCCTACGTCAGCTTCTACTGCGCCTGTAAACTCTACCGAAGTACCCTGCACATACACCTGTACAATGCCTTCTTCGCTAGCCCAGAACCAACTTTCGGCGTCCTGCGCGCGATACAGTGTGGCTAGCGCTTCGCCTGTTTCGTAGCTGTAAACTTCATAGCGATAGCAAGCCGCCCCATTGATTGTTTCATCGCCAACATACTCTATTGGGAATAGGAACAGATAGTTTGGGTTTAGCTCGGGGTATATGGCGTAGATGATTTTATCGGGGGTGCGGCCGAGGCCATGAAGCGCATACGGGCTTGGCCCCTCTTGGCCCTCAAGATATGGCAGGCCTGCCTCGTCCATTAAGATTGCTGTGGGGGCGCCTGTGGCGGTGTTGAGAAGATAATATTCCTCTTCCAATGGCATCTTATAGTACTGGCCTATCTCTGTGCCATCAATGTTTGTGACATAATATGAGTGCCATTCGGCAGTAGCTGGCGTTGCAATGCCTTCATACTGCACGTTTATCTCGCCGCTAGCCGGTGGGGTTAGCAAGGTGGCGATACTTATAATTGTTTCTATGGAATTGCGCCCGTCGGCAGATAGTTCATCTTCAGAATAGCTTTGGTCTAGGTTTTCTTCTGCGCCCATTCCGGACACGCTATTGGACATATCGCCTGCTCCGTCTGCAGAAGCCTCGGTGCCTGAAGTAGAGCTACAGGCCGACAGTACCAGCATGATGGACAATGCCAAAGTAAGTACAAATATACTGCGTTTGCGAATGTTTAATGCCATGAAGTACCTCCTTGTTTAACGCAAAAACTATCGGGTTGTTGTTTGTTTATCTCTGGTTTAAGCATAACAAAATTTGCATATAAACACAACCTTTACGGTTGTGCTTAAGAATTAAATGAGGCATGTGAATTGCCGCAATGTAGGATTTGGGCCTACATTACAGCAAAAATATATTGTTTTGCTCGCACTGTTCAATCATGCTTTGCGGCCAAACCGACGACTGCACCTCACCTATGTGTGCTTTTTCCAGCATTAACATACACAGCCTGGACTGCCCAATACCGCCGCCAATGGTATACGGCAGGCGGCCTTTCATAAGCGCTGAGTGGAATGGAAACTCTAGGCGGTGTAGTTGATTTGTTGTCTCTAGCTGGTTTTTCAGGCTTTGCGCATCTACCCTAATACCCATTGACGACAGCTCAAATGCACGCTGCAATACCTGATTGTACACAATAATGTCACCATTTAGTGCCCAGTCGTCATAGTCGGGCGCGCGGCCATCGTGAGGGGTACCCGAGCGCAGCGCCCCGCCGATTCCAATTAAGAACACCGCCCCATAGCGGGCTGCAACCTCATTTTCGCGCTGCATTGGGGTAAGCGTGGGGTACTCATCTTCCAGCTGCTGGGTGGTTAAAAATGTTATTTCATCGGGCAGCTCTATGCCTGTTTGTGGATAATTACGCCTAACTGCTGTGGCCACCTTGCGGATAACCTTGTATATCTGATTTACCGTCTGTTTCAAATAATCAATTGTGCGGTCTTGCTCAATGATTATCTTTTCCCAGTCCCATTGGTCTACATACAAAGAGTGTATTTCGTCACAATCCTCATCACGGCGAATTGCGTTCATATCGGTGTAAAGGCCTGTGTGTGGTTTAAAGCCATAAACTGCCAGCGCATGGCGCTTCCACTTTGCAAGGCTGTGCACAACCTCTGCCACCTCGCCTGTTTGCCTTATATCGAATGCCACCGAGCGCTCTATTCCATTCAAGTCATCATTTAAGCCGCTTTGCTTTGGCACAAACAACGGTGCTGAAACACGTGTGAGCAAAAGCTCGCGTGCTAGCTCGGCCTCGAAGTTATCCTTAATAAATTTTATGGCCTGCTCGGTTGCAATTAGGTCTAGCTTAGACTTATAGGCATGCATAAAGTGCTCCTTTAAAGGTTGGTTAGGGGGTTGATTATAACAAAACAAAGCCACCGTTTACAAGCAGCTGTGCTTGTTTGCGGCAGCCCTGTTGATTGTTTGCATTGTATCACATTATACTGAAAATACCAAATACTACATCTCTCCTGATGCAACCAGCGAGCGCATTTGGATATTTTCCGGGGTAATAACGCGGCTGCCATCGCCTATAATTCGGGTGGCGCGGCGAATGATATCCACAAAGTCGCAAAGCTCTTTAGGCTGCACAGACGACGCCTGATGAGGGCCGAACATGGCATTGTCCAGCGTGATACGCCTTTGGATAACCTCGGCGCCCATTGTATGGGCCAGCACGCTGACAAAATGACTTTTTTCAAGGCCGCTATAGCCAACCGAACAGGAAAACCTCTCGCGCATAACCTCTAGCGTGCGCAAATTGGCCTGGCTTTCCTTTATGGGCCTAACACTGGCCGAGTGCAGCAGTGTGTATGGCACGCCGCTTAGCAATGCCAGCGCGGTGTCTACCTCTGGCCAGCTTGCAAATGCCGTGGAAATAAAAGTATATTTATCCTCTTCGGCAATAGTCTCCAGCAGCGGTACATTGGTGAGCATTGGCGATGCCACTTTATTGTACTGCAGATTAAATTGACGTAAAAAAAGCTGCGAATCTACATCCCATGCCGAGGCAAACCACTCTATACCTTTTTGTTTGCAGTATGCGTCTAGCTCTTGATATTCGCTAAGGCCAAACTCAACATGCTCTCTAAACTGCCGCTGAGTGCTGCCCCAAGGGCTCTCGAACAATGAGTTTAGGTACTCGTGGCTAAACACTTTGTCTACTGTGCGCTTTTGGAATTTTACCAGATTACAGCCGGCATCAACCGCTGCATCTATCATTTTTTTTGCTAGCTGAACATCCCCATTATGGTTTATGCCTAAATCTGCTATTATCATCTGCTATGCCCCTTCCTTGCTACTGTGCAAAACACAGCCAGCGGCGCTTCCTGTTTTTTAAAAAGATATGTACCTAAATTTTATCACACCGTACAATCATTAGCAAGCAGATAAAAAAGCCACCCCGTTTGGGGTGGCTTTGCAGCGTAAACGCAAACGCACATGTGCGCTGCGTGTGGCTTTAACTTAGTACTGGCGAGGTGCGCCCAAGCCCAGCATTTCGCGAGCTTCTGCAGGAGTAGCAATGCGGCGACCAACTGCTTTAGCAATCGATGCAACACGCTCTACCATTTGGCCATTGCTTTCGGCCAGAACGCCCTTGCTGTAATAAACGTTGTCTTCCAGGCCTACACGTACGTGGTGGCCAAGTACGATACCGGCGGTAGCCATTGGGATTTGGGCAGAACCGATACCGATAACATTAAACAGAGCCTCTGCAGGCAGAAGATCGGCAGCTTCCATCAGTGTGCGGATGGAGGGGAATGTGCCGTTGCCGCCGAGTAGCAGGGAAACCCAGGGCCTGCCGTCGCCTTTGTAGGTGCGCAGTACATCGTTCAGGATTTTGATGCCGTCAAGGCTAAACAGTTCGTATTCGGGTTTGCAATCAAATTTGTCGAATATTTCAAGAACTTCCAGAGCTTCGTCAGCACGGATGCCAAGGTTTAGGTCAAACATAACATCTTTGTCGCGGCCGGTAAGAGGCGCTGGACGAGCTTTTAGTTTTGCTTTGATACGAGTAACAACAAGGTCTAGCGAAACAACTTCAGGGCGAGCCTCTGGGCTAGGTGTTTGCAGAGGGCCTGCACCTTTGTCGTCAAAGATGTAGCGAGCGCCAACCGAAGTGTTGTTGATGATAAGGTCTGGACATTTTTCACGAACCAGCTGGTTAACCTTCAAAAACTCTTCGTATCTTACCGAAGTGGTGCTGTAGCCTGTTTCAGGGTTACGAGCATGAATGTGAACCATCGAAGCGCCTGCATTGTATGCATCCAGTGCAGCTTGGGCTTGATCTTCTGGTTTTTCAGGCAGGTTGGGGTTAGCTTCTGCGCCGTGGATACCACCGGTGATAGCACAGGTGATGATTACAGGCGGAAGACCTTCAGCGCCCATACGGTTGATAGTCTGGCAATAGTCATAAGTGTTACGAACTTGGCCTACGAGATAGTTGTCCATGTTAAAAATCCTCCCTTTAGAAGTTATCTTTTCTGTGCGGCAGTGCCGCGCAGTGTTGCATTACGTTGCTAAGCACACTAAAATGCCCAGCCTCTATATTATACTCTAATTTGTAATATTATTACAAGAGGCTTATGCTGAATTTGCGTTTTGTATAATATATATCCGTCTCGATTGGTAAAAGCGCCCAATTTTACAAAAAAAATATTTTTCGATGGTTTTATTTTTTTGTCGGCTGTATGTCAATTGTAATTTTTCTTGACATAATTTGTTCATAAATTGAGCTGTTTGCTTGACAAGTAGTGCGAATAATGGGTATAATTGCTCGAAAGTTACAACAGCTGTAACTTATATCATAAATATTACGAATTTAAATTTATAGAAAAACCGAGGTAAAACAATTGATTAGAATTTTAACCGATACAGCATCTGATATATCATTAAAGCAATCCATTGATATGGGTGTTACGCTAGTACCGCTGGGTGTTACATTTAGCGGCGTTGAGTACGACCCTGCGCAAGACGAATTCTTTGAAGAATTTTATCGTTTGCTGGATACCGAAAACGACCTACCCACAACCAGCCAGCCCTCACCCGCCGACTTTCTGCCGGCATTTACACAAGCAAAAACCGATGGTGATGAGGTGATTGCTATTATGCTAAGCAGCAAGCTGAGCGGCACAATGCAAAGCGCACTTATTGCCAAAGAGATGGTGGATTACGACAAAATTTACATTATTGACTCTTTGCAAGCTATTATTGGCCTTAGGCTTTTGGTAAACCACGCGGTTACGCTGCGCGACCGCGGGCTGCTGGCGAAAGAGATTGTTGCTATAATAAGCGAAGCGGCAGGCAGGGTGCGCACCTACGGCGCGCTGGACACACTGAAATTCCTGCGTAAGGGCGGGCGTATTCCCAAAACAGCAGAGCTTATTGGATCTGCGCTTGGGGTAAAGCCTATTGTGCAGCTGAAGGATGGCAATATTGAAATGTGCGGCAAGGCGCGCGGCAGCGCCGGAGCTATTACAGGGCTTATCAATCAGGTGGAGAAAAACCCTGAGTTTGACCCAAGCTTCCCTGTATTTTTTGGCTACACGTACACTACAGAAAAAGCGAAAAAGCTTAGCAGAATTGCCACAGTCAAGTACCATCTTGAAAACACCGAAACATTCGCTGTTGGGCCAATTATCGGCACCCACATTGGCCCAGGGGCTTGTGCTATTTCGTATGTTTCCAAGACATAAGCACAGCGCATTATTAGGGGAACACATTTAGTATACATTTTAAAAAAACAACCCGCCAAAGGCAAGCTGCCTTGGTGGGTTGCTTTTTAATGCTTTTTATTTTAACTCCATTTATATGCCAAACAGTGCGCCACGCAGTACCTCGCCCACAGTTGGGTGTGGGAACACCACCTTGCGTAGCTCTTGCAGTGGCATATTAGCTGCCATGCAGATGCCAAGCGCTGATATGAATTCTGATGAATAGTTACCCAGTGCATGCGCACCTACAATTGTATTGGTTGCTTTATTTATAAGTAGTTTAAAGCTGCCGTTCTCTCCTTCGTTTTCAGCGAGATAGCGGCCGGAATACCGCATGGGCACAGTAACGCACGACACATCTAAGCCTGCCTGCTTTGCCGAAAGCTCTGTGTGGCCAATACAGGAAAGCTCAGGGTTTGTGTATATCACCGATGGCACTAGGTCATATCGCATCTCATCCTGTACGCCCATTATGTGGTTTACTGCCACCTCGCCTTCACGATAGGCTGCGTGGGCCAGCATCATGCGTCCATTTACATCGCCAATGCTATACAGGCCCAAAAGGTTGGTGCACATGTGGGTATCTGCCACAAGTGCGCCACGCTGCAGCTGTGCGCCCAGCGCTTGCAAGCCAAGGCCCTCTGTGTGTGGAACGCGGCCTGCAGCCATTAAAATTACATCGGCATTAAGCGTTTTTTGCGCTTCATCTTGTGTGAAGCACACCTGATTTTGCTGCATGGATGTAACGCTAGCATTCAGGTGAAACTGCACGCCTTTTTTCTCGTATATCTTTTGCAGAACGCCTGCCAAGGCAGCGTCACACGGCATGGCAATTTGGTTTTGCATCTCCACCACAGCCACCTCGCTACCAAGTGAGCGGTAGTAGCTTGCAAGCTCCAACCCAACAGCACCGGCGCCTATTACCGCCATGCTCTTAGGCGGAGTTGCCAGCTGCAGAGCTTGCTTAGAAGTAATTACCCAGCCTTGTTCTATGCCCTGCTGCAGGCCGTCTATAGGCGGCAATAGTGTTTTTGCCCCGCTTGCTACAATAACATTTTTCGCGGTGTAACTTTGGCCATCAGCTTGCAGTGTGTAGCCTGGCTGTGTATGGGCGCTAATAGTGGCTTTGCACGGTACAACCTCTACCCCTGCACGCTTTAGCGCAGCCTTTACGCCACTTGTGAGTGTGCGCACAACCTTTTCTTTACGCGCCTGCACGGTTTGCAGTGATATGGCTACATTTTCGGCTGTGATGCCGTATTTTTCTGATTGGGAGGCGTTATCGTACAGCTTAGCACTGTACAACAATGTTTTTGCGGGAATGCAGCCCTCGTTCAGGCAGGTGCCCCCTAGCCATTGTTGCTCAAACAGTACCACCGAGGCACCATGTTCGGCTGCGCGTTCGGCTGCATTGTATCCGCCCGGCCCGCCGCCTATAATGGCTACATCATAGTTTGACATAGTATGGCCCCCTTTTAAGCTTTTTTCTTAAATGCTGCCAGACGTGGAATAATGAGCAGTATAATAACAATTTGTATTGGAAACATAACAACATTCTTTAATGCTCTTGTTGGCAACAATGCTAAATAATTTGTGCCGTACAGCAGGTGAATCCACCAAGTGTTTAATATTAGGTTTAGCCCAAATTCTACCAGCCCCACCGCCGCCACCACACGCAATGGTTTTGGCTGCTTGTATAGAAAAAGGCCATACACCACACCTGTTAAAGCTGCTGTTAGCGTAAAGCCCGGAAAATACGCCCCCACAGGGAAGAGTATTGCCCCTATAAAGTCGGCCATGGCAGCGCATACACCGGCCCATATCGGCCCATACAGCATGCCTAAAAGTACAATGGGTACAAAGCTGAAGCCAATCTTCATGCTTTGTGTGCTTATGGATAAAAAGCGCGACAACACAACCGCCATTGCTACCAGCAACGCCATTAAAACAAGCTGCCTTGTGGTTATCTTTTGCATTGATTGCATAATAAAAGAGCCCTCCTCATATAGCGCCACGCAAGAGGAGCGCCCCAAAGGCACGCCCTGATATTGTGGCAGTGGATGCGGGAAGGGCGGCCACATTGCCGCCTTACTGACACCGCGAAGGCCAAGGCCTTCTTCGTCCGGCAGCAACACCCCATCTGCCGGCACTTAACGCGCCATCCCTACTCTGCGTTTATATTCTAAGCTTAGTATACCGCATTTGCGATATGTTGGCAATTCAAATATTATGTATATTATTTGTAGCAAGTTTACTCGGTTGCCACGCAAGTGGCGAGAGCAGCTGCACTTAAATTAATTATACACAATTGTAATGAATACGAAGATTGTTTATCTTATAAAAATATTTGGCGCGCCTGCCCTGCCATATACAGCGAGCCAAACACACATACAACATCGCTGTCATCTGCAGTCGCCAATGCCGCATGTATGCCCTCTTCCACCGATTTGTAAGCCGAAGCTTTGCTACCCTCAGCCGTGCAGTAGGCTGCCAACTGATCCGCCGCAAGAGCTCTCGGGCTATTTGGCGAAACACAAAAAACCTCACCAACCTGAGACTGCACACTGCGGAACATCTCTTGATAATTTTTATCTGCCATCACGCCATATACTAGCAGCACCTTTTTGTGCCTAAAATATTCCCCTAGGCCATCGGCCAGCGCTGCTGCCCCCTGTGGGTTATGCCCTCCGTCTACTATTACATACGGCTTTTGGCACACCAGCTCAAAACGAGCAGGCCAGCGTGCATCATTTAGGCCTTTTTTCAGTGCCTCAGCAGAGATACTATATCCTCTGGTTTGCAGCAGCTGCACTGCGTTTACCACCAGCGCTGCATTTTGCAGCTGGTACGGCCCCAGCAGCGATAGTTGCAGCGGCGAATAACCGCCAAACTCAAACTGCTGGCCGCAAAGCCCTCGACTAAGTAGCTTGAGCGATGAAAAATCAGCCATATGCAGCGGCACCTCAGCCGCGCTACAAGCGTTTTGCAGCACCTGCTCCACCTGCTGCGTCTGCGGGTAGGACAGCACAGCGCTGCCTTGCTTTATAACGCCTGCCTTCTCTGCAGCTATCTGCTGCGGTGTGTTGCCCAAAATGCTGGTGTGGTCCAGCGCTATGGTGGTGATTACCGCTAACAGCGGCGGTGGGATTATATTTGTGGCGTCTAGGCGGCCGCCAAGGCCTACCTCTAGCACCACAATATCGCACCCGCGCTGTGCAAACCACAAAAGCCCCACCGCAGTTACAAGTTCAAACTCGGTGGGGTGGTCTTCCATTTTATCGGCCTGCAGGCGCACTGCTGCTGTTATTTCGGCTAGCTCATTATTTGAAATAGGACTACCGTTTATCTGCATTCGCTCATTAAAATACTGCACAAATGGCGAGGTGAAAAGGCCTGTTTTATAACCTGCTGCTTGCAGCACCGATGCCAACATGGCGCTAGTACTGCTTTTACCGTTTGTGCCTGCTATATGGACAAACTGTAGTTTTTTGTGGGGGTTTTGCAGCTTTTGCATTAGCTCTTGCATGCGATGCAACCCAAGGCGGCTGGCCTGCCAGCTATGGCTCGTAAGGTATTCTATTGCCTTATTTACATCGGCTGCTGTGTGGCTGCTCATATTGTTTTCTCTCGCTTTTTATTCAAATGCTTTCCACCTGCGGGAATACTCTTCGCTCCACAACACCGCACGGTCTTTACCGGTACTTTTGGCCTCGTACAGTGCTTCGTCTGCTGCTGCAAAAAACTCGCGCCTAGCGCCAAAGCGTTCAGCGTTGTAAGCACACACACCTGCGCTACAGGTAACAGGGGTGCCCCATGACGTATCGCTTAATGTGTTTCGAAAGTTAGTTATTATCTCTTCGGCCAGCTCTTGCCCCTGCTGCGGGCTACGCGACGACAGCACTGTGAACTCCTCGCCACCGTAACGGAAAGCTTCTTCGTCTTTGCGTAAAGATGCTTTAATGGTGGACACAAGCGTTGTTATAACAACATCACCCACCGCATGGCCAAACCTATCATTCACACTTTTAAAGTTATCAATATCCAACACTATTAGGCAAAAGCCTGTCTCGTCGCTTTTTTGTTGCAGAATATATTCATCCAGTCGCTCATAAAAGGCTGCGTGGTTGTATAGGCCTG
Source organism: uncultured Oscillospiraceae bacterium (assembly GCA_964369525.1). Classification (GTDB taxonomy): domain Bacteria; phylum Bacillota; class Clostridia; order Oscillospirales; family Ruminococcaceae; genus JAAYCI01. Next base: position 50,053 of record CAYJEW010000006.1, on the reverse strand, counting down.
TTAGCGAGTCTTGCTTTGACTTATTATGCGCCGCCACAATGCCATCTATAAGCACCTGCTGGCGCTTGCGCAGCATACCGGCAAGGCCAAATGCACCTACCATCATTGCAACCATTACAACAATATTAATATTGCTGGGGCGCATACCTGCATTTAGCGGATATGTTGGCGGAAGTATATATACAAATATAAAGAAGAATATTAAGTTTAGGAAAAATGTGTAGTAAAGCGCCCAGCGTTCAACATAAATTACCGATAATAGTACGGGAAATGCTAACACCATGTGCGCCACTGCTATATCGCTATGAGTCCACACGATAGAAAGCGAGCCGAGTGACACTGCTGTTAGGTACATAACCGCCTGCTGTACATATCTCTTTTTCTTTAAAAGATAGTCAGAGAACAGGTGCATAGCCGCCAATAGTATTCCATATACTATAAATGGGCGTACTATATATATTACTAAATACTCATATACATCTGCATTGGAATCACTGGCCAGCTGCATGGCAAAAAAACATATCTCCACCAGCAAAACGGTAGCCACAAAAATCCAAACAAGATGGATGGAGCTGCGACACCAGCGGCTATATTCTTGGTCTTGCTCATAGCGTAACTTCATTTCAGCCCATCCTTTCTTGAGTATACAATATAAATACTACATTTGCTGCATAGCTGGCGGTATCTTTTCAACATACTACATATTGATTTGTTACCTGCACTATAGGCAATAGAATATTATACCCCATATATCTCAATACTTCAACATATATTTTTATGGTATTGCACAATGATTGGTGTGTTATTTTTATCATATATGTCAGGCATTGGCTGATTGATATATAAAGTAAAGCCCCCCACAGGTTGTGGGGGGCTTTGAGGTATTGATTAAAACATGCTAGGCGTTAGTTGTCTTGCATCATTAGGTCGTCGTCTTCCCATTCGTCCGGGTCTGGGGCACGCATGGTTTGACGTAGGCCAAGCATAACAAGTACCTGTGTGATTACGAAGGTAACTTGCAGCGGGCTCCATTCGCAAGCGAATACCATTGGCTCACGAATATCTTCGTTGAGCAAGAAGCCTATTGCGGATGCTACGAACACCAGCACCGAGAGCACTCGCCATACATATGCGCCTTTGCGACGTTTTGCTAGCTCGTTCTCGGTTTCGCCAATCTCGCTAATCTCGCCATTTTCAAGCACTGTTGCCTCAAGCTCTTCGTCACTCTTACGACGCAAGCGGTTGAACAGCATCATAACCATCATAATACCGCTTGTGATGCCGCAGAATAGTGCCGACATGAGGTTAAGCAAAGACCAATGCCTGCCGTCTGTTCCTGCTGCCGGGGTGTCTGGCTGGATAAGCTCGGTAGGTGCTAAGTTGGTAAACACTAGCGGCGGAGCATCAGGCGGTACCGGTGGTACGGGTGGTACCGGTGGTACGGGTGGTACCGGTGGTACGGGTGGTACCGGTGGAGGTGGTGTTGGAGGTATGTAAGAGTTCTCCACCTCTAGTACTGCCTCAAGAACAGGTGTTGCCTGGGTTGGAACAACGCCGATACTTTGTTCGCCGTTGTATGCAACGGTGTGGTTACCAGGGTTAAGCTCTGTTACGCGGTAGGTACCCTCTGCAAGGCCGTAACCTTCGATTGTTATACCCACATCGCCTGCCAGCAGGCTTGCGTCGATGCTGAACACGCCAACATCATTTGCGCCGTTTTGAATTATCTGCCAACGGCCTGCACTTGCTGCATTGTAGTCGGCAATGGTGATGTCAGCTGCCGACAGGTCTACCGGTACCCATGTGTTGCCTGTTGGGTCGGTGTTGTCTTGGCGCTCCAGCAGGAACTCAAATACTGCGCTGCCTGCTGCTACGTCGGTGCTAAGTAGGTCTTTAACAATGCTTAGGCTTAGCTCTTCTTCGCCCCTGAGGAATAGGCCTACTTTTTCAGGCTCTGCCTGGTAGCGCGCGGGCTCGGTTCTATTGGCAAGCAACTCATACGCGAAGGACGCGCTGTTGTAAGCAATGCTGTTTACCGAGCTGTAAGGCACGTTTGTGGGCACGGACATCTGCCAAGCTACCTGCAGACGGTCGCCAACGTCGAGCGTGATGTTGGAAGAGAACTCTATTCTGAAGCCGCGTAGGTCTGCTCCCGGAGCGGCGGTCCAGGCAAGACTCTCAAGTAGTGTTTTGCTGGAAGCTGTGTTCGAGAAGTCTTCGGTGTAGGTGATGGTGTAGTCGGCTGCGTCTACTGCTGCACCGTTGAAGGTTACAGCAAAGCTTGTTTCGTCTAGCACCAGCTCTTCGCCCCAAGCAGAGTTACGCGGACGATTCTGCATGGTGTAGGTATCGCCTACTCTTGGGAGAATGTCGTAGAATACGATGTTCTCGAACGGGTCTGTGCCTAGGTCGTTCTCGAATGTGAACGAGTACTGCACTGTGTCGCCACGCCATACCTCTACGGTGTCGTTAAATGTGGTAGAGCTTGTGCCGTGGGGGTATGGGTTGCCTGCTGGGTTTGTAATGTTTGCTACATATTTGCTTGAGGATGCGCCTGTTACATCAAACAGAGTGATATTGTTTGTTGCTTTCACAGCACGGCCGGAGGTGCGGATGCTCCACATGAGAGCGTCATCGTAAGCACCTGTTGTTGGGCCGTTGCCCTTAGCAAAATTGTTGTACATTTCGGTATTTGAGCCACCCACTATAAACTGACCGCTGTACTTATTGTCTTGGTCAAAGTAGTCGTTGGTGGGCACTACGTATGCCAGGTTCTGTAGCTGGCCGTATGTGCGCTCTGGCACAGTTGCTTGATATTTCAGCACAAGTGCGCCTGTTGCTTCCGAAATTGCACCCGGGGCTAGGTCGTAATCGCCTGCCTCAAACTCCCAAACAAGCACTTGGCTGTTGGAACTATTGAAGTATGTGGAAGTTGGTGCAGGTCCGCTTGTCATACCTGCGTAAGTTACGTTTGGTGGCAGAACATCCACAACCGTGTATTCATCCATTACCATGGTTGAGTGTGCGCCTGAGCCGTTCATAACGGTTAGTGTCCAGTCTACCGTTAGACCGTTCATGTTAAGGCGCGGGTATGTACCCTCGACCGTTTTGGTAATGCCTGGGGCTATGCGCTTAGAGTACTGTCTAACCGTTGTGTAGTACCACAAACGGTTTTCTGTGGTTTGGTCTGCGCCGCTCCAGTTCCACCAGAACAGGCGATCGTGGGCCGAAAGGTCGTTTGCGTCTTGAGTGTAGGTACGTGTGTTGCCTTTAACAACCTTTGTTGTGGTTGGGTCGTAGAACATGGACACGCGGTTGTAGGTTCTGCGAGAATCTACGTTGCCGTGCAGAAGGTCGTCGTTTACTATGTAAGCACGATAATCTACAATTACTGCTTTATCATATGGTACTGCAAGACCGGTGCCGTGGAAGGTAATTTTAATGGTTTGCAGCTCATATTCTGTGCGTGTGCCGGCGGCGTTAAGGTCGTCCGGCTCGGCTGTGTTAAGGTTTGATGTTGTGCTGCCAATCTCGATGGTGTACAAGCTGGGATCAACAATACCAACAGTAGTGCCCGCGCTGGTTGGGAAGTTCCATGTGTCAAGGTTGTAGTTTTCCCTGATAACAATTCCGCTTGTGTCCCAGCTGCCATCGGCGTTTTGAGGCAGACGATAGCCAACCGGCATTACATCGTAGAGTTCGGTTAGCAGATAGTCGCTAATGCCGGGGTTTGTGGCAGGTACTTCAACGTTATTTACTTTTATAGGAGCGTTGATGAAGTACAGGCGGAAGTTTTCGTAGGTATCGCTGCTGCCGCCGTAGTTGGGGTCGGAGTAGAGCTTATACGCGCCACCCGAGCGCCATGCTATGCCTTTGGTTAGGCCGATTTCGTACGAATACCTAAGTACCGCAATAGGCTTTCTGTCTTCTACATAGCTGTATGTAGCCGGTGTGGGTGTTGCGCCCAGCGACATTACGCTCTCAAAAACCGATACCTGAGCGTCGCTGCCAAATATGTTGCCGGTGGAAGATTCGTTGTACCAATCGGCTGCTTCGTCATGGATTTTGTTGATAGAGATGCTTGCATCAAGGTTGTTGGTGGTAAGCGCAACCTTGGCATCAAGGTAATCTTTTTCGTTCGAGCCAATTGCGGTGCCAGCTCTGGCTTTAACACTAATCTGGAAGGAAATACCTTCGTTAATGTTTGCCCTAACAATTGCGCCACTAGCGTCGGTTTCGTTCTGGCGTAGGGTTATGCCATCGAACTCGATGCGCAAGAAACGCATGTCGTCCATATCGTTTGTGGCGCTACCCTGTGCGTCATATCCCGTGATTTTGGTTGGGGTTACCGAACCAATCTCTGTAATATCACGGCCTGGCGATACCGCCATTTCAAACTGAGTAATATCACTTAGCACATCGTTTAGCGATGCTGCATTAAGTGTGAATGTTTCGGGAATTTCTACAATGAATACCGGATCCAGAAGGTCTATCTCGGTTTCAACAACTGCGCCATGTACCTGCAGGGTAGCTGCCTGCTCTGGGAAGAATATCGACTGCTCGTCGCCATTCTCGTCCAGCGCTACAATGCTTACGTCGGCATACAGAAGGTCGGGAGATACATACTCGTGGTGACGGCCGTACTCTTCCCATTCCCATGTGCCGCCGGTACCCGGAGTGCCGGGGGTGTTGAGCCATGTGCGAATGTATACGTAGTTGTTGGCTACATTTTCGCCCAGTGGTACAGGAGCGTATGAAGCACCGTAAGTGTTGGTGATGTATTCATCTGTAGCGATGTTGGCGGTGTAAACAATGGTCACTTTATCGCCTTGGTAGAAATCACCGTTGAACTTATACACCATCTCGGTGAACCACAGCTCGCGATTGTCTGCATAGGCAGAGTCGTTAGCTTGCAGCTGCGATGTGATAGGCGCTACAGTCCAGGTGTTGGCACTTGTTTGTGTAAGTGTGGTGTGTTCTGCTGCGTCCGGCACAATTTGGTCGCCTGTTTGCGGGTTGTTTGCGCCGTATTCAATGGTAATTTCTGCTGTGAAGTCTGATGCAAACTGAAGGTACATGTTTGCAAGGTCGCGCACCCACAGGCCATCGGCATATGCAAGACTAAATGTGCTGTCTAGCTCAACTTCAATGGTGTACTCAAGCTCGTCGCCGGGCTTGCTTTGGGATTGCGCGGGGTCGGAGCTGGTGGCACGCGAGTTGTTAACTGCGGTTTTGTTTACGCCATAGCTTTGGAAGCTACGCGCATAGTCAACAGCTTCGCTGCGAACATACTCGATGTTGTTGCCGTTGTAAACAAGCACTGCGCCGTCTTTATCGAATGCGCCAACATAGCTGTTATTGCTTATTTTCATGCTGTAAGGCGCAGTTTGTAAAGCCGGTGTGCTGTGCAGAGAGTCGGGGGTTTCCATAAGAACCATCGGATTGCCGGTGATAACCATCGACTCGGTTGTTGCGGTTGGGTCGGCTTTAACGATTTTAAAGGTAATCTCGGTGATGCTAACGGTGCTTGTGGTATCTACAGCAGCCATTGTAGCTGTGCTTAGGTAGTAGATTGTGCGACCGTCGGGCGA
>CAYJEW010000006.1:23377-44452 GCA_964369525.1 uncultured Oscillospiraceae bacterium | reverse complement strand
GCGATGTTGCTGTGGCAAAGGCAGCCGCTGCGCCTGCGCTGGTAAGTGTACCGTTTGTGCCGTCGGAAAGGGTGTATGCCACTTCCCAATCGGTGTTTGCGCCAACCTGCGGTGCAATAAAGCCCAGCATACGGAACTCGCCTGCATTAAAGCCTGCGGTTGCAAGGTTTGCGTCGCCGCCTGCCTGCTCGCTAACAACAAGCTCGCTGAGCTTTGAGGGCAGGGTAATTTCGGTGGAGCCTTCCGGAACTAGGTTCCAATAGAACCACAGCCGGTCCATAGGTATTGTGGTTGTGTTTAGAGTTGTGTTGCCCAGCGCCAGGTAGTTACGATGCAGGCCTGTGGCAGTGTTTAGGCCAAAGAAGTCGAGATCGTTCACATTAGTAAAGTCAACGCCATCCATCGGGTAGTACCAGCTTAGGTACTGTTTTTCGATGCTGGCCACATATTCGCTAATGCGTTTTTCCATTGGCTCTGGAGCTGTTAGGGTAATGGTGTGCAAATCGCGAAGAAGGTCTACATCAATAAGCGATGTGTTGGCAATTTCTACTGCCAAGCCTTGGTCGTTGGTTTGCACTGTGCCGCCCACGTTCTGCGGCAGGTATACGTAAGATTTTTCATCGAAGTTGAACGCAATGCGAATTGTGCCTGTGCGCTCTTTATCGGCCGCTGCTGCTGCGCTGTCGTCCAGCGCTACGCGAAGCTCGGTAGCAATAGGAATTAGCTTAAATGCGTCGCGGGTAAAGCTTGTGCGATTTTCTGTTTTAAATGTAAGACGCATTACATGGCTGCCATCTGCAGCGTCGGCCACACGGGTAGCCGAAATCTCCCAGTCGGACAGTTGGCCTTGGGAGCCTTTGCTGGTGTACATCTCCAGGCTGAAGTACTTTGCAAAATCAGGGTCGATATCGTTGCTGCCCATTGCACTAACCTCAACAGGGGTTGTGCCAAGGCCAATATCCGGCACGGTGAAGTCGGTGCCGTACTGGATGTCTAGGTAAAACTCTGCGGCTGTGGCATAGCTATAGCCAACGTCTGCATAGTCAGATGTTATCCATATCCACGAATCGAACAGGTCGTCGCCATTGAGGGTGGTAGCATTCAGTGGAACGAATGTTTGGCCGTCTAGGCCATCGCCCTCGGTGCGAGCCATTGTGTAATCTTCTTGATGGTTCAGCTCAGCAAAAGCCCATTCTGCATCGCTCTGGGCCGATACTTCTTTTTGAACAGCTGTTTCGGTTTCGGTGCCTGCCCATTGGGTTGGCCCTACGGTAACGCCTTCGCATTCCATCGAAACAATGCGAATGTCGGCGGTGGTACCTACTGGGGTTGTGCCGTTTTCAAAGTAATAACGAAGGTAACCAAAGAACAGGGTGCTACCGCTTTGCAGGTCGGCTGCGTAGTTATCATAGATAAGTTTGTAGCGGTTGTCTGTTTCTCTAATTAGTGTAAACGGCTCGTTGTTGCCGGTGGTTTCCAGCACGATGTGGTTAAACGGGTCGCTGGGGTCGTTGCTTTCGGCTACGATGGTAAGGGTGATGGGGCCTGGGTATTCGTTGCCGGGCGCAGTGTAACTGCCGGTAAGCTTAACAATACCGCTGGAGGTAAGGCCTGCTGCGGTGTGCTCGCCGGTGGGGATAGAACCAGTGGAGGGAAGAACCTCAAGTATTGGGAAGAGGTTTGTTAGGAACTCTTCATTCATAACATAGCTGCGGCCGCCGCTTGGGGTTTCGCCCTGGAACACAGGGTACAGCGAAATGTTGGTATATACTTTGGTGGTACCAAACACAAAGCGCTCGGTGGTACCACTAATGTACCAGCCCTCAAGTGCCGGAGCGGTGTTTGTTGGGTCGTTTGCATTTACAAGGCCAAGACCCACAAGCGTTGCCCAGTCGGGCTCTTGTGCCGACGAGCTGCTTGCAACTGTTTGCTGTGGGAACATCTGAGCGCCTGCGGCGTCATCGTATGTGATGGCTGCATCCCACGCAGAGCTGTCGCCCTGAACAAAGGTTACGGTAACGTCGCCTGCTACCTGGCCTGCCAGTGTGGCTTCTACACGAATGTTCTGCGAGGGGTCGGCTGTGGTGAACACATAGCTACCAACATCGGCAGATTTGCCAATGCTTGCGCCTGCTATTGCCCAGTTTTCGAATGTAAGGCCATACATAATGTCCTTAAATTCATTTGTTGCATTCCACATGGGGTCCGAGGGAAGGTCGGCTGCGTTAATTACAAAGCCGCCCGCGCCATTAGTCCACGCTTGCACAGATTTATGGTTTAGGTAGCTAACATAAAAGTCTACCGTAACATACTGCGCCTCGCCTCTTGTGGCGGTGAAGTTGTAGTTTGTGCCGTCGGTTTTTGCCACCAAATCGGTGCCTGTGTAAACAGTACCGTTAAGGTCCCAGCCTGCAAACAGGTAGCGGGCGTTTACGCCGTTGGCTACATCAAAGAATGCAGGATAAGAAGTTTCGGCAAGTACCGGCACCTGAGAAAGGTCGAAGTTACCGTCGTCGCCCACTTCCATCTGGAATACGGGGTCGGCATACCCGGGCACATAGAAGCTAGCTACCTCTTTTGGAGGAGGAGCTTTCTTTGTTACCGTGGCGGTGTATACAATAGTAACCGCAGGGTCTGCGTCTGCAGGTACTCCTGCTGCAGGGTCGGGACTCCATGACACCGATTCAATATCGGCCTCTGTAATTCCGAGCGCGGTTGCTATTTCCGCATTAGTAGGCGGAGTAAGCGCGCCACCCGGCGCTACCTGCTCTGTTTTTGCCGTTGCAGTTGTTGCATCCAGCACAACGTCGTATTGCACCGGTACTAGGCCTGTATCGGCGCTTGCAATTAGCGGCAGCCCTGTAAACAGAACAGCCAACGTAAGCATAAGCACCAATAGGCTCTTAGGCACGTTTTTTCTTTTAGTCATGGTCCCACTCCTTAAATTCTTATAGACAATTTGTTTGGGTTATTTAATAAATGCGTAAGAAACATTGTAAAACCTAAATTATGGCATGCTACAATAACCATTATTATAGTTATCGGTCAAAACCTGGTCAAAAAATAGCCTTTATTGCAGCTTTAGTGGTAGAATTAGTTAAAATAATATCGAAATGTTTTGTGAGTATTACCTAAAATACTGAGTTTAAAGGGCTTTAAGCGCTATTTTAATTGAACAATAAGGCGCAATTCGCTCTGTACTAAAGCCATGATACCATTATGCGGTAACAGCTCGGTAACAGCAAAAGTTGCTTTAAGACTGTGTTGTGATTTGAATTTTGTTACAACGTAATGCTGCCCCGCAAATATGCGTGCATATACGCATACGTTTATATAATACATTATATATAATATACCCTGTCCACCGCAAGCGTTTAGGCAATAAGTTCATTAATTGTTATAATTTTGCAATTTAATAATATGCATGATAAAATATTTACAGTAATCTATTACCCAAGTGGAGGTACACCATATGCAATGCTCAAACTGTGGAGCGCCTATTGAACAAGAGGGTGCTCGCTGTACACACTGCGGGCCTACGAGCGCACCAAAAACGCGCACAGTAACGCTTACGCCTGCTTTTGTTACCGCAAATGATATAAAAACCAAAACCGATAAAGTGTGTGGGGTTGTGTTTTTAGCTTTTGCCGTGGCCGGTATTATTTTCAGTGTTTGGCAGCTTGGCCAAACACTCGACTCTTTTACTACTGTTTTCACCCAGTTTGATTTTTACACATCTTTTGTTGCAATTTTCAGCGAAGACGCCGTGCCAAACCTACCTCTGGCGCTTGGTGCATTTGGCAACACCTGCGTAGCTTTGGCCGCTATTCTATCCGCTATTGCCGGGGTTTTGGCGCTTGTGCGTGGCCACGGGCGCAAGCCTGCCTACGCCGCCACCGTGTTTATATTGTTTGCATTGCTTTTTCATGTTACTGCTACAATTACCGCGTTTTTACGAGGCGAGCTTGCGTTCGACGCTTTAAGCAGCGCATTGTTTGCCGCTTTGCCGCTATATATATTTGATGCGCTTTTTGCGTTTGCCGGCATGATTCTTATACCTTTTAAGCGCGTAGCAAAACAAAAAGCTATGCAGGCGGCCACAAGCCCGCTTACTGCAACAGCCAGTGTGGATGCATCATAGTTTACCAATGTAGTTGGCCTGCCAATGTACAAGGCTTAACAGGCATATTTACCACGGTGCAAACGAGTGCACCGATTTTAGGAGGACTCTTATGAACTGCCCAAGCTGCAGCAAACCCGTGCCACCCGATTCGGTTGCGTGCCCTTCGTGCGCATACATACTGCCTACAACCATATCAAAACGCAAAAGAACCGCCACTGATATATGGCAAAGCGTTTTATTTGTTGCGCTGGGTGGTATTCTTGTTGCATTTTTTATAGGCCTTTTTGCACAAACCATTGGCCCTGCCATAGACGTGTTTAGAAACCTGCCCGAAATTGGCGGACTGCACCAACTTGTGACGGTGGCCAACAGTAGATTTGTTATGGCGCCGCTGCTACTAAGCACTGTGTCGTACCTCATGTGGTCGCTGGCGGGCATATTTTTAATACTGGGTGGTATTCTTGCGCTGCTAAGAGGCAAAGGGCTGGCGCAAGCGTCGGCCGCCGCCGTGCTTATGGCGTTTGGCCTTGTGGCCGACCTTACACATATTTTTATTCTTTATTACGACTCTGTTGCCGGCACCGGCCAGGCGTATACACCTGCACAAGCTGTAAACGCCTATGGGCAGATACTATACCTTCAGCTGGCCATTTTCGCAGTGGTGTTTATTCTTTTGGCATTAAAGCGCCGCTCTAAACGCAAGCTTAAATTCCGCCAGGCTGCCGCGCAAAACCGCCAGCTACGCATGGCCGCGCGCCAACAGGCTACACAACTTACAGCCAGCGCACCGCCTGCAGCTAGCGTACAAGCCCCACACGCACCAGAGGCTACCCCACCTCAAAACCCGCCTGAAAATTAGCATATAGAGCAAACGGTTTAGCGTTGCGATAATCTTCGCGCACCAAGCCGTTTGTTTTTTCATTTACAGGTTATTTTTTTAATACATCTGCCGATATATACAATATGGGCAGATGCCTATAGCGCATTTGCCATGAAAGGAGGTGGTTGCCTGTGGATATTGCAGCAATGTCAATAGGTTTGGCACAAGCCAAAGCCGTGCAACAGGCAAGCATTTCGGTTACAAAAAAGGCGATGGACGTCGCCGAGCAGCAGATGCAGGGTGTTGTGGACATGATGCAAAGCGTGCCGCCGTCTTTTGGGCAGCAGCTAGACATTCGCGTTTGATGCGTAACACAAAGTAAAACCGCCCTTATTTAAGGGCGGTTTTGCATTTTGTATATTGCAACGATGACTACAAAGCGTACCTATCGCCGCCTGCGTTTTTTACTAGCCTCCTATAGAGGTGGCCAGCTGCTGGCGAAGGTCTTCCACCTGTTGCAGCGCGCCGTCCATCTGGCGGCTGAACTGCTCTGCCTCTTGCTCGGTCATGGTGGAAATATCAGCCATCATGGTTTCCTTATGGCCTTCAATTACGCCTGCCAGATTGTTATAAGCGTCTGCCAAATCTTCCGAGATGGTATGGCCGGCGTCTTGCGCGCTTATAAACTCGGCCACTCCTGCGTTATAGGCCGCCACAAGGTCGGTATGCTGCTGGTTTATGGCTTGCTGTGTTTCCCACACAAGCGAGTACTCACTTTGCGAGCTTACCTCCATCGAGGCCGCACTACCTGAAATGCTGCTGGAGTCTCCAAAATGTGCTACCCCACAAGCAGAAAACAACATTACGCACACCAGTGCAAGCGCAACTACTAAACCTCTAATTTTCATAAATATTCCCTCCAAGCGTATATAACAGCAATGCTATGCTGTGTAAAACTTACCATTTATTTGTTATATCTCAGTATATTATATTTCACCCATTACCGCAAGTGGTTCTGCGCAGGCTTTTAACAAAATGTACATTTGACAATATGCTGTAATACTTTTATTATTGAATAGAGATTTTACAGCATACACCTATGGTTCGCCAATAAATACATACACACCACATTGGAGAATTTTATGCATATTATTCGCTACAACCAGTGGCTGGCACAGGCGCTGGAAGATGCCGACCTACAGGCAGAACTGGCCGCTATATCCGGTAACACCGAAGCTGTGCGTGACCGATTTGCCATAGACCTGTCTTTTGGCACAGCCGGCATGCGCGGTATTATAGGCGCAGGCACCAACCGCATAAATATTTACACCGTGCGCAGGGCCACCCAAGGCTTTGCCAATTACCTGCTGGAGGCAAATGCCACACAGCCGTCGGTGGCCATTGGCTACGACAGCCGCATTAAAAGCCAGCTTTTTGCACACCAAGCTGCCTGCGTACTTGCAGCAAACGGTATTTCCGTGCACCTTTTTGCTCAGCTGCAACCTGTACCATGTTTATCATTTGCGGTGCGTGCGCTGGGCTGTAGCGCCGGCGTTATGATTACCGCCAGCCACAACCCCGCTGAATACAATGGCTACAAGGTATACGGCGCAGACGGCGCACAGCTAAACACGCAAGAGGCGTCTAAAGTTTTGGCGCAGGTGGAAAAGCTGGACATGTTTGAAGATATAGTTATATCGCCGTTTGATGCGCTGCTTGGCAGCGGCGCAATTGCATATATTGACAGCAGCGTGCTTGATGCATACTGCAAAAACGTACTGGGGCAGGTTATGCGCCCGGGCATTATAGCTACATCGGGATTATCTGTTGTGTACTCGCCGCTCAACGGCGCAGGCAATGTGCCTGTGCGGCACATACTGCAAAGCTGCGGGCTGGAAAAGCTTGCAATTGTTGCACAACAAGAACAGCCGGATGGCAACTTCCCCACCTGCCCATACCCAAACCCCGAATCCGCAGAAGCTCTTGAGCTTGGCATTCAGCAGGCACAGCAAATGGGTGCAGACCTGATGCTTGCAACCGACCCCGACGCAGACCGTGTGGGCATTGCCGTGCGGGATGCTACCGGTGAGTACCGCCGTATTTCAGGCAACGAAGTGGGCGTGCTACTGCTGGACTATATCTGCAAAACAAAAACCGAGCTTGGCACCATGCCAAAAGACCCTGTGGCTCTAAAAAGCATTGTTAGCACACCCATGGCCGATGTTGTGGCCAAAAAATACGGCGTACTGTGCGACAGCACCCTTACCGGTTTTAAATATATAGGCGAATACATTTTGCAGCTGGAGGCCCTTGGCCAAAGCACACGCTTTATATTTGGCTTTGAAGAGAGCGCGGGTTATCTTTCGGGCACATATGTGCGCGATAAAGACGCCGTGGCTGCATGCATGCTGATATGCGAGGCAGCAGCGTTTTACAAATCTATCGGCATGACACTGTATGACGCAATGCAGGCGCTATACCAGGAACACGGCAACTACCTAAACCTTGTGGAGAGCTTTGCGTTTGAGGGCATTGCCGGGCTTGAAAAGATGGGCGAGCTTATGGCTCAGCTGCGCAAAACACCTCCGCGCGCTATTGCGGGCCATCGCATTGTTTTGATGGCCGATTATGAGCAAGGAATTGCCACTGAGTACCCAAGCGGCGAAAGCCGCCAGCTGGGGCTGCCCTCTTCCAACGTACTTGCATATACCCTTGAAGGCGGCAGCCGCATTATAGTACGCCCCTCCGGCACCGAGCCAAAGGTGAAGGTATACTTCTCAATAAGGGATACTTCGCAGCAAAGCGCCGAGGCGGCATACAAAAAAATGTCGCTGGCAATGCGCCCTATACTTACATAAAAAAATAAATTTTTCAGGAGGTTTATTATGTCTTTAGAAGTAGGAAAGCAATTTTCGGTTGAAGTTATGGTAGACGAGCACAATGTTGCGGGTGCTGTGGGTAGCGGGCTTGTACAGGTGTTTGCCACACCGTCGATGATTGCGCAAATGGAGTTTGCGGCAAGCAAATGTATGCAGGAGATGCTCGGCGAAGGGCAGTCGTCTGTTGGGGCACATGTGAACGTGAGCCACACAGCCGCAACGCCCATTGGCATGAAGGTGTTTACCACAGCCACCGTTACCGAGGTGGACGGCCGCAAGGTGGAGTTTAAAGTAGAGTCGCGCGACGAAAAAGGGCCTGTAGGTAGCGGCACACACACACGTTTTGTTATAGATGTTGAGAAATTCATGAAGCGTATGCAAGAAAAATAATCGATAGATATCTATTTCCTTGCAATTTTCATAAGTTTTATGTATAATAGCCTGGCAAGCACCATGCACACTATATTCGTTTGCCCACAACGCAGCCCATAGCGGGGCGAACGGCGCCAGCGAGAAAGGAGCCCTAAACATGAAAGAAGCTATACATCCAAAATACGACACATGCAACGTTACCTGCGCATGTGGCAATGCGTTTGAAACACGCAGCACAAACTCCGAAATTAAGGTTGAGGTTTGCAACAAGTGCCATCCGTTTTACACCGGTCGTCAAAAACTGGTAGATACCGGCGGCCGCGTAGACCGCTTCAAAAAGCGTTTCAACATGGCCGAAAGCAATAAGTAACAAAAACCCAAAAGGGCCGCATAAGCGGCCCTTTTAGCATATGGGCAAGCATGTATAGGAGGCGCTTTTTGTGCAGGCATATAAAACGCCAGCAGGGCGGGCCGAGGCAACTATTGTAGAAAAAAAGAGCGAATTTATTGCACTGCTGGCACCTGCCGAAAATGAGGCAGAGGCCCTTGAGGTGTTGCAGCAGCAGCGCGCCGCCCACCGCACCGCTAACCACAACGTATATGCCTATGTGTTGCAAGAAAATCAGCGCACCCGTTATTCCGACGACGGCGAGCCTGCAAAAACAGCAGGCCTACCTGTGTTAACCGTATTGCAGCACTCGGGGTTATCCAACTGCATTATAGTAGTTACACGCTATTTTGGTGGTACACTACTTGGCACAGGCGGGCTGGTGCGCGCATATTCTTCTGCGGCATCTGCTGCAATTGCTGCTGCCACGGTAGCCACATTTCGGCCTGTAACTACCATTTTATTGTCGTTGGCATATCCATATTACGAGCAGGTAATGCGCATTTTAGACGAGGCCGGGGCAGCCTCTCACGCTGAGTTTGGAGGGCAGGTAAACATAACCTCTAGCCTGCCGGCAGAAGAGATAGAGGCCCCTCTACTGCGCCTAAAAGAGCTACTGCGAGGCGACGAGGGTATACAGATACAGCCTACCGCCCTTATACCATGGCCGCCCGCAAAATAACCGTATATCTCACAGCCAAAAGGAGGCCCGCATGCAGACAGACACCCACATTGCCGTAGCCGTGAAATCGTTACTATTGTACAAGGGCCGCGCATTGCTACTACGCCGCTGCCTAAGCGAGCGATATGCGCCCGGCTGCTGGGAAACACCCGGAGGGATGCTGGAGTTTGGCGAGAGCCCACAGCAATGCGCACTGCGGGAGATAATAGAAGAAACCGGCATTGACGCAAACCTACAACAGATATTATATGCCGACACCGCATTTATAAAGCCACACCAGCAGCTAATAATTATATACTATCTTGCGCAGGCAAATAGCGATGCAGTGAGCCTTTCAGAGGAGCATACCGACTACTACTGGGCCACCCATAGCGAGGTGCTGGAAATGTTGGAAGGCGAAATTTTGAAGAGCTTTATGCTACACGATGTGCTGCCAAAAGCCAATCTTTTGCCTTAGGATATGTATCCCTTTGTCGCCTTTTTACCCTTTACAAGCACGAGCATATTTTTTTATTCAACAAAAAAGCACCCTGTATAGGGTGCTTTTTAAATGCCAAAAATACCACATAGGCGTATACCACAATTTTGTAGCTGCACGTATAGCATCTGCTCTTAATTATTTATGGTAGCTTGTGCCTGCATCTATCATCATGGCGCGATAGAGTTGTTCTAGCAGTACCAGCCTTGCAAGCAGATGCGGCATGGTCATCGGCGACAGCGAGAGCCGCAATGCTGCCTGCTGTTTTACCTCATCGGCTAGACCATGGGATGAGCCTATGGCAAACGCCAGCGAGCCCTGCCCTGCCACAGCCGCTTGCTGTAGAGTTTTTGCAAACTCTTCGGTGGGTAGGCTTTTACCCTCAATGCACAGCGCTACTAATTGTGCACCTTTGGGCACTGCCGCCAATATGCGCTGCGCCTCTCGGCTTAGCGCCTGCTGAATTGTTGCCTGCGACGCTTTTTTTTCGTCTATCTTCTGCTCTTCTATCTCGCACAGGTTAAAACGACACAGCCCCGAAAGCCGCTTTGAATACTGCTGTATCCCCTCTGTGTAAAACCCATTTGCTTTGCCTACCGCTAAAACTGTAATTTGTTGCATGCTGCCTCCTGCTCTATGCTAAAACTCCAGCCAATCGCTTGGTGCATACCGCTTTGCCACATGCAAGCTAAAGCTGTCGGGTATTGGCAGCCCGCTTTGTTGCAACGCGTTGTGCACCGTATCCTTAACCACCATTGGGCTGTTGTTCTCTTTACTTAGGTGACACAGCATCACCTTGCTACAGCCGCCATTTGCTAGCTGCACTACGGCTGCTGCAGCGTCCGGATTGCTAAGATGGCCTTTTGCCGAGGCAATACGAGCTTTAAGCTGCGGAGGATATGGCCCGTAGCTCAGCATGTGTGGGTCGTAATTTGCCTCTAGCGCCACAAGCGAGCTGTCCATTAAGCTTGAAAACACGTCGGCGGTCATCTGCCCTAGGTCGGTAGCCAGCGAGCATAAGGCGCCGCTTGGCGTTTTAACGCGAAAGCCGCAACTATCGGCAGCGTCGTGAGGCGTGGCAAACGCATTTACTACAAAGCCGTCCACCTCCACTGTGGCGTCACCCAGCTGCACAAAATGCGCATGCTGGTGCAGGTGGCCCTGCTGCAACAAACGCTGCAGAGTGCCCCTTTTTGCCAGCACCGGCACAGGATTTTTTTTTAAAAAAACACGTAGGCCTTTTATATGGTCGCTGTGTTCGTGGGTAATTAAAATTGCGCGCAGCCCCGCAGGCGAAAGGCCCAACTGCTCCAGCGCTTGCACGGTGGCCTTGCAGCTGCCGCCAATATCTATCATTAGGTAACGTCCAGCGTCTTCTACAATAGCGCTATTGCCTGCGCTGCTGCTGTACAGGGTGGTAAACCGTGGCATAAGACCCTCTTTTACAAAGCTATAAAGCCGATTTTTTAATACATGTTTTTATTACAAGCTGCAAACCGCATTGTGACTAATTTTTGTCACATTACAGCCCACAAGAATGTTGCTCTCGCTTAGCACACGCGAGAGCTAACACTTTTGGAAAATTAATATTCCAGATGCAAAAATTTTATCAACTACATAAAAATTTGCTTTTTAAAATATACTCACTCTTGATTTGGTCCTATAAAAGGAATAAGCTCGCTAATAGGCGTTGGCTTTGAAAAAAAGTACCCTTGCATATAATCGCATTTACAAGAAACGCATAAATCTTTTTGCTCTGCCTCTTCAATTCCTTCAACGATAATCTTTTTATTCGTGGCTTTAATGCCTAATATGAGATACTCAAAGAACTTTTTGTTTTCTTGAGATTTAGTGACAGAAAGCAGGAGGCTACGGTCAATTTTAATAATATCTAGTGGCAAATCTAAAAACACACTCATATTGGAATATTCAACCCCGAAATCATCAAGCTCAAAAACAAATCCTTTTTCCTGCATTTTCCTCATGACGGTTTTCATGTTTAAGCTGTCCGAAATTAGCGCTCTTTCGGTGATTTCTATCTTAATCAGGGAGGGCGGAATGTTGTATTTTAATAGAATTGCCTCAACATCTTCAACCATATTGGGCAACGCAAATTGATAGTATGGGAAGTTGACCGAAATAGATTCGAACTGCGGGTTTAGCAGGTTATCATCTAACAAGTTTCTTAAATCTTTACATACAATATCTAAAACCTTATACGTAATTTTTGTTATTAACCCTGTTTTTTCAGCCAATTCAATAAAGCTGTTTGGATATAATAATGCCTCGTTATCCCGCATCCTTACTAAGGCTTCCGCTTTAGTGAATGCGCTTTTTTCAATTGAGAAAACGGGCTGGTAATGAACCACAAAATTATCATTACCAATAGCTTCTTTGATTTTTTGTGTCATCAAATTTTTCTCGGACATGTTATGCATAATAGAGATTTCGTATAAAAATCTAGCGCCACCTGATCTTTCTTTTAAGGTACGCACAGAATAATCGGCAGCCGAAATTAAATCTTTGGAATTTTTAGAAAAAGTAGGGTAATCAACCCTAACAAAAATTAAATCCAAAAGTACATCCAGCCCATCTATAGAAACGGGATGGTTTAGCAACTCTACCACAGCGGTTACCTTGCTGAAATATTTTCCGCTTAAATCTTTTGAAAAAATAGCAAACTCATCACCACTATATCTATATATGTTGTTTATAGAAAATTCCTTTAATAGATTTTCAGAAACCACCCTTAATAATTTATCGCCAATTTCAAGCCCGTATCTTTCATTTACGCTTTTAAAGTTGCGCAAGCTTATTATGTATAGCGAAAAATCGTCTTTTTGTTTAATGCTTTCATTAATTTTGTGCGTCAAAGCTATTCTATTGTTCACGCTTGTTAAGTGGTCTGCAGATTTTCGCACGTTTTGAATGTATAGGTGAACCATTAAAATAGCTACGGTGTAAATTGTGCCGGTAAGGATAACATCGTCCATAAAAAATTGCAGTATGGTTATACTTGAAGAAAAAACAAAGGTAAAACTTAATACCTGCATTATTTCTTTATATACGGTTTTTGAATTTTTAACCGCAAGATATAACAACATGAGTATGTAAAATGCACTCACAAGGAACGGCGCTTGAAACCAGTCTCCCCTAACGTAGTAAAGGTTGTCGGCAATTGTGAAAATCTTACCCGTGAACACATTAGACAATACAACTACCAGATATATAATATACGGAATGCAATAAGGAAATAGTTTTTTATAATGTTCTTTTTCGCTTGTATTAAAGTCGGTTAGTGTGATTGAATAGAGTATAAACATCACCGGCAAGCACGGTAAAAACACAAAATATAAAAGCATTAACGTATAAGATAAAAAGTAATTTGAATACGCCACTAAAGTAGTTGTGCTAAGAACAGAAAGTATTGTTAGCACAACACTAATATAGGCCGAGTAATACATGCCCTTTAGAAATTTAAATCTTAAATTTCTAACCTCATAATCTCGCCTAAAGCTAATTAATATAGCCGTTAAAATAAACAGCGAAGTATATTCTGATACTATATTATACTCTAGCATGTATGAATACCCTCAATGGTTTTATGCATACTGTTATGGTTCGCGGTAAAAAAATTAAAGACATTCATTCAAATTTAAAAACACGCCTGACATATTAGTTTTTAAAAAAGGTGAAATGAGATAAGCCTAGCCCTTTATCGACACAACTTTACGATGTTTATTGTTGCTCCGCTTTAGCTCGTACATACGAGTATCGGCAATTGTTATCAGTTCAGATGCCGTGATAACTTCATTGGTATGTCTAAATGCAACGCCGTAGCTTATGGAGGTTTTGTAATTTTTACGGTATAGCTTTGGAATATTAATAACCGCTTTGTAGCTTTGAATCAACCTCTTTGTTACTTCATCTTCAGTATTGCATTTGCCCACAACAACAATCTCATCGCCACCATAACGGCATACTGCATCATCCTTAAAATAGTCTTGCAGTATTTCCGCAACGGTTTTTATGTAGAAATCACCTTCTTCATGACCATGAGAATCATTAACAATTTTCAGTCCGTCCAAATCTATAAAGGCAACGAAAAACAAATCTTTTTCCCTAATCATTTCCCGAATAAGTTCGTCTGCATAATCCCTTGTGTATAGGTATGTTAAGGCATCTTTTATCGCCACTTTTTCAAGGTCTTTGATTTTTTCTAAATCTTCGGTATTTTTTCGGCTAAGACGTTTATATGTCTCGGTTTGTATTCTAAGCTCGGCCAAGTTATACGCAAAAATGATAAACACAGCAAATGCGCTTATAACGATAGCTCCAAAAATAGCATAGTGGAACAGCAATTCATTGCCAGCGTCTGCTTCTAGTGTTAGGAAAAAGGCAAACAATGCAGCAAAAAGTATCGAATATGCAGTTGTTAAAAACGCAAGGTTTTTGTTGTCTGACAGAATGGTGTCTAGCGAGTTTCTGGGTATAGTTTTCCTTGCAAGGCCAATTGTGGAAATTGATAATGTAAAACAAATACTAGCCACCAAAAGCGAAAGCCCAACATCACTTAAAACATAAACAACCGTGTTATGATTAAATATCGCCATTGTGGCCAACACCGCCAGCCTCTTTGCAAAAAGATTGATACTAAATGTTACTGAGATAAACAGCATTTGAATTAGCGTTGCTTTAAACACCAGCCTTGTTTCTACAAGTAGAACAAATGCATAAAGCACAATAGCAACGGCTTCATAATTTGAAGAAATATAAAATATGTAAATTGTCCAAAAAGATAGGTTAACTACACCGCATATTACACTTGCTAACTTTGGATACTTATTCACATTGAATATATAAACACAGTATGAGAAGAATGTATAATGGTATCCAACAAACGATAAAACGAGAAGAATGGTTAATACTGTCATTCGGCACCACCCTCTCTATTTTTATAAAACTGTGCTTTGTTTTTTCTCATATTTTCATCGGCAACCGACAAAATATAACTAACGCCCTTTTCTTTAACATCCTCACTCACATAGATAGAGCCAATACTGGCCGAAACCAAGATATCTTCTGCTTCGTTTTGACGCTCGATACACTGCATTATACGCTCAATAACACTCTTGCAGTCTTCTTGTTGCGCTTTGGGCATAACAACTACAAATTCATCGCCACCAATACGAGCCACAATATCATATTCGCGTACCGTAGTTAAAATGGCGTGTGTTATTTTCATTATCAGTCTGTCGCCAACTTTGTGGCCGTAGGTGTCGTTTGTATATTTTAATGCGTTTATATCGAAGAACAAAACATAAAATGGGTCGGCCTCCTCTTTGCACATTCTCTCAAGCTCATCCATTATATATCCGCGATTAAATACCCCTGTTAGCTCATCTCTTTCAATCTTTGTTAAAAGTGTTTCTTTCTGTTGCGAGATTTTTTGTTGTTCGCCCACAACCTTATCTGAATATCTTTTATACAAACTTGCGTCAATTAAGTTTATGGCGTATAAGAAGCAGAGGTAGAATATAAGAAGTGACGCAAATGAAATTGCCAATGACAGTATTATCTGCTCGGGGTAAAAAACGTTGGTCATCATTGTTGCTGAATGATTGATTTGGAGAATAACCACTAAAACAATCGCACCAAGCAGTATGATTGAATGCTTGCTCTTTACGGTTACCCGCTGGATGGATGTATTGTCGATATATTTTTTAACCACCCCGTGCGCACAAAACAATACAACACAAACTATAATTACAATGATATGATCATAAATTGTGTCTTTAATAAGCTGCGCCGGCGCTATATTAAATATGTAACTAAAGATAATAATTGTTGGGGTTACAAGCGCAGATATATGCAAAACAAATATCGCAGCCCCACAAAAGACCTGAACGAAGTCTGTTTTAGATATTAACTTAAACTCTATTAGCATCACAATTAAGAAAGCAATAATAATTAAATAGAGGTCTAGCTGGAGATACTGCACATAAGCAAATACCAAGGTGTTTAGTAGTGCCAAGCCAGCAAAAAACCTTTTGTTGTTAATGCCACCCATTAGCAAGCTTGAGGCATAGGACAAGCATGAAAACTGATAAATAAACATAGTTACTAAAGAAATTGCAAAAATAATACTACTTAATTCCACATTCATGTAACGCCACACCCCCTGATATAGGTTCCCATTATAAACAAGGTGGAAGCCCCTCTATTGTCATTTTATTCCTTGGCATTTACTGGTTTTTTCCACTTATGCATAGTATTTTTTCTATTATACATTAAAAATATGAAAAAACGTGGAACAACCGCATTTTTCTCGGTTTTTCACATATTTATTTATCTATACCTATTACTACTATAAGCATATTTTCAATAAATATGCTGTGCTCTTTTGTATACCGTTCGCACAACATGGGTTAACGCGCTGTTGGGCTTGCCTTTTTGCACACGTATGAACCGCTTTTGCGGTATGCTATAGCGCCGTATGCAAAGCTTGTTTTCACCCATCAAAAAAATGCCACCCGCCGTATGCTCGGCAGGTGGCTAATTTAAGGTTTGGTTACAATGCTTGATCTACAAACTGTGACGGGCGGCTTACCCTGCGAATATCAGCGCCGAGGGCTGCCAGCTTTTCAACAATTCTTTCGTACCCACGCTCAATATGCTCTACATCTTCTATCTCGCTTTGGCCTTTTGCCACAAGCGCGGCCAACGTTATTGCGGCACCTGCACGCAGGTCTGACGCACGAACAGGAGCGCCTTGCAGCTCGTGCACGCCCTCTATTACCGCCACACGACTGTCTACCTGAATGTTTGCGCCCATGCGCATAAGCTCTTCGGCATAACGAAAACGGTTTTCAAATATGCCTTCGGTTATAATGCTGGTGCCCTCTGCAAGGCACAACATCACGGCCACTAGCGGCTGCAGGTCTGTGGGAAAGCCTGGGTGAGGCATTGTTTTTAGGTTTACTGGGTAGATGCTACCTGCACGAGATACCCGCACAGCTTCGTCGTATTCTTCTATTATTGCGCCCGCTTTTTCCAGCTTTGCGGTGATTGGCTCAAGATGTTTTGGTATGATGTTCTTTACCAAAACGTTGCCGCCTGTTATGGCTGCGGCTACCATGTAGGTGCCTGCCTCTATTTGGTCCGGAATAATAGAGTATGTGCCGCCGTGCATCTCTTTTACACCACGAATTTTAATTACGTCGGTGCCTGCGCCGCGTACGTCGGCCCCCATTGTGTTTAGAAAGTTTGCCACATCTACAATGTGTGGTTCTTTAGCCACATTTTCCAGCACGGTTAACCCCTGGGCACACACGCTGGCCAGCATTGCGTTTACGGTAGCGCCAACGCTAACCGTATCAAAGAATATATGCGCACCTTCCAGCTTTTCTGCGTTCACTTTTATCATGCCGTAGTCCACGCTATCTTGCGCGCCAAGGCTTGTGAAGGCTTTTAGGTGCTGGTCTACAGGGCGAGGGCCTAAATCGCACCCGCCCGGCATGGATACAGTTGCCTTGCCGTATGCGCCAAGCAAGCTACCCAAAAAGTAGTACGACGCTCTCATCTGGCGCGCCAACGTATCAGGCACTGTGGTAACATCCACCGTGCTTGTGTCTATTTCATAGGTGCTACGGTTTAGCCGCTTTACCCTTGCGCCCATCTCGTGCAGTATATGCATGCTGGTGTTCACATCGCTGATATCGGGCAGGTTTTCAATAACGCACCTGCCTTTTGCTAAAATTGTAGCAGGAAGAATAGCCACTGCCGCATTCTTGGCGCCGCTAATGGTTACCTCGCCGCACAGCGGGTTTCCCCCATGGATGACGAATTTGTCCAAGTTTTGATACATCCTTTCGCCAGACGATGTTTTGCGCCGCATTGATACACATTTGGGCACAGCGCCTATATTATAGCACGAGCGTAGCATAAATGAAAGAACATTTTTTATACTTTAAAATGCACTAGTACGGATAGCCCACATACGGCACGGGGTCTACCAAAACGCCGTTTACCGACAGCTCTAGATGCAGGTGGTTACCTGTGGAGTTACCAGTGCTACCAACTGCGGCAATGTTTTGCCCTTGAGCCACCTGCTGGCCTGCGCCTACGTATAGCGCACTACAGTGGGCATACAGGGTGGATATACCGCCCGGATGCTCTATTACAATGTAGTTACCCCAGCTGTAGTGCCAGCCTGCCGATGTTACAACACCACCCTGAGCTGCCAGTATAGGCGTGCCTGCCGGAGCATTAATATCAAGACCACGGTGAACACCGCCACCAATAAAGCCACGGCTAGAGTACGGGCTGCCAGGTACCGGGAATATAAAACCGCCTCCGCCGCCTGTAACCTCGCTTGGCAAGAGCTCTGTGCGGGTGCCTACCTCTACTATCTCATCTACAGGCTCGGTTATCACCACCGTTAGCTCTTCCACACGGGTGCGCCTATCCAGTAGGCCGTCACGATAGATGTAGTCGTCCCACACCTCTTGCTGGCCCTCTACACCCTGCTGCACAACAACCCTAGTGCCCTCTAAATGCTCGGCACTCTCCTGCGTGATGGTTTGGTATGGTATTGGCTCTATGCTCTGCTCTCGGTAGCTTGTTTGCACCGCAAGAAACGGCTGAGCCGGCCGTAAAAGCAGCCTTTCGCCCTCTTGCGGTATAAACGTGCCTGCCAACTGCGCATAGTCTTCATTGCGTGCTTGCAGCGCATCCAGCACAAGATCGTTTTCGTGCGCAATCTCTTCAAGTGTAAGCTCACCTGTAGAGGTATACCACTCTTCATCGCTTACGTTACGGTTAAGCTGCTGCAGAAGATCTGTATACTCCACAACACTGGAGAGGAAAAATACATCGTTTGCGGCAGGGTCGCACACTATATCCTCTACAAACTGCACGCTGGCGCCATCTCTGGCAATGTCTTCATATCCTTGCAGGCGGCTGTCCAGAAAAGCTTCCAGCCGCTCGCCCTCTTCGGTAACAGCATACAGGGTGCCGCCCACATAAAGGCCTGTGGCCTGCACCAGGTCGTCGGCGTTTTCAGACGATAGCAGTATCTCATTTACCAGTTGCTGGGTGGTAGTGTATTCGTTTGTTTGGGTGATGGTGTAGGTTGGGTTAAACTGCCAGTCGGCCGAATTTTGGTTTGGTGCTACCCTTATGCGGTCTCGCAAAAGGCCTTTTGCGCTTTCCACAATATTTTGGTCGGTCACATAGCCCAAGACCTGACCGTTATATTCCACCGCTAAGGCGTAATTCATGCTAAGCACGCTATACACGGTGACCACCAGCACAATTGTTGCTACCACCGGTAGCACAAATGCAGCCACATTTACAAAAAGTTGCATCAGGTTTTGCACCCGTCCGCCAAAAAACGTCTTATTCTTTACGCCATCTTGCTTCGCGCGCGCTTGCGCACGTGCACGCACACGAGCAAACTGCACACGCCTGCGGCGAAAGCGCTTTATCGGGCGGGTGATATCGTTTACAAACCCTGCCGCCGTGCGTTTTACCGCGCCCCATATACGCCCAGACACAAATGCTAGTATCTGCAGCGCAAAACTTGCTACGGTGCGCAGTATGCGCCCCACATTTATCATGTGATACTCAAAGGCAAAGCCAAGCGAATATAGCATATCGCCAAACGCTCGTCTCATCCTTACAAAAAAGTTTTTACTTTTTTGCTTGTCTTGAAACACTATAGGCTCTGGCTCGGTTTGCAGGTCGGCCCCATCCTGCACGGGAACTGCCACAGGTAGCTGCGCCGTATTGGAGGTGTTTTCAGATGTGGGGAGAGGCTTTTCCGCAGTTTTTTTCTTGGCATCGCCTTTTGTGGCGGCCTTAGGTTTTGCCTTGGGCTGTTTTTTTTGTTTTGCTTGCTTGGGCTTGGTGGGTTTTTCGTTAGGAATTTTATTTTCCATATCGTTATCTTGTTTGCTAGGCACAGCGTCTCCCCCTTTCTATAAATTTTGTTGCTTATTTATACTATTGCAGCCACGGCATATAGAAGCCTTCAGGTGGTACTACATACAGCAGTGGGTCTACATACTGGCCGTTTATCAGGATTTCCAAGTGTAGGTGAGAGCCTGTGGAGTTACCTGTGCTACCCATGGCAGCAATATATTCGCCACGCATTACATGCTGGCCGGCTTCTACCGCTAGTGATGAGCAATGGGCATACAACGTTTCGATGCCGTCCGGATGCTCTATAACAATGTAGTTGCCGTAGCTGTAGTGCCAGCCCGCTGTGGTTACAAGGCCCTCGTTGCTGGCAAAAATTGGGGTACCAACATCGCCTACAATGTCCATACCACGGTGATATGAACTGGCGTTGCGGCTGGCGTAGGTAGAGCTTGGTACGGGGAATAGGTAGTCTCCAAAGGTGCTGGTGGGTATATCGCCAAACGCATAGGTGCCAACCTCTACTATCTGTTCTATCGGCTCAGACAATACCACCGTAAGCTCGTTTACACGGCTAATGCTTTGTAGCTCACCGTTTATGTAGATGTAGTCATCCCACACCTCTTGCTGGCCATTTACGCCCTGCTGAGATATAGCGCGCTGGCCAACGGCAAGTTCCTCTGTTTCCACCTCTACGGTGACAAACGGAATTTCCTCTGTGCTCTGCACACGTTCTCTGGTTTGAACCTGCAAAAACTCTTGCTCGCGCTGTATTAGTAGCACATCGCCTTCGTCCGGGTGTGCATTGCCTCCGCTTTGCGCCCATTCGGGGTTGCGTGCTTGCAGTATGTCCAGCGTTAGGCCATACTGCTGTGCAATCTCGTCTAACGAAAGCGTACCGTCGGAGGTGTGGGTTACCTCTTCGGCCACCGTTTGGCTTAGGGTGGCTATAAGCTCGTCGTACCCTTTAACGCTGGAGGCAAAAAACACCTCATTGCTCTCGGGGTCGCACTGCACATCGGCGGTGAACTCCACCACCGCATCTGGGCTATCGGCATTTTGATATTCGCTGAGGCGTTCGTCTAGGTATGCGCGCAGCCTATCGCCCTCGGTTGTTACTGCCAAAAGCTCTCCTTCTACATACAGCCCTGTTCCCTGCACAAGATCGCTTGGGTTTTCAGAGCCCGAAAGCAGAATAGCGTTAACCAATTGTGGCACGGTAGTTAGCTCGTCTGTATATGAAATTGTGTATGTGGGGTTTATCTGCCAGTCGCTCACCTCTTGATTTTCCGCAAGGCTTATACGCTCACGCAAAAGGCCTTTTGCGCTTTCTACAACATTTTGGTCGGTTACATAGCCAAGTATCTCGCCGTTAAGCTCTACCGCCAGCGCATAGTTGGTGTTGGTAACGC
>CAYJEW010000006.1:10378-23363 GCA_964369525.1 uncultured Oscillospiraceae bacterium | reverse complement strand
TATAACCCATAACCATTACAAACTCTTTTAAGGCGGCCCCCCAAAGGGTAACTCCTTTTTTACCTGCACCTCGCTTTGCGCGTTCTCTGGCACGCTTGTGCAGGCGCTTTATCTGCCTACGCCTTTTTTGGTAGCGCAAAAACGGAGCTTTAGCATCCTGCCAAAAGCCTTTTGACACATTTGCCACGGCCATGGCTGCACTAATAGTAAACCACACTATCAGCTGCGCCGCCAGCAAGAACACGTCTTTTACAACACGCCAAATCCGCACCATGTAGTATTCAAACGCAAAGCCGAGTGAATACAGCATATTGCCTATGCCGTGCAAAACCGGATTTGATGAGTATTGGGGCCTGTTATCCAGTGGGTTTCTGCCATTGTCGGCGCTATAGGTTGCTTTTTGAGAAGCAAATTTTTGACTTTGTTGCAATTTTTGCTTGCGTTTACGCTTAGCCGAGCTTGACAGCGCAGGCGGCGGCCTGTTTGTTAGTGCGGTATAAATAACCTGCGTATTTTGCAGCTGGCTGGGCGTTAGCACCGGCAGCTGTTGTGTATCTGTAAGCGAGCGCTTATTTGGTGCTGTGTATATATTTTTTGTTCCGTGTGGGCCACCGCTTAGGTTGGGTAGCTGTTGTGTTGCGGAGAGCGGTTTATTTTCTACTGGTGGGGGTGATTTTTGCGGTGGGTTTTGTATGTTTTGTGTAGCAGCTGCTTCTTTATTTTTCAGCTCTGCTGTAGCTGTAGGCGCAAGGTCTTCTGCGGCTTGATGCGCCTGAAGGCTTTTTTGTATATGGGCGGCATATATCTGCCCTGTTACAAACATACGTGTGTCTTTTTGCGCAGGCGCATTGGTATCGGCGTTTTTCTCGTTTTGCCCCACGCCGTTTTCCTGCTGCGAGCCCTCGTTTATAGGGGCTGTCAGGCCATATTTATTTTTATCGTCCATGTTACCTGCCAGCTCCTTTCGCAATATGATATACTAGGCTGCTCAAACGCATACTTTGTTGCAAACAGCCCATATATTATACAATTCTGCACACAATTTTGCAACATTGCTACGTGATACACACGCCATTGAATATACAAAAAACACAGTAATAATTATCGCTGGCACAGCGTATTATTCGCAAATGGCGGCTGTGTTATGAACAAAATGTAAAATCTGACAAATCTATGTCTGCCGCCTGTGCCGCCTGACGCATGTCCTGCGGCATATCTGCTTTTAAAGTTACCGGTGCGGCCTGCAGTTGGCCAAAGCTTAGCTGTGCGCTATGCAATGCATGGCGAGCTATTAAGCTGCGGCTCCCGCCGTATAGCTCGTCGCCCAAAAGCGGGTGGCCAATGCTTGCCATGTGCACCCTGATTTGGTGGGTGCGTCCGGTTTGTAGAGTAAGTTGCAACAGGCTTGCGGTTTTGGTGGTGGCAAGGCAGGTGTAATGGGTAACAGCGCTACGGCCGTTTGGGTCTACCTGCTGCATAATAGCGCTGTTTGGCGCAGCTGCCAGCGGCGAGTTTATCACCCCTTGTGGCTGCGCTACGCAGCCTGTGGCCAGCGCAAGGTAGCTTTTGCGCATGCTGCGAGCCAAAAGCGGCGCCGCCGCTGCGTTCATGGCGCACAGCACAAGGCCGCTTGTGTATGCGTCTAGGCGGCCTATTGGCCTAAATGTGCCGCCGTTTGCCCCGCTTTTGTGCAATAGACCACAAAATGCGTTTGCCAGCGTATTGCATGGGTGGCTGGGGCCTGTGTGGGTGGCCATGCCCGCAGGCTTGTTTACCACCATTGCGTCGGCACTTTGGTACAACACATCTATATCAATATCCTGCGGCAGCGCCGAAAATTCGCTAGGCGGCGGCAAGGTAATGCCCACTTTGTCGCCCGTTTTTAAAAGCATATTTGTGCGTGCACGCACACCGTTTAGCGTAATGCCATCATCTATATATTTTAGGCTGCGTACCAGCGCAAGGCTTATCCCTTGCGCACGCAGCAAACCCCCAACACTGCTGCCCTCATTTTTCTCCGATGCAACAAAATAAATTTGCATTGTTTCTCCTTTGCGGTCGTGCGTTCAAGCGCTATATGTCGCCCACATTGGTACATCCCGGCCGTGTTCGGCCGGGATGTGTGATTATTAATATTTGTTTTGCGTCTGTTTTGCCTCTTGATAAAGCGTTACATAGCTGGCGTAGCGCCCTTTTGCTATATGTCCTTGTTGTAGCGCCTCGCGCACGGCGCAGCCCACCTCTGAAATATGGGTGCAGCCCGAAAACTTGCAGCAGCCTATAAGCTGTTTTATTTCGGGAAAGCATAGCTGAAGATTATCGGCCAGAATAGCACCGCTACCACTGCGGGCAGCCTGCTGCAAATCAAAACTGGCAAAGCCGGGTGTGTCGGCCAAAAGGCCACCCTCTACCTCAAAAATCTCCACCTCGCGTGTTGTATGGCGCCCTCGCCCTAATTTTTGGCTAACGTCGCCCACCTCGCGCGTTATCTGCGGCGCAATTGCATTTAGCAAAGTGCTTTTGCCAACGCCTGTGTTGCCACAAAAAACGCTTAGCTTTGATGCCAAAAGCTCTCGTATAGCCTGTAGACCCTCGGTGTGGTGCGGTGCATCTTGCTGCTGCGCTGCGGCAACAATTACATCAATTCCGCTTGTTTTATACGCCTGCACAAGTTCATCGGGATTTGCTAGGTCTGGCTTGCTTACCACCAGAACAGGCTGAACCTCACTATTGATAGCATACGCCATGAGCTTGTCCAGCACTAGAAGGCTTGGCTGTGGCAATGCCGTGCTTGCCACAATAAAAAGCCTGTCCACATTTGCAATAGGCGGGCGCACTAAGGCATTTTTTCGGGGCAGTATCTCGCTTATAAACATGGTGCCTGCCTCTTGCTGTAGCACCACAAGATCGCCTGCAAGCGGTTTTATGCCTCGGTTTCTAAATATGCCTCGTGGTTTGCACTGTATTAGCTCGCCATTATCGGTTTTAACATCGTAAAACCCACCTACGCCTTTATATATGCGGCCTTTTATGCCGCCCACTATGGGGTGGTTCCTCCGCCGGAGCTTTCGGGAGGCGGCGTACTGCTTTCAGGCGGGGGTGCGCTACTGCTGGCAGGCGGCGTACTACTGCTGGCAGGTGTACTGCTGCTGGCAGGGGTACTACTGCTGGCGGGGGCACTGCTGCTGGTACTTGTGCTGCCGCTTGAGCTGCTGCTCACACTTGTAACAGGGGGCGCAGTTTCCTCTTCCGGCTCTGCGGGCGGCGGGCCTTTGGAGATGTATATGTTTACATCCGAGCCCACAAACGCCCCACTACCTGCCGCAGGCGACTGGCGCAGAATTGTACCAACAGGCTCGTTGCTTTCTTCTTCATATACCTGGCCTACCTGCAAGCCCACAGCGCTAAGCACGCTTTGCGCTTCTTGTATACCGGCAAGCCCCTCTACGCTGGGTACGGTGCGCGAATAATTTTCTTGGTTTGCGGCAATTAGGATTGTTACAACAAAATCGGGGGTGTTGTTAATCATTGTGCCGGCTTCGGGCTCGGTGCGTATTGCGTAGCCCGGTTGGTAATCTTCGGCCTGTACATTACGTGCGTATGGCATAAGCCCTAAATCCAGCATGGTTAATATAGCATCGCTACGGCTCATGCCCGAAACATCGGGTATCTCCACAGCCTGCACACCTGCACTAATTGAGAGGTATACCACCTGATTGGACTTTACGGTTTTGCGGTTTTCGTTATTGCTGGTGGGGTTTTGCGATATAACAGTGCCTGCCGCCACATCTGGGGCATTTTCTTCCACAGGGGTGATGCGCAGGTTGTTGTATGGCTCTTGCGATGTGAGCGCCAGCACCTCGTCGTAGTGCATGCCTGTAAAGTCCGGCAGCTCTATATCTTCGTATGTTACAAAAAGCGAGCTATTATTACTTTTTAGTAAATCAAAGCTATATAGCACACTTGCGCCCACAAAAGCCAATGTAATGCCCAAGCAGATGGGCACAAGCAAGCTCATTTTGCGTTTACGTTTATTGCGCTCTTTATCTTTGTTTCTTTTTGCTCTTGTGCCTGCATTGTTGCTTGTGTTTTTCACGGTTCCCATAACCTGCCCTATATACTTTGATGGCGCATCCTCGGCCATATAGTCGTACTCGAACTTTATCGATGGATTGCGCTTAAATTCTTCAATATCCCGTAATAGTTCCAGCGAGCTTTGGTAGCGATACTTTGGGTCTTTATTCATGGCCTTGGCGGTTATATCGCACAAGCCCTGAGGCACGCTAGGGTTAATTTGTTCCAGCGGCACGGCCGTGTCTGATATATGCTTTACCGCTATTGCCACGGCATTTTCGTCTTCAAACGGCAGTTTAGCGCTTAGCATCTCGTACATCATGATGCCCAGGCTGTAAATGTCGGCCCTTGCGTCGGTGTGTGCGCCTTGGGCTTGCTCCGGGCTTATGTAATGCACACTGCCTATCGCCTGCTCTTCGGCGGTGTGTATCTCGCTGCGAGCAAGACGAGCTATGCCAAAGTCCATCACTTTGATGGTGCCGTCTTCCAAAATCATAATATTTTGGGGTTTTATGTCTCGGTGCACAATGCCTTTTTCGTGGGCATGCTGCAAAGCGCGCGACACCTGCGCAATAAAGTGCACCACTTCTTTATAAGTAAGCGGCTCGCCGCGTTGCTCTATGTACTCTTTAAGCGTAATGCCGCTTATAAGTTCCATTGCAATATAGTGCAGCTTGTCGCTGGCGCTTACGTCGTACACTTTAACAATGAACTCATGGTTTAAAACGCTTATTGCCCTGCTTTCGTTCATAAAACGGCGCACAAGCTCTTCGTTTGTGTAAAACTCTTCGCGCAGTATTTTAAGGGCAATTATGCGGTTTTCCAAAAGATCTTCGCCACGGTAAATGTCGGCCATGCCGCCTTCACCTATAAGCTCATGCACAAGGTAGCGGCCATCCAAGCGTTTGCCTATTAAAGATTCCATACGGTAAAACCCCTCCTATTTGCGGGCAATACACGGCTTTCGCAAGTGTATTATTAATTGTTTTGCATTACAAGCACTGTTACGTTATCGTCTCCACCTGCTTTTAGCGCCGCGTTAACCAGCGTGTGTGGCAGGCTATAAAAATCGTTACTTTTCATAATGTTTTCAATCTCGCGGTCGCTCAGCATACCTGTTAGACCATCGGTGCACATCATTATAACAGCGCCCGGCTTTACAGCGTATTTTGACAAGGTGGTTTACACCGTTTGTTCTACCCCCAGCGCCCTTGTTATTACATTGCGCTCGGGGTGGTTGCTGGCCTCTTCGCTGGAGATGGTGCCCATGTCTACCATCTCTTGCACCATGCTGTGGTCTCGCGTGAGCTGCACAAGCGTGTCGTTTTCAAACATATATGCTCTAGAGTCGCCAACGTGGAGGATGTTTAGCGTTTTTTCGCTCAGTATCGCCGCCACAACTGTGGTGCCCATCATCTCTTCGCCCTTGCCGCTACAGGCGTATACCTCGCTGTTTGCAAGGTCTACCGCCTGCTGCAACATCTGCTCTATAGAGCCGCTCTCGCCCGGCAGTTTTACCTGTTGGTAAAGCATTTCTTCTATGCAGTCTGCTGCAACCTCGCTGGCAAGCCGCCCATGCTGGCCGCCGCCCATGCCGTCGCACACAACGCCCCAGCCGCCAAAGCCGTCTATCTCGCCACCACGGAATGTGTCTTGGTTTTCACCGCGGCGATAGCCTATATCGGTTTTTCCTGCAATTCTCATTTGCTAAGCAGCCTCCTTTCGGCTTTGTATGTGTTTTACTGGGTGTGTTGCGCTGCCTGCGCCCGAAGCTGGCCACAAGCAGCCTGTATATCGGCGCCAAGTTTGCGGCGCACCGTTGTGGAGCAACCCAGCTTGTTTAGTCTTGCGGCAAACGCCTGCACCTGCTTTGCGCCGGTGGGCACAAGGCCACTGCCCTGCACCGGGTTTGCCTCTATTATGTTAAGGTGACCTTTTGAGCTTTTAAGTAGCTGCGCGAGCTGCTGTGCGTCCTGCTCGCCATCGTTCACATCGCGAAACAGCGCATATTCGTAGCTAATACGGCGGTTTGTGGTTTTTTGATAGTTCGTGCAGGCGGCCATAAGCTCGTTTAGCGGCCAGCTGCGCCCCACCGGCATTATACGATTGCGGGTTTGGTCGTTTGCGGCGTGCAGGCTAACAGATAATGTTAGCTGTAGGTTTTTTTCTGCCAGGCGGTTTATGGCCGGCACAATGCCGCAGGTGGAAAGGCTTATGCCTCGCCCTGAGAGATTTTGGCCCTCTTTATCGGTAATGATGGATATAAAATCCATTACGTTGTCGAAGTTATCCAGCGGCTCGCCAATGCCCATTAGCACAAGGTGGTTTGCCTTGCGTGCGCTAAACGCTTGCGCTGCGTAAAGCTGGCCTGCCATCTCTGCTGCGGTAAGGTTACGCACAAGGCCCGGGGTTATTGCTTCTCCGCCTACCGTGCTTGCGCAGAATGCGCAGCCCATACGGCAGCCCACCTGACTGGACACGCACACGCTTGCGCCGTGGTTATACTCCATCCACACAGCCTCTATGCAGTTGGCGTCTTTTAGCTGCATAAGGTGCTTTGCTGTGCCATCTTTGCTAAGTTGAGTAGCCGTAATAAACGGGCGATTCAGCGTATATTGCGCCGCAAGCTCGCTGCGCAAAGCCTGCGGCAGGTTGCTCATATGCTCAAAGCTTTCAGCGCCGTGTGCGTGTATCCACTTAAACAGTTGCAGAGCTCGGTATGCCGGTTGCCCCATCTGCTTTAGCTGCTGCTGTAGCTCGCTTAGAGTAAGCGAGGCTATGTCGGCCTTTAGGGCGCTTTCGGTTTTTAAGGTTGTTTGCGGCACTTGGTTCTTTTATCCTTTCGCTGTGCCCACTGTTTTGCTATGGGCGAGGCTACTTTTTCTAAATAATTATTATATCACATATGTTCCATTGTTGCCATAAAAAAACCATCCATGCCGGTATGCTGTGGCAAAATTGTAACCATTCCCTCGTGCTGTACCGCACCCTGCGGCACAAATGGCAAGTCTTTTAGCCTAAACTCAGGCGTTTGTGCTAAAAATTCTGCCACCACCTGTGCGTTTTCTTCACTACGTATTGTGCAGGTGGAGTAGACAAGACGTCCACCTTTTTTAACGTATTTAGATGCGTTTTTTAGTATCTGCAGCTGCAGCTGCGGTAAAGCCCCAAAGCGCTCGCCATTATTGTAGCGGATATCCGGCTTTTGCGCCATTACGCCAAGGCTGCTGCACGGCACATCGCACAGCACACGGTCTTGCCCTACCAGCTGTGGGTTATACTCTGCGGCGTCGGCGCAGATAATCTGCGCCTGCTGTAGCCCCAGCCGCTGTAGCACTTCGGCCACCTTTTCAAGGCGGGTAGGCGATATATCGCAGGCGGTAACGCCCAGGGCGCCGCCCATATCTTGCGCTATAGTGGCGGTTTTGCCGCCGGGGGCAGAGCAGATGTCTAGCACCTTGTGGCCGCTTTGCGCCTGCAGGTTTGCACATACATACTGCGAAGCCTCGCCCTGCACATGATATAGCCCATCTTGAAACAGCTGTGAGCTTAGCACAGAGCCTTGCATGGTTGCATAGAGTGCATTAGGCAGGCTTGCCGCACGGGTTGCTATCTGCTGTTGTGCAAGCATATCTTCCAGCTGCTGCTGGGTGGTGCGCAGGGTGTTTACCCTCAAACACACCTCGCGCCCTGCAAAACTCGCGGCAAAAAAAGCGTTGTACTGCTGCGGCAGCGCCTGCATTACCGCTTTGGCCACCTGCAAACTTACAGACCATTGCACCTGCACACGCTCTGCCTCATTTTTAAAACTATAGCCGCTAAGGTTTGGCCCTTTGCCGTCTTCTAGCAGCGGCACTGCCGAAAACGCACGGCGCAGCACCGCATTTACCAGCCCTGTGGCACTGCTTTTGCCAAAGGCTCGTGCCAGCTGTACGCTTTCGTTTACAGCGGCAGAGTGTGGCACGCTCATGTACAAGCCTTGGTAAAGGCCGCTCTGAAGTATGGCGCGCACCTCTACATCCAGCTTTGCTATAGGCTTTTTTATAAGCGGCTGAAGCAAAAAATCCAGCGTTGCCGCACGCTCTGACGCACCAAAAAATACAGCTGCGGCAAAAGCCCTATCGCGCGGTTGCAGTATAGACGTGGCCAGCGCTGTGTTGAGCGCGGTGTTGGCCCATTCGCCGCGGTGCATCTGCACCAGCGCTTTCACAGCGATGTATCTGGCATTTGTGTTGTTTTTCACTCTGTCTCCCATGTTACATTATCCAATACAAACAAGAACACCTGCTTTGCGGCAGGCATTCTAATTTTTTAAAAAACTGTAGGGTGGCAAGAAGGTACCAAGTGCAAGGAAACAAAAAGTGCTGCAAAGGCGCATATGCTGGATATGTAACTGTTGCGGCACTTTGTAGCTTGACGATGCAATTGGTGCTTTATTGCCACCCTGAACACCTGCTTTGCGGCAGGCATTCTTTATTGTGCTATTTATCAGCGGCGGTTGGCCAGCGATAGGTAGTACAGCAGTTGCAAAATACTGGTAAGCAGCGCTGCCACGTAGGTGAGGGCGGCGGCGGTGAGCACCTTTTTCACGCCTTTGCTCTCCTGCTCGGTTACCATGCCTGCGCTGTTAAGCGTTGCAATGGCACGGGAAGATGCATTGAACTCTACCGGTAGTGTAACCAGCTGGAACAGCACCGCCAGAGAAAACAGCGCAATGCCTATATACATGAGGTTTGCTATGCTCAAAAACAGGCCTATGAATATTAGCGGCAGTGCGGCACTAGAGCCAAAGTTGCACGCGGGCACAATAGCGCTGCGCAGTTTTGCGGGGAAATAGCCCTGCGCATGCTGAACCGCATGCCCTACCTCGTGTGCCGCAACGCCCACAGCCCCAACGCTGGTAGAGCCGTATGTGGACTCGCTTAGGTTTACCACGTTACTGCGTGGGTCAAAATTATCGCTAAGCTTGCCGCTTACCCTTAGCACCTGCACATGGTGCAGGCCGTTCATATCTAATATGCGGCGGGCAGCCTGCGCGCCTGTGAGGCCATTTACCGTATTAACCTTTTGGTACTTTGCAAATGTGCTTTTCACTGTGGCCGATGCCCACAGTGAGATGAGCAAGCCAGGTATCATAAACAAAAAATACGTATAATCAAAAAACAACGTGTAGCCCTCCTATCAATGTTGGCATATTGCCTTGCGTATATATTTAAACTATCTGCATACCTGCTTTAAACCTGCGGCCTGCCGCCCATTCTTCGCCGCGCATCTCGCGGCTGCCCTGCGGGCGCACATGGCTTAGAACCAGCGCTTTGTCGCCGTTTTGGCAGGATATAGTAAGGGGCGATGTGGCTATAATCTCGCCGGGTGCGCCGCCTTGCGCTGGTACTGTGCTACTTTGTAGCACCTGCACCCGCTGTTCGCCATGCATAAACCATGCAACAGGCCATGGGTTGCACCCACGAATAAGGTTGTGTAGCTCGGCGGCGCCACGGTCAAAATTCAGCTCTGCCATCTGCTTATTTAGCTGGGGTGCGCTACTGGCTTCGCCCTTTTGCGGCTGTGGCTTTACGCTACCTGCAGCAACGTCTGCCACCGTTTGCACCAAAAGTTTTGCGCCTATTTCGCTTACCGTTTCAAAAAGCTCTCCTGATGTTGTGTTTTCGCCTATATCCACAGACTGCATGGCCAAAACAGGCCCTGTATCTACCCCTTCGTCCATCTGCATAATAGACACGCCTGTTTGCGCATCGCCATTGATAACCGCCCACTGAATGGGCGCCGCACCTCTGTACTTTGGCAGTAGCGACACATGCAGGTTTATGCAGCCATGCGGCGGTAGTTGCAGTATATTTTTAGGGAATATCAGGCCGTACGCCACCACAACTACCAACTGTGGCTCAAGCTCTGCCAGCTGCTGCTCTGCCTGCGAATCGCGCAGGGTTTTTGGCTGAAAAACAGGCAGGCCATGCTCCTGCGCCAGCTGCTTTACGGGCGATGGCACCAGTAGCTGTTTGCGGCCCTGGGGTTTATCTTCCCTTGTGTACACCGCCACCACTTCGTGCCCTGCGCTAAGCAGTGCGCTTAGTGCATCTGCCGCTATCTGCGGAGTACCCATGAATACTATTCTCATTATTCGTCCTCGTCGTCTGCATACAGGGTAGCGTCTAGCTCGTGCGGCACGTCGGGGTCGTAGTAGTATTCGGCTAGGTCTCTAATGGTAACGCCTTCAAGGTGGTTGTTCTCATGGCAAACACAGCGTGCCATAAGCCCCTGCGCCTCGTACTCAAAAAACTCTCCATTGCGGTCTTGCGCACGCACCTTTACTGCGGTGGGCCGCTTGATAGCACCGTACTGCCCCGGGAAAGAGAGGCACCCCTCGTAGCCGGCCTCGCTGCCCTCTTGGCTTAATATCTCAGGGTTTATAAACTCTACAATTACCGGCTGGTACGCCGCGGCTTCTTCTTCGGTTGCGTCTTCCGGCGGCAGGCTGGCCTCTTCGGCCATAATAAACACACGCTTTAGCACCCCCACCTGTGGCCCCGCAAGGCCAAGGCCGTTTGCCTCCATCATGGTTTCGGCCATGTCGTCCAGCAGTGTTTGTAGCCGTGAGTCAAACTTCTCTACAGGACGGCAAACCTTTTTCAGGGTTGGGTCGTTATCTTTTAAAATGTTTCGCAAAGCCATGGTATATTCCCCCTACTGCGATGTACGCTTGGATAATATCATATAATTGTTAAAAAGTTGTGCAATATGCAAGTATTGATTGTGATTTGTTACTATTGAGTCTGCTAAGTCTGCCTAAAAATAACATGAGCTGGGCATAGATTTATCGGTTAATAGCTCTGTGGGTTTTCATGCGTCTCAGCCGTCGCTGTTAAAATCCACCCACGCGGTTACCTTGCGCGGCCAGCCTTCTTGATTGTAGCTGTGCAGTACCTCGCGCATAAACTGCCTAAATTTTACGGTGTTGGCGCATTTTAGTGTGAGCCTGTATCTAAAACTACCTGCCAGCTGCGCCAGCTGCATGGGCGAGGGGCCAAACACCTGTAGCGGAAGGTTTTGCTGTAGTTTGGCCTGCTGCACCAGCAAAGCGGCAAAGCGACGCGACGCCTCCAGCGCATTTTTTTCGTCTTTTGCGGCAAAGCCTACTATGCAAAGGCTACACAGCGGCGGATAAAATGCAAGGCTTCTAAAGCTGAGCTCTTCTTGGTAAAACGCCTTGTAGTCTTGTTTTGCGGCCAGCTGGAGTACAGGGTTTTGTGGGTCTAGCGTTTGGATAATTGCCTGCCCCGGGGCGCCTTTGCGCCCGCTACGTCCCACAACCTGCGTTACCAGCGAAAACACATGCTCGTATGCTTTATAGCCTTGAGCAAACAGCAATGAGTCTATACCAATAACGCCCACAAGGCGTACCCGCTCAAAATTAAGGCCCTTGGCTACCATCTGTGTGCCCAGCAGTACATTGTACTCGCCATTTGCAAACTGCTTAAGCATGTTTGCGTGGGCGTCTTTACGCTGGGTGGTGTCCATATCCATGCGCAGTACCCGTGCTTTTGGTAAAAGCTCGGCCAGCTCATCTTCCAATTTTTGGGTGCCGTAGCCGGCATATCTTAAGTCTGCGCCACACTCGGGGCATATGCTTGGCGCAGGCGCTTTGCGTATACCGCAGTGATGGCAAAGCAGGTAGCCATTTTGCGCCGATGGCTCGCTCTGCTGCTCTAAATATTCTTTGCCGTATTTATGAAACACCATCGGCACGCTGCACTCTTCGCATTTTACCGCCTTACCGCAATCTCGGCACAGTCCTACCCTGTGGTAGCCCCTGCGGTTTAGCAGTAAAATTACCTGCCCTCCGCTTTCAAGCTCTTGGTTTATCTGTTGTTGAAGTGTGCGGCTGAGCGCACTGCTATTGCCCGCAAGCAGTTCTGCGCCCATGTCTACCATGGTAACGGTAGGTAGCGGTAGCTCGCCATAGCGCTGTTTTAGCTCAAGCAGTTCATACCGGCCCTGCTCTGCTGCATAATAGCTTGACACACTTGGTGTTGCGCTGGCAAGCAGTAGCAGTGCACCATGGCGGCCCGCCCTGCGGCGGGCTATGTCTATTGCGTTATATCTGGGCGCGCTTTCGCTTTGGTAGGTGTGTTCCTGCTCTTCGTCTATAATAATTACGCCTATATTCTCAAGCGGTGCAAAAATTGCACTGCGGGTGCCCACCACAACGGGTGTGCGGCCGCTTTGCACCTTTAGCCATTGTGCCATACGCTGACCGCTCGACAAGCCGCTGTGCATAAGCGCTACCTTTTGGCCAAACACCTCGCACATGGCCTGCACCATCTGCGGTGTTAGGCCTATTTCCGGCACTAGCACAAGCGCTGTTTTGCCCATATCCAGCGCCGCCTGTACCAGCGAAATAAACACAGCGGTTTTGCCGCTACCGGTTATGCCGTGCAGCAGTGCGGGCTTTTTTTGCGGGCTGTGCATAAGCTGCTGTAGCCGCTCGCTCACGTCTTGCTGGGCGGGCGTTAGGCTAAAAAGTTGTTGTGGTTGCGATGGTTGCAGCTCTTCTTTTGGCTGCTTGTGGCGGCGATGGGCCGAGATACAGCCTTTTTCTAAAAGAGCTTTTACTACGCTATCTCCTGCGCCGCAGCCCTGCTTTATCTGCTGCGCCGAGCACTCGCCGCAGCTTTGCAGATAGCTTAATACTTGTTGCTGTTTGCTTGTAAGTTGCAGCTCTTGCGGCAGGCTTTCGGCACGATACACCCTCTCTTGCAGGCCTTCCATTTTAGCGGCAAGGCGCCATGCGTCGTTTTCTTTTTTTATAGTATACTGCGCGCCTCTGGGCAGTACCGCACGCACCGCCTCGAACCATGTGCAAAATGTAACCTCTTTTAGGTAGTGCACAATT
>CAYJEW010000006.1:3828-10368 GCA_964369525.1 uncultured Oscillospiraceae bacterium | reverse complement strand
CTCTTCGCTTAAGGCCGCCTGCTGCGGCGCTGCGTGCAGTATCTCTTTAAGATTTTGCTCTCCCTGCGGCTGCCCCAGCTCTATAACCACCCCTATGCGTGGCCTAGCACTGCCCCGCCCAAACGGTACCAAAACCATACTGCCAACAAAAATATGCCCCTGCATCCAAGCGGGCACATTGTAGCTGTATGCTTTGTCGTAGTACATTGTGGCGTCGGCCACAGCCACCTGCGCAACAACCGTTTTTTCGGGCTCTTGGGTCATTTACTATGCCTCACTTTGGCGGGTTTTAATTATTTGGTATAGCTCATCGGCGCAAACTTGCGCAATATCGTTTATTATTTCATAGTCATAGCGGCTGGCCAGCTGCATTTCCAGCTGGGCTATGCGCAGCCGCTCGCGCATTACGTCTTCGCTTTCGCTGCCGCGGCTACGCAGGCGGCGCTCGTGCTCTTGCTCGCTTGGGGCAGAGATAAACACGGTGGTGCAGTTGGGGTACATCTGTTTAATATTGCCTGCGCCTGTTACCTCAATAACCAAAACGCAGGTTATCTTTTTAGCAATGCGGCGCTCCACCTCGCTTTTGAGCGTGCCGTAGTAGTAGCCTGCGTAGGACGCATGCTCTACAAAATCGCCTGCCTCTACCCTTGTTTCAAACTCTTGCTTTGAAAGAAAAAAGTAGTGCTGGCCATCTATTTCATAGTCTCTGGGTGGGCGGGTGGTTGCGCTAACGGCGCGCTCTATTCCCTTATAGCGACTTAGCATATCGTTAACCACCGTGTCTTTGCCAATGCCCGACGGCCCACTTACCACCAAAAGATACTGCTCATTCTTCATCTGCTACCCCGTATTCTGCGGAATTTTCGGGCGATGCATCTGCAAGGCGCCCTGCAACCGTTTCGGGCTGCACCGCACTTAAAATTACATGGTCTGAATCGCACACAAGCACAGCGCGAGTGCGCCTGCCGTAGGTGGCGTCTATTAGCATTCCTCTAGCTCTTGCCTCGGTAATTACCCGTTTAATCGGCGCCGACTCGGGGCTAACAATAGCAATAAGCCGCCCTGCGCTTACCATGTTGCCAAAGCCTATATTTATAAGTTTCACAGCGCACCGCCCTATTACTTATTACTATTCCAAATTTTGAATCTGCTCACGAATTTTTTCCAGCTCAGCTTTCATGTCTACCACAATTCGGGTAATGTCCAGTTCTTGGCATTTGCTGCCTATGGTATTTATCTCTCGGTTTATCTCTTGCGTAAGAAAGTCCAGCTTGCGGCCTACCTGCCCCTGCTGCGATATAATACTGCGGAACTGCTCTATATGGCTGCGCAGACGCACCGTTTCTTCATCTACCGCTGTTTTGTCGGCAAAAACGGCAGCCTCGGTAAGAATTCTGGCTTGGTCTATGCTGGTGTCGGCCAGGATATCCTGCAAGCGCTGGGCCAGCTTTTCGGTGTAGCGCTGAACACGGCCTGCACTGCCCTCTTCTGCCTCGCAGAGCATATTTTCTATAAGGCTTAGGCGCTCGGTTATGTCCTGCACCAGCTTTTCGCCCTCTTGCAGGCGCATTGCGTTGTACGCTTGTAGCGCCTCTTGTGCAACCATAAGTATGTCTTTGCTAAGCTCTTCTTGGTCTTCCTCGCTTTTGCTTAGGGTAAACACATCCGGCATGCGTATAAAATTGCTGGCTTTTATGTCGTTTTCCAGCATTAGTGCGTTAGATATTTCCAAAAGCGCATCGTAGTAACCACGGGCCACCGCCATGTTGGGGCTTATCTGCACATTTGCGCCCTCTATGGAGTACACGCTTAAATGCAACTCCACCTTGCCTCTAGACACCTTTGCCGCAACCGCTTTTTTTAGTGGGTCTTCCATAAAGCTAAGGCTTCTGGGCAGCCGCCCAGAATATTCAAAATAACGCGAATTTACGCTTTTTACTTCCAGTGTAATCTCGCGCCCGTTGCATACCTGCTGTGCGCGGCCAAAGCCTGTCATGCTGTTTGCCATTTTGCCTCCTAGGTGCTGTATATATTAGATATTATTGTACCACACAGCAATGCACTCTCGCAACAAATGCACGTCTGTGTGGCATGCTGTGTGTGCAAAAGCGGGCAGCGGAGGTAAATTTTGGGCGGTTTTTTCGGTTCTTACATTATATATAAGCCAAGCGATTTGCGTATTTTAAAAAAAGTCTCCATAAGGGTAAAGTTTTTTTTTGCGGGGACGATATCTCTTATGAAGGACAGTGGAACATACTGTTAATCGGCCCTGATTCAACAGTATACACGCCACTTAAGTTCTGAAACAAGACAGGCCGCGCCACACGGGCGCTGCCACAAAAAAAGGGACAGGATGTCCCGGCAAATTTTAGGGAGGATTTTAGAATGATTATCCAACACAACATTATGGCGATCAACTCTCACCGTCAGCTGGGGATTAACAACTCAAACCTCAGCCAAAACCTTGAGAAGCTATCTTCTGGTTATCGCATTAACCGCGCTGCCGACGATGCAGCAGGCCTTGCAATATCTGAGAAGATGCGTGCCCAAATTACCGGGCTTGACCGCGCAATCTCCAACGCCGAAGACGGTGCCAGCCTTATTCAAACAGCTGAGGGCGCACTGGCCGAGGTGCACAGCATGCTAAACCGTATGGTAGAGCTTGCTACACAAAGTGCCAACGGCACCATCCAAGCTTCTGACCGCCAGAAAATCGAAGCAGAAGCCACCGCTTTGAAGGACGAGATTGACCGTATATCTCAAGCTACCAACTTCAACGGCATTCAGCTGCTAGACGGCAGCCTTAGCGCTAAAGAGCCTCGCGATGTAAATGTGCAGGGCGTAAAGGTTACCGAAACTCCCGCAACAGCAGGCGTTTACAGCTTTGCCGCAGTAGATGTTGCCAGCTACGCAGACCTACAGCCCAACGACGTGCTTGAGTACACCATTACTACCGACAAAGGCGATAGCTACACAGTTCAGCTAACCGTTAGCGACGACAAAAGCAGCCTTATTGCTAACGATGCTAGCTCTACAAAGTACAAGCTAGACACCACAACAACACCGGGCACAAGCACCATCTCTGCAGAAGATTTAGCTTCTGCTTTGGAAGACCAGTTTAAAAACATGACATTGTCTAACGACTTTATCATTAAAGCCGACGGCGCCGACATTTCGCTTACCAACCGCGAGCCCGGCGTGGACGCACCCAAAATTGGCAGCATGACCACCTACATGAACCATGTATTGGAGGCAGACCTTGCAGCCACACAAGACACAGCACCAAGCGACACAGAGTCTACAATTCTTGCCGACAGCCTGCAAACATTCCTATACAGTGCAACAGGCGGCACCACAAACGAAGAGTTTGCCACATTTACAGTGGACGGCCAAGAGTTTGTGCTGCTAGCGCAAGACGCAAACTACACCGACAACTTTGCCCGCCTTGAAAACCGCGGTGTGAACATTATCAGCGTTAGCGCTGATGCCGCAACAACAGGCCTTACAGCAGCCGACCTTGAGAACATAGCTGCAGAAGTTAACCAAAAAACAGGCCTTGCATTTAAAGCCGACGGCACAGTGGGCGTTACCATTGGCGCACCCGAAATGGGCAACGGCCTTACCATGCAGGTAGGCGACACAGCCGACGACTTCCAAAAAATTACCGTTAGCGTTGACGACATGAGCGCTGCAGGCCTTGGCAT
Source organism: uncultured Oscillospiraceae bacterium (assembly GCA_964369525.1). Taxonomy (GTDB): domain Bacteria; phylum Bacillota; class Clostridia; order Oscillospirales; family Ruminococcaceae; genus JAAYCI01. Next base: position 6,664 of record CAYJEW010000006.1, on the reverse strand, counting down.
TTCCAACATATCCATGGCCAGCCAAGAAAGTTCTTCTCGCGCACTGGACAGCGTAAATGCCGCTATTGAAAAAGTATCGGTAAACCGCGGTAACCTGGGCGCACTTCAAAACCGCCTGGAACACACCATAAACAACCTTGGCGTTACCACCGAGAACATGACAGCCGCCGAAAGCCGCATTCGTGACGTGGATATGGCAGAAGAGATGATGGCCTTTACTAAGAACAACGTTTTAGCACAGGCCGCGCAATCCATGCTGGCACAAGCCAACATGCAACCGCAACAGGTATTGCAGCTACTGCAATAAGCAACTGTATAGCATCTTTACTCACATCACAACCGCCTAAGTACTGCCCCGTACTTCTAGCAAGTACGGGGCGGCACAGGCAAACAAAACGCGGCAATTGGGCTATTATAGCCCGCCGTGCCGAGCTTGCAGCATAAACCCCGCAAGCCCGTAACATGCGTGGCTATAAAGTGCCCTTATGCTTTATAGTACGTGCCGTACTATAATTCTCCGAATTTGGTGTTAACCAGGGTGTAGGCAGGGCCCGCTTGTGTCCTGGCAAACATATAAAGAGTGTTGCCATTCGGGCAACACCACCAAAGCAAGGACAGGATGTTCTTGTAAGAAATTAGGGAGGATTACACATGATTATCCAACACAACATTATGGCGATCAACTCTCACCGTCAGCTCGGAGTTAATAACTCTAACCTGGGCAAAAACCTTGAGAAACTATCGTCCGGCTATCGTATCAACCGCGCTGCTGACGACGCAGCCGGCCTAGCGATTTCCGAAAAGATGCGTGCGCAAATTACCGGTCTTGACCGCGCAATTGCCAATGCAGAAGACGGCGCAAGCCTGATTCAAACTGCTGAGGGCGCACTGGCCGAGGTGCACAGCATGCTAAACCGTATGGTAGAGCTTGCAACACAAAGCGCCAACGGCACCATCCAAGCATCTGACCGCCAAAAAATCGAAGCAGAGACCACCGCTTTGAAAGAAGAAATTGACCGTATTTCCCAAGCTACCAACTTCAACGGCATCCAGCTACTGGACGGCAGCCTTAGCGCTAAAGAGCCTCGCGATGTGAGCGTTCAGGGCGTTAAAGTTACCGAAACCCCCGCAACAGCAGGCGTTTATAGCTTTGCTGCAGTGGACGTGGCCAACTACGCAGACCTTGAGGCCGGTGATACAATGGACTACACCATTACCACCGACAAGGGCGACAGCTACACTGTTACACTGACTGTTAGCGAAGACAAAAGCAGCCTTATTGCTAACGACGTGGACAGCACAGCTTACAAACTGGACACAACCACCACACCGGGCACAAGCACCATCTCTGCCGCAGATTTGGCATCCGCTTTGGAAGACCAGTTCAAAAACTCCAGCCTTGCTAACGACTTTATCATTAAAGCCGACGACACCGGCGTTATCTCGCTTACCAACCGCGAGGCCGGCGTGGACGCACCTAAAATCGGTAGCATGACCAACTACTTCAATGACGTGCTGGAAACAGACCTTACAGCTACTCAAGACACCGCACCGAGCGATGCAGAGTCTACCATTCTTGCCGACAGCTTCCAAGCCTTTGTGTACACCGCAACAGGCGGCACTACAAACGAAGAGTTTGCCACATTTACAGTGGACGGCCAAGAGTTTGTGCTGCTGGAGCAAGACGCAAACTACACCGATAACTTTGCTCGTCTTGAAAACACCGGTGTTAACATCATCTCCATTGATGCCACAGCAGGTGTTGGTGAAGCCGACCTTGAGAACATTGCCGCTGAGATCAACCAAAAAACAGGCCTGGCATTCAAGGCCGACGGCACTGTGGGCGTTACCGTTGGTGCACCCGAAATGGGCAACGGTCTTACCATGCAGGTAGGCGACACAGCCGACGACTTCCAGAAAATCACTGTAAGCGTTGACGACATGAGCGCCTCGGGCCTTGGTATTGCTAACATCTCGATGGCTAGCCAAGAGAGCGCAGCTCGCGCACTGGACAGCGTAAACGCCGCTATTGAAAAAGTATCGGTAAACCGCGGTAACCTGGGCGCACTGCAAAACCGCCTTGAGCACACCATCAACAACCTTGGCGTAACTACTGAGAACATGACAGCCGCTGAGAGCCGTATTCGCGACGTTGATATGGCAGAAGAGATGATGGACTTCACAAAGAACAACGTGTTGGCGCAAGCCGCACAATCCATGCTGGCTCAGGCCAACATGCAACCGCAGCAGGTGCTGCAGCTACTGGGCTAAGGCTTACGCTAAGTTATGAGGTTTTACCTCACGCTTATAGCTTTGCTGCCTAGGCTGTAGCCAAGGGCCCTCTTGGATTTTGCTTCGCAGCAAGAAGCCCCCGTGCACACTGCCCTCGCGCTTTTGCGCGGGGGCTTTTACTATTTATGTTTGTTGCATTATTGCCGCTGCAGCTTTATAATTAAAGGGCTGGTGGCTAGAAATTACAATTGAAATAAACAGTACATCAGCATCTGCCTTATATATCATTTTTATTGCAATTTATGCGCTATTATCGGCATTCATTATATTATAAAGCTTAAGCATTATCCCCTAAAACGACCAAGCGAGGTGTGCAGATGAAACTTACCGCCCTTTGGATTGTGAAAAATGAACAACAAAATATTGGCGCCAGCATCCAAAGCGTTAAAGACGCTGCAGACGAGCTTTTGGTGGTGGACACCGGCAGTACCGACAACACCGAAAGTGTCGCAGAGGCTTTAGGCGCTACCGTTTTGCACTATAGCTGGAACAACAGCTTTGCGGCTGCACGCAACTTTGCGCTTGAGCAGGCTGGCGGCGACGT
>CAYJEW010000006.1:0-3818 GCA_964369525.1 uncultured Oscillospiraceae bacterium | reverse complement strand
GGTGATATTTTTAGATGCAGACGAAGCGTTTGAGCCGCCGCTAGGCAAAGCCGAGCGCGCATATATTGAGCAACAGTTTGCCGAAAAAGAGCTTCTTGCGCTGGATGTTCAGCGCACAAACAAAGACCCCGCCACAGCCGCAGTTATATCTATAGACAGCGAAAAACGCATACTGCGTGGGCTGGGCGCCGTGGAGTTTAACGGCATAATACACGAGCAGGCAGCAGCTCGCAACCAAAAGGAACTTGTGCACAAGCCCGCCTCGGGGCTTAATATTGTTCACACCGGCTACGGCGTGCAAAACACCCCCGCAAAACTACGGCGCAACCAAGCGCTTTTGCAGATAGCGCTTGAAGCCGATATGCCTGAAAATGAAAAAGCTCTGCACCATTACTACCTAATGCGCGAGTGCGATGCCCTTGGCGAGCCTGGCACCGCAGCAGACAGCCTTGCGTGGCTTTTGGCACACCAAAAAGCACTGCGCCATTTTTTGTCTGTCTATCAAACGCTGGCGGTAGATTTTATCTATCGTGCCATACGCCTAGCTACAGCCCAGCGCCGCCGATTTAGCCGAGCGCAGGTATACAGCTCTGTTGTGGACAATGCGCAAACACTGCTGGCGGCGCACCCCTCTGCCCACATAATAGAGCTTTACTATCGGTTGCACCTTCAATATGACGAGCACAGCCTGCTTGTGGATTTCGAGGCGGCTATATCCAAGGCTGAAATCATGCGTGATGGCCAAACCCTGCACATGGAAAGCTACATACAGGCTGCGGCAGAGCTGTACCTTGCCATGGCCACTGCGGCATGGCGCCGCAGATTGCGCGAGGTTTCATTTGACTATGTGTCGGCCGCACTGCATCTAAGCGGCGGCGCACTGCTACGCCCTGCACTACCTTTGCTTTTACGCTGTGTGCAGGGGCTTGCCTTGCAAGACATTGTAATGTTTTTAGACTCGCTGCTGCCGCTTACGCAGGCGGGTGTTCTTTCAGAGCTTGTGGCCTGCCTGCACCACGAAGGCGCAACCGACCTTTATGCCTACTTTATGAAAAAACTGTTGGATGAAGGCGCTGCCACCAAAAGCGAGTTTTGGTACCTTATGATAGTTATAGGCAAACCGCAACAGGCGGCAGAAGCCGCTTGGCAGGCCAAGGACACCACCGCCGCAGAAGATGTTGCCGAGCTGATGTTTTTAGCTATTGTGTGTGCAGATGATGCCGCGCTGATACAAAAATATCGCTCTGCGCTTGGCGAGTGGTTGCCTATATTAGAGCGTTATTTTGGCGGCACGCTGCCAAAGCAGTTTAAACATTCACTGCTACATCGGTGCTATGGGCATGTGGCATTTGCCAAAGGGCGCAAGCAGGCAAACCACCTGCTTAGCTGCTTTGCAAACACGGCTCAACACAGCTTTGAAGCGCAGTGCCGCTACTACATGGATGCAGGGCTATATACCGAACTACTGCACGACGCGGTGTATCAACCTGCGGATGGCGAGCGGGACAGCATGCTTTGCCTTGCTGAGTGTGAGCTGATGGCCGAGAGGTACGAAGAGGCTGCTGCGCGCATACACGCCAGTATACTGGCAAGCGGCGGATATGAGCAGGCGTTTGCGCTTTTACAGGCCATTGCCCACAACGCCGTCGATAGCTCAAGCGCAACCGCCGCAGAAAGCCTGCTGTACCGCTACAGTGCAGTGCACGAGGAGTATATTGAATGCTATGACATTATAAATACCTCTGCCCTACCTCCACAAGACACAAAAAAACAGCGTGCCACACTTACCAAGCTATCTGTTAAAGATTTTTTTGCCGACACCAAAACAGTCGACTGGCTAGCGCCCCACGGCTATCAAGAGGTATTTTTGCAGGCGGCCGAAGCTTTGAGTGCGGCCGAGCGCTACCACAGTGCATATGCCTGCTACCTTCGGCTGTTGCAGTACGGCACAAACAGCCCCGATGTGTGGAACGCTTTGGCCGCAATGTTTGAAAAGCTTAACAACCCCGCACTTGCCCACGAGCTTAAAAAGCGCGCGTAGAAAGTTTTGGTATAGCATCAAATTACATTACGTTACGGCAACTAACATATCACCGTTTTTATATTTTGCCGATTTATAATTCCACTATTATAACAATAAAAAAGAATGGAGAGTACCCATGGATTTTTCAAAAGTTGTTAAAGAAAGAAGAAGCGTGCGAAAATTCAAAGAAGATACCATTCCTTACACGATTATTGAGGAAATTATTGAAGAAGCTTCGTATTCCCCATCTTGGAAAAACACACAAGTACCACGTTATACCTATATTGAAAACAAAGAGATGATAAGCAAAATTGCCGAAGAAATGACCCTGGGTTTTAAAGGCAACGAAAACAACATAAAAGGCTGTAGCGGCCTTATGCTTGTTACTTATATTGCAGGACGTGCCGGGTTTGAGAGGGACGGCACATTCTCTACCCCTAAAGGCGACGGCTTTGAAATGTTTGATGCGGGTATTGCAACCCAAACGCTGTGTTTGTCGGCCTACAACAAAGGCATAGCAACCGTAATTCTTGGATATTTTGACGAGACGCCCATATTAGATTATTTAAACTTAGCCGAAAATCAAAAAGTTGCCGCATTGGTCTGCATGGGATATGCAAGCGAGGCCCCTGCCGCACCAAAACGCAAAGAGGTGTCTCAGCTACTAACCCACATAAAATAAGCCCTCTTTTTTATAACAAAACAATACCCCCGTATCTTTTTAAGATACGGGGGCTCGCACATAGTATGCGCAGATGCATACAAATTACAACCAAACCATAAGCCGGGTTCTGTATTAAGGGGTAATCTATCTTGGCTGTGCGTTGCCGCACAGCTCGAGCCTTGCGGCCTTGCCACCTCCGTGGCGCGCAGGGTACGCTATATGCCACATATGGGTGTTGCTTCTGGTAGGGTTTACATTGACGCGCAAAGTTACCAGTGCGCCGGTGAGCTCTTACCTCGCCTTTCCATCCTTACCACCAAATTGGTGGCGGTTTATTTCTGTTGCACTAGCCCTAGGGTTGCCCCCGGCTGCCGTTAGCAGCTACCATTCCCTTGCGAAGCCCGGACTTTCCTCACCACGGCGCATTACCGCCGCAGCGCTACCCCATGGTTTGCTTGCTTTGTTATTATACATCGGGCGGCCACCGCAGGTCAAATATTGCTCAAATACAAGCGCTCTGCCAATATTTTAGCTGGTTTTCACTGCTTTTTTGTACGCTGTTACAAAACATGCGTTAAATGAATAAATAAATTGCATTCCTGCTTTGTTTCTTATATAATTGTTTTATTGCTGTGTGCAAATTTCAAGTTTTGTGCGCAGCCAACGCACACAATCGCCTTTTGTGCAGCTGTGCGATACTATTGGGGGGTAGTGAAATGTTTAAAACAGATTATGTAAACCGTGTTTACGCTGCGGCAGAGCAGCGCAACGCAGGCGAAGCAGAGTTTTTGCAAGCCATGCGCGAGGTACTAGAAAGCCTTGAGCCTGTAGTTCAGCAGGACGCAAACATTGAAAAACACGGCATACTGGAGCGTATTGTAGAGCCGGAGCGTTTTATTCAATTTAGGGTATCGTGGGTAGACGACGCCGGCCGTGTGCAGGTAAACCGTGGCTACCGCGTGCAGTTTAACTCGGCCATTGGCCCATACAAGGGCGGCCTTAGGTTGCACCCAACGGTAAACGCAAGTGTTATTAAGTTTTTAGGCTTTGAGCAGGTATTTAAAAACAGCCTTACCACACTGCCCATGGGCGGCGGCAAAGGCGGTAGCGACTTTGACCCAAAAGGTAAAA
>CAYJEW010000005.1:43742-66296 GCA_964369525.1 uncultured Oscillospiraceae bacterium | reverse complement strand
CTTGCGCTGGGCTTTCGCCGCCTTTCCATCTTAGACCTTTCGGCGGCAGGCGCTCAGCCCATGCACAACGAAGACGGCAACGTTGTGGTTGTATTCAACGGCGAAATATACAACTTTATGCCACTACGCGAGCAACTGCTTGCCAAAGGCCACACCTTCCATAGCAATACCGACACAGAGGTAATTGTGCACGGCTTTGAAGAATGGGGCACAGCACTTGTAGAAAAACTTCGCGGCATGTTCAGCTTTGCCGCATGGAACAAAACCACAAACACCCTGCTTTTTGCGCGCGACCCCTTTGGTATAAAGCCGCTTTACTACGCGCCTTTGGCAAACGGTAGCCTGCTTTTCGGTAGCGAGATAAAAAGCTTTTTAGACTATCCCGAGTTCAAAAAAGAGGTAAACCCCTCCGCCCTTCGCCCTTATCTTTCGTTTCAGTACGCCGCAGGCGATGAAACATTTTTCAAAGGTGTTTACAGCCTTCCGCAGGGCCACTATGCTGTGTGGCAAAACGGCGAGATGCAAAAAACCCAATATTACGACGTCGCGTTTGAGCCAGAAGAAAACTTAAGCTTTGATCAGTGCTCCGAGCTTATAGATACCGCCGTTCACGAAAGCGTACAAGCCCACCGCATCAGCGATGTACCGGTAGGCAGCTTTTTGTCCGGCGGGGTAGACTCCAGCTACATCACCGCCTGCCTAAACCCCGAAAACAGCTTTTCGGTAGGCTTTGAGCAACACAAATTTAACGAAACAAACCACGCCGCAGAGCTGAGCGAGATGCTAAACATCAAAAACTTCCGCAGCCTACTTACTGCCGACGAATGCTTTGCCGCTTTTTCCGATATCCAATACCATATGGACCAGCCGCAGTCAAACCCCTCAAGCGTTCCGCTTTGGTTTTTAGCAAAGCTTGCGCGCCAGCACGTCACGGTGGTGCTTAGCGGCGAGGGTGCCGACGAAATCTTTGGCGGCTACGAGCTTTATGCCGACACTCCGGCAATGGCACGCTTCAAAAAACTGCCACTGCCCCTTCGGCGAATGCTCGGCGGCATTGCAAAAGCAATGCCCTCATTCAAAGGCCGCAATTTCCTAATGAAAAGCGCCGAAAAACCCGAAAACTGGTTTATCGGCCAGGCCAGCGTCTTCCCCGAAGACGAAGCCGTAGATATCCTGCGCCCTGAATGGCGCAGCGGCCCTTCCCCACTCCAAATGGCCGCCACCTACTATAACTCCGTGGCCCAAAGCCCCGAGGTAACAAAAAAACAGTACCTCGACCTCCACCTCTGGCTTCCCGGCGACATTCTGCTAAAAGCCGACAAGATGTGCATGGCCCACTCGCTGGAATTACGTGTGCCGTTTTTAGACAAAGAGGTAATGCAACTGGCCGAGCGCATTCCCGCTCGCTATAACATTCAAGGCGAAGAAAACAAGGTTGTTTTCCGCCACGCCGCTGGCAAGTCCCTGCCAAACGAATGGGCACGCCGCCCAAAAAAAGGCTTCCCCGTGCCCATTCGCCACTGGTTGCGTGAAGAAAAATACTACCTTATTGTCAAAGAATATTTTGATAGCAGCTACGCCGCCCTGTTTTTCAACCCCGAAAAACTTTCAGAGCTGCTCAAGGCCCACTATAACGGCACAGCCCAAAACGCCCGCAAAATATGGACGGTGTTCACCTTCCTTGTATGGTATAAACGCTTTTTCATAGACGACCCATCCAACACTTAGAGGTGATTTATTTTGAATAACAAATATTATATTACAACGGCAATTGCCTATACCTCAAAAAAACCCCACATCGGCAACAGCTACGAGGTTGTTTTTACCGACGCCGTCGCGCGCCTAAAGCGCATGCAGGGCTTTGATGTGTTCTATCTCACAGGCACCGACGAACACGGCCAAAAAATAGAGGAAGACGCCCTAACCGCAGGCGTAGCCCCCAAAGCTTATGTAGATAAAGTTGCCGCACAGGTAAAAGATATCTGCGACGTGCTAAACGTCAGCTACGATAAATTCATTCGCACCACCGACGATTACCACAAAGAAAGCGTGCAGCAAATCTTCCAAAAACTATACGAGCAGGGCGACATTTACAAAGCCAAGTACGAGGGCTGGTACTGCGTGCCCGACGAAAGCTTTTTCACCGATTCTCAGCTTGTAGACGGCAACTGCCCCGAGTGCGGCCGCGAGGTTCGCCGCGCCTCTGAAGACGCATACTTCTTCAAGCTTTCCAAATACCAAAGCCGCCTTGAAGAGCATATAGAAAAAAACCCAAATTTCATCTTCCCCGAAAGCCGCAAGCGCGAGATGGTAAACAACTTCCTAAAACCCGGCCTACAGGACCTTTGCGTGTCCCGTTCCTCCTTCAAATGGGGCGTGCCGGTACCGTTCGACGACGGCCATGTTATCTATGTGTGGATAGACGCTCTGTCTAACTACATCACAGCGCTCGGCTACCTACCAGGCCAGCAAAGCGAGATGTACCAAAAATATTGGCCTGCCGATGTTCACGTTATCGGCAAAGATATCCTGCGTTTTCACACCATCTACTGGCCAATTTTGCTTATGGCGCTTGAGCAAGAGCTACCCAAGAGCATCTTTGGCCACCCATGGCTGCTAAGCGGCGAAGACAAAATGAGCAAAAGCCGCGGTAATGTTATCTATGCCGACGAGCTTGCCAAAACTATAGGCGTAGACGGCGTGCGTTACTATCTGCTGGCCGAGATGCCCTACGCCAACGACGGCACGGTTACCTACGAGCGTGTGTTCGAGCGCTACAATGCCGACCTCGCTAATACTTTAGGCAACCTTGTAAACCGCACAATCTCAATGACCCAGCGCTACTTCGGCGGCACCCTGCCTAAAGAGCGCGCAGCAGACGCGCTGGACGCAGAACTCATTACCGCCGCTGCCACAGCGCGTGATACCATGATAGAAAAACTGGAAGCCTTCCGCTGTGCCGACTCGCTCGAAGCGGTACTTAGCCTTGCAAAACGTGCCAACAAATATATAGACGAAACCGAGCCGTGGGTGCTTGGCAAAAACGAGGCCGAGCCCGCTCGCCTTGCGGCCGTACTGGCAAACCTTCTGGAGACAATCCGCTTTTTAGGTGTGCTTCTCGCCCCATTTTTGCCCGCCACATCTCAGCAAATCTTCACACAGCTCAGCTGCCCTCTAGAGAGCCAAACGCTGGATAGCATAGCTAATTTTAACACCGGCTACAATTTCGCGCCCCAAAACCCAGAGCCGCTGTTTGCCCGGCTGGATACCGCCGCCCTGCTGGCAGAGCTTGAAACCCCACAGTCGCCATCCCCCGAAAAAGAGGCTGCGCCCAAAGCTGCCAAACCCTCCGAAAAATCTGCCGAATCCACAGCAGACACCACCCAAATCACCTACAACGACTTTATGGCCACCCACCTTTGCGCCGCCGAGGTCATCGCCTGTGAAAAGGTAGAAAAAGCCGACAAACTACTAAAACTCACGGTGAACGACGGCCAAAAACAGCGCACCATAGTAAGCGGCATTGCACAGTGGTACTCGCCAGAAGCGCTCGTTGGCAAAAAGGTTGTGCTTGTGGCAAACCTCGCCCCCGCCAAAATGCGTGGCATTGTAAGCGAGGGAATGCTGCTTGCGGCCGATAGCCAAGACGGCAAGGCCGAGGTAATCTTCCTGCCCGATAACACCACCCCGGGTAGCCGAATTCGATAACCCCCACCTGTAAAATCATCAAAAACAGCGACACATCACGGCTACCCACGCCTTGATATGTCGCTGTTTTATTTACAAACTGTACGGGTGCGTGGTAAAATTCTTTCATAGCACCCCCTACTGCAAACAACCTGCAAAGGAGCCGCCATGATTATTATTTTTGCCATCGCCACCATATTTTTAGTGCTAAGCATTGTTTTTCTTAACGGCAAAGGTGCTTTTTTAATTAGCGGATACAATACCGCCACCCCCGCCCAAAAACAACAGTACAACCTTAAACGCTTAACCCGTGTAATGGGCGTCGGCACAGGCGTGCTCTCGCTATTGCTGTTCGTATATGCTCTGCCCCTGCCCACTTGGGGTTATGTTATTTTAGGTGTGATTTTTTTAGCCGATGTTATATGCATTATTGTTTTATCAAACACCTATGCAAAAACAAAACCTCACGAGCAGGCCCCTCCCCCGCCCCAAAGCTCAAACCAAAAAAAGCGCTCCCGCGCGGTCCTCATCTTCGCAGTTGTTTTCATCGTAGCAATTGCCACCTTTGTCGGCTTTATGCTTTTCACAGGCGATATAGGCGCAGAAATTACCAACGACGAAATTATACTAAGCGCTACTTTTTGGGTCAATTATACTATCCGTACATCAGAAATCCACTCTGTAACCTATAGCGAAACCTTAAATGTCGGCCGCAGAACCAGCGGCGTTGGTAGCTTTGTTCACTACGGAGGCAACTTTCACAACGACGAGTTTGGCAACTATATTTTGTATGCCTATGCCGCCGCCGACAGCTCTGTTATTATAGAAACCGATAGCGGCATTGTTGTTGTAGGCCTAAAAACAGACGCTGAAACAAGAGCCTTTCTTCAAAACATCGAGGCTCTGTTGCAAACTTAAATCTAAAAGTATAATCGCTTAAAATGTATACTATTTGTATATATTCAAACTACCTAAGGGCACACAATTTGCCATGCCACCACAAACTCTACATCAGCTTTCACGGAGGCCCTCTTATGACACGCAACATCTTCGACACCCACACCCACTACACCTCAAAATCCTTCAACAAAAATCGCGAGGAACTACTACAATCCCTGCCCTCAAAAGGCGTTGCGCTGGTGCTGGACTGCGGCACAGACCACGCCACCAGCCTGCAAAGCATCGCCCTTGCCGAAAGGTACGATTATATCTATGCCGCCGCAGGCATCCACCCCCAAAGCCTTATTGAAGAGCGCTCCTCCACAACCCTGAAATTCAAAGGCAACTGGCGCGCCGAAATGGACGCCATCGCCCCGCTATACTCCCACCCAAAGGTGGTGGCGGTAGGCGAGGTTGGGCTAGACCACCACTGGCCTGTACCCAAAGACGCACAGCTTGAGCTGTTCGAACACTCCATACGCACATCGCTCGAGCTGGATATGCCCCTTGTAATCCACGACCGCGAAGCCCACGCCGAAACATACGCCCTTTTAAAAAAATACAAACCTAAAGGCGTTCTGCACACCTATTCAGGCTCTGCCGACGACGTAGCGTGGCTGTGTCGCCAAGGGCTTTACATTAGCTTTCCCGGCGTTGTCACCTTCAAAAACGCACAGCGTCCGCTGGCCGCAGCAGCCGCGGTCCCCAGCGAATACCTACTGCTCGAAACCGACTGCCCCTACATGGCCCCAGAGCCTCTGCGCGGCAAGCAAAGCAACAGCGCTATGATTATTCACATCGCTGAAAAAATTGCCGCCGTCCGCGGTACCACAACGCAAGACCTGCTGCAACTAACCCTCGAAAACGGCAAACGCCTTTTTGGTATTACATAACCAATCCACCTAACAAAAAACACACAGCGAGGCCACCTATATTGAACCCTGAAACCTTCTCAACATCTTTGCAGTCGCTGCTGCCAAACACCCCTCTACAAACCCCGCCCCAAACCGCCTCCACCAACACCGACGCCAAAGCATGGGCCTTGCAAGGCGCGCCACACGGCGCTCTTATTGCCACCCAGCTGCAAACCGCCGGCCGCGGCAGGCAGGGGCGCTCTTTTGCAAGCCCGCTGGGCGGCATATACTTCAGCACAATCCTTCACCCACCCCTGCAGCTCCCTGCCGCGGGCCTTGTCACAGCGGCGGCGGCCGTTGCGGTGTGCAGAGCCGTAACCAAACTTTGTAGCATAGAGCTCTGCATCAAATGGGTAAACGATCTTTTCTTCCAAAACAAAAAATGTTGCGGCATACTGGTAGAAACAGTACATAGCGGCACATCCGCCGCCATTATTGTCGGCATCGGCCTAAACTACACCACCACCAATTTTCCAAAAGAGCTTGCAGATATCGCAGGCTCGCTCTTCCCAAATTCGGTCCCACCTGCCACCGCCGCACAACTTGTGGCCGAAACCCACTCGCAGCTTATGTCTATCTTTAGCGCCCTTCCAAACAATACCTTTTTAGAAGAATACCGTAGCCGTAGCATTGTGCTGGGCAAGCAGGTGTGTGCCTCCACCACCCCTCCGATATGCGGCATCGCCACCAGCATAAACCACGAAGCACAGCTTGTTATAAAAACAAGCGACGGCACACTGCACACCATAGGCCATGGTGAAATAAGCCTTAACATTTCACCCCTTAACCCCGCAACTAGGAGAAACCCATGAACCCTGCAAACACCCCCACCGAATCCCACGTGGAGATAGAACGCAAGTGGCAGCTTTCCGCCTGGCCAAATCTTACCCCCATAGACGAAGTCATCACCGAACAAGGCTACCTTTGCTTTACCCCCTCCACCGTGCGCATACGCCGCTACCTGCAAACAGGCGCCTCTCCACCTCACATAGGCGAATATGTGCTCACCATCAAAGGCCCCGGCAAACTCAGCCGCACCGAGGTAGAAACCCCGCTTACCGCACAGCAATACCAAACACTAAGCACCCTGCTAATAGCCCCCACAGCTAAAAAACGCCTGCGCTACTATCAGCTAAGCGGCGGCGAAGTAGCCGAGTGTAGCCTTGTAGACGAAGGCGAGCCCACCTCGTTTTTCTACGCCGAGATAGAGTTTGCAAGCGAGCAAGAAGCAACCAGCTTTACCGCCCCCGTCTGGTTTGGGCGCGAGCTCACTTTCGAGCCTGGCCACTCCATGGCCAGCTACTGCGCTTCTAAACAAAACTTATAAAAATCCACAAAATAAAAAAGACGCCGAAAGGCGTCTTTTTTATTAATTATTCTTTTGCTGTGGCAGCAGCTTTCTTAGCCATGCGGCTTATTTTGCGGCTTGCCGTGTTTTTGTGCACAAGGCCTTTACCTGCGGCTTTTTCAAGCGCTACAGACGCTGCCTTTACTGCCTCGGCCTTGTTATCGGCGTTCGCTACAATGGAGGCGTTTGCCTTTTTCACCGTTGTGCGCAGTGCACTTTTGGCCGCTTTATTACGTGCTGTCTGTTTCTCGGTGAGACGCACGCGGTCTTTCTGGCTTTTGATATTCGGCATCATTCCACCTCCTTATTTCATTGCTAACAGCAACAATTATCATATCATCAATTGCTCTTAAATGCAACATTTTTTTATAAAAACCATTCCATTTGCAAAATCAACACTGCAATATGCTGTTGTTTTGCTTACACACAAGGCTTATTTGCCGGTAAAATTGGGTTTGCGCTTCTCCAAAAATGCATCCACAGCCTCTTTATGGTCAGCCGACATACTGTTTATGTGCATATACTTTGCCTCAGACTTAATAAACTCTTCCTGGTTTGCCAAAATATGGTCTAGGTAAAGTTTTTTCTGATAAGCAAATGTTTTAGTAGGTATTGCCGCCAGTGTTTCTGCCAGCTTCATTGTCTCTTCTTCAAGGCAGCCCTCGTCGGCCAAACGGTTTGCAAGGCCGTGCTCTTTGCAGGTAACGCCATCTAGCGGTGTGGCCAGCGCCATCCACTCGGTGGTACGTGCCAAGCCAACATACGAGTGCATCATCAGCATGCCGCTGCTGTCGCCACACAAAGCCATGTTAATAAAGCTCATAACAATCTTTGCCTTTGCTTCCATAACCCTAAAATCGCAAGCCAGCGCCAGCGAAGCGCCAGCGCCAGCGGCCGCGCCGTTAATCATTGCAATAACAGGCTTTCCACACTCTCTAACAGCCTTTGCCATAACGCCGGTTGCGTAAGCCATGTTTTCCGGAATATATGTTTCATCTTCAATAGCCTGGCGGAACGCTACAATATCTCCACCGGCCGAGAAAAACCTGCCTGCGCCTGTAATAACAATTGCACGCACCTCGTCATCTTTGTCCATGTCCTTCATAATCTGTGTCATTTTGGCATACATATCAGGTGCAAAGGCGTTGCCCATATCCGGCCTATTTATGGTAATCACCGCAATAGGGCCTTTTTTCTCAATAAGAATTGTTTCCAACATTATATTTCCTCCTTTTTCTTACCTCAGTAATAGTACACGCTTTTCATATTATACCACATATCCGCACCTACGCCAGTGTCTACCACAAAAAAATATACTCCCGCTCTCCTGCCCTTCTGCCTTGTCTGCTCTCGTAGCCAAACTAATATACTCCAAGCCCGTTTTCTAACAAATGGATGAATTTTCTATCGGCAGCAAAGCCTTTTGTAAGGCAGCAAGCATTTATGTTATAATTGTCGCACCATACCACACTTTTATGCTACCCTACCCCCAACCACTCGGAGGCCCATATATGAACCACGATATGCAACTATATTACAACTACACCACCTCACCCCTCGGTAATATTTTTTACAAAACCTTATGGCGACAGCTAGAATACGTAAAAGGTAAAACCATCTTAGATTTCGGTAGCGGCTTTGCCTTCACCTCCAATTTTCTAGCAAAAAACAACACCGTCACCGCTTTGGAAATCAACCAAACCATGATTGCCCAAAGCGCAAACCACACCCCCCGCAACAACTACACCCAGCTGTGTGGCGATATCTCTGCGGTTTGCGCCATGCCCGGCGAAACATTCGATTTTATCACCTGCCACTTGGTGCTGGAGTTTGTAGAAAACCCCGAATCTATTTTATCAGAGCTTATGCGTGTACTAAAAAAAGGCGGCACCCTCTCAATAGTAAAACACAACAAAACTGGTCGCATAATTCAGGCGGCTGTGCAAGAGCACAACATAGCAGATGCCCACAATCTTTTAGACGGTGGCTTTTCATACTCAAGCGCCTTCGGCAATATTAAATATTACACTGCTGACGATTTACTGCGCCTTACAAACCACACTTTAACCACCGAGAAAACCTACGGCATACGGGCGCTCGCCAGCTTGCATAGTGCCAACGCACAAAACAGCGAAGGCTGGTTTGATGAGATGTTCGCGCTGGAGCACCGCCTTTTGGAACTGCCAGAATTTATAAACATCGCCTATTTTCACCACATACTGCTAAAAAAATAATACAGCCTCCCCCTTGCCCATATCCACCATGTCTTATCAAAAAAAGGAACCCCTCACATGACAAACATCGAAAAAGAACTAACAATCACAAACTACTTTAATATGTGGGTTACCCGCGATTTTTCAAACCTAACCACCTTATTTGAAGAAAACATATACTACAGCGAGTGCTATGGCCCCGAATATTTTTGCCTATCCGAAATACATTTATGGATTGACGACATGCTAAAAAAACAAAAGGTGCTGGAATGGACAATAAAGCAATTTATCCATGCAGAAAACGCCACCATTGCCGAATGGTTTTTCAAAGAACAGCAAGGCGACGTAATTCATTCATTCAACGGTGTATCCATTATCGAATTCAGCACCTGCGGTAAGATAGCCTCCATAAAAGAGTTCGAGTCAAAAGCCGAACACATTGCCCCCTATCATAAATAACGCCTTGTATACCTTTATTAAAACCACCACTCTTACTAAACAAATAAAAAAAGACTGCACCTTGTTTAAAAACTCGGTACAGCCTTTTTTATTTACATCTTTGCCACACCTTGTATGGCTTATCTCTAAACAATCGCTACCCGAAAAACCTTATTTCACGCTGTCCATATGCTGAATAAGGTCAAGCACCTTAGAGGAATAACCCCACTCGTTGTCATACCAGCTCACCAGCTTCACAAATGTATCGGTAAGCGCAATGCCGGCCTTCTCGTCAAATATAGATGTGCGAGCATCGCCAATAAAGTCGCTGGACACCATCATCTCATCGGTGTAACCCAAAATGCCTTTCATCTCGCCTTCGCTCGCCTTTTTTACCACAGCGCAAATCTCTGCATAGCTTGCGGGCTTTTTAAGGTTCACAGTAAGGTCCACCACGCTCACATCTGCTGTAGGCACGCGGAACGACATACCTGTAAGCTTACCGTTAAGCTCGGGAATAACCTTGCCCACAGCCTTTGCAGCGCCTGTAGAAGACGGTATAATATTATACGACGCCGCGCGCCCGCCGCGCCAATCTTTGTTAGACGATCCATCCACGGTTAGCTGGGTTGCGGTAATGGAGTGCACGGTGGTCATAAGGCCGTCCACAATGCCAAAGTTATCGTTAATAACCTTTGCCAAAGGTGCAAGGCAGTTGGTTGTGCAAGAGGCGTTAGAAACAAAATTCATATCCGGAGTATATGTATCAAGGTTTACGCCACATACAAACATTGGGGTGTCATCTTTCGAGGGCCCTGTGTAAACCACCTTTTTTGCACCTGCGTCCAAATGCCCCTGTGCTTTCTCTTTTGTATAAAAAATACCTGTTGCATCCACAACATAGTCTGCCCCAATGCTTCCCCAGGGTATATTCTTAGGTTCTTTCTCAGCAAAAAACTTCACGTTTTTACCGTCTACAACAATTGCATCATCGGTATAGCTCACATCGCCGTTGTACCTGCCGTGTACAGTGTCGTACTTCAGCATGTATGCGCAGTAATCCGGCGACATAAACGGGTCGTTCACACCCACAAACTCGATGTTAGGGTTGCTAAGCCCTGCGCGGAATACCAAGCGCCCAATACGGCCAAAACCATTAATACCAACTTTGATACTCATTGAATAAACCTCCTAAGTTATTATTAAAAGGTAAGCGGTCGGCACCATCTACCCATTTTACGCCCACCCATTTTTACATACTACTTTTATTGTATACCAAACCATAGCATTTCACAAGATACCATGCTAATTTTTACCGCATTTTCACCACTTTTTATCTTCTGCCCATTCTAGATGTCACATTTAATAAAATATTGTCGCTTGCTGGCAACTCATGGTTTTTTAATGCATCCCCCAAAAAACTGTGATATAATATTTACGATATTTAAATGCACCAACCGTCCCCATACTATAGCATTAAGGATTTAATATGAATATAGAATGTTTTCGCCCTTTTGAATCTGCCTCATACCCCTGCTACTGGCTGGGGCCAAACTTTGAATTCCACATGAACGAGTCGGCGCAAAGCTCGGTGCCCCCTTTGAGCGATGAGCAAGCCATGGTTCGTCTTTTACGCATGGCACTGCAAGAGCAATCTCAACGCTCCGAAAACAGCGCATTCACCCTGCCTCTGTTAACCGACGCCCTCAGCATACGCACCTTAACGCTGCTGCCTGTAGATGGCGGTCTACTTGCATGCGCCGTTGAAGAAAAAATAACCCCCATCGACGCTTTTAGCCAGCAGATGCGCGAGCCGCTAACCGGCATTTTTGCCACTCTCCCGCTGCTTGCAAGCCGCCTTGAAGACCACGACCTCCAGCTTGCAGAAGAAATCCAAACAAAATCTTACGAGTTGCTTCGCCTCACAAACAACCTCGAAAATGGTAGCCGCACCGAGAAAAAACTATACGAGCTACAAACCATAAACCTTGCAGACTTCGCCCAAACACTCTGCTACTGCGCAGACTCTGTCTGCAAAGAATCACACACAAGCATTACCTGTAACATCCTCGAAGAATCCCTGCCCATCAAGGCCGAGCCACGCCTTTTAAGCGATGTGCTTTTAAATCTTATCCGCAACAGCCTGCAATACACCCGCGATGGCAACCACATCACCATCACCCTCCAGCAAAGCGGAAACCAAGCCCTGCTCACGGTGGAAGACCTCGGCATGGGCATCAAGCCCGACCACCTCGACAGGGTCTTCGAGCCATACTTTTCCATCGATCCCTACGGCGACAGCTCCGAGCGCCCCAGCCTTGGGCTTGGCCTTAGCGTTGTTCGCTCCACAGTGCTTGGCTTTGGCGGTAGCGTAAACATCGAAAGCACCTTCGGCGAGGGCACCCGCGTATACATAGCCCTCCCACTTTCCACCGAAAATAGCGAGATGCTCAACAGCGATGTTGCCAGCTACCTGCTAAACCGCTACTCCCCCGTATATATCCAGCTTAGCGGCTGCTGCCGCCGGCCACAGCGGTAATACCTTTTAAAATCAACAAAAGCCGCCACAACCCGGCGGCTTTTATTTGTGCTTTCTCATCGTCATTTTTTACCACCATTCGCCGCCGCCTACCCTGCTGCTCGGTTGCACTTTTTTGCCAAATATACTATACTACTATATTGAATAGCACATCCCTTTTATATCCAATAAAGCATGCGAGGTAACATCTTGAACCAAAAAAACAACAATAACCGTAACCATCCTTATAAAAGTCCGCACAGCTCCGGCAAAAATACCAGCCGCCGCTCGGGGGGCTTTTTTGTGCGGTTGCTTATACTTGTAATTGTTGTAGCTGTGCTTGCAGGCGCGGCCACAGCCTACATGGCGCTGTCCGGAGTGGGCTTGTTTGCGCCCGATGCACCCTCTTCCTCCCCGGCCGCCACATCTTCCTTAATGCCCGCATCTTCGCTTGCTTCTTCTTCGGCATTGTCGGCCGCCATTCCCGCAACATCCGACACCGCTACCGAACCCCAGCCCGAAACCCCAGCCACCACACTAGCCATCTCAGGCGAGTGGAATGTGGCGAGCCGCTTGCAAGCACCTGCGGCACAGTTTGCACCAAGCTCCAGCATGATTGCCCTTCCCGAAAACGGCCGTGTGGACATGTCCTACTTCGACACCACCGTCTTTGTTGGCGACTCGCTAACCGACGGCCTTGACCTATACGAAGAAGGCATCCCAAATGCATACTACTGCGCCTATGTCGGCATCAGCCCAAAACAAATCTACGACGGCTCACTGCAAACAGGCCGCAGGGGCGTAGCCGAAGTACCCATAGATGCCATTGTGGCGTTCCAGCCCGACAATGTCTACATCCTCCTCGGCACAAACGCCATGGTAGGCATGGACGACACTGCCCTGCTCACCTACTACAACGAAATGCTAGACATCATGCAGCAGCGCCTGCACCCCGATGTCGACATCTACATTCAGTCTATCACCCCTGTGCTGCAAGGCATCGACGCCCGATTCGACATAACCCGAATACACAACCTAAACAATCAACTTGCCAGAATGGCTCACGAAAAAGGCATGTACTATATAGACCTCCACGAGGCGCTTGCAGGCGACGACACCTGGCTACGTAGCGACTTTGGCGCCTCCCGCGATGCATACCACCTGAATCCCACAGGCTACTCCGCATGGGTGGAATATCTTGTCACCCACACAGCCTACAATCGTCGCCACGCCCACCTTTACGCAGAAGGCCCTAATTATTATTTGCAAGAGGGGCTCCCGGAATAACAGCCACCCTACGAGGTTTTACCCATGAGGCAAGCACCTTCCGAGCAAAAACCAAACAATAAAAAACCTGCTTCCCCCGCAGGCTCTCAGCCACACTCTGCCGCCGCCCGGCGGCGCCGCCGCACAAAACGCTCTTTACAACGTGCAGGCATACTGCTGGCAGGTGTAGCTATCCTCATGGGGCTTGCCGGTGTTATCACGCTGATAATCGAAGGCTTACCAAGTTTTGGCAACGCCGCCTCAAGCGCCACCTCCTCCCCCACAGAACAAGGCACTACGCCATCGCTTGGCTTTGTAGGCCCCACAATACAGCCTGCAGACAACATGCAGCTTACCCCGCTAAACCAAAGCATGCTTACCCTGCCCGAAAACGGCCGCATAGACATCCACTACTTTAACGACACCGTTTTTGTGGGCGACTCTCTTACCGTAGGCCTGCAACAGTTCAGCCACATCCCCAACGCAAACTATTGTGCCTATATAGGCATAGGCCCAAAAGAGATATACGACGGCTCACTGCACACTGGCCTGGACGACACCCAAGAACAGCCCCTGCAAGCGCTGGTAGGCTATGCGCCCAGCAATGTATACATTCTGCTTGGCACCAACGCCATGGTCAGCCTGTCCGACGAAGCGCTGCTCACCTACTATGACGAGATGCTAAACGCCATGCAGGCGGCACTCCCCGATACGGTGGACTACTATGTCCAGTCCATCACCCCCGTACTTCAAGGTGTCGACGACCGCTTTGATGCCGAACGCATAATCAGCTTAAACAATCAATTGGCGCAAATGGCCTATGAAAAAGGCATGTACTTTGTAGACATCCACAGCGCTCTGGCCGACGAAAACGGATGGCTACATGTCCAATACGCCTCCACCGCCGATGCATATCACCTCTCGGGCGAGGGCTATGCCGCATGGGTAGAGTACCTCATCACCCACACAGCATTCGACACCCGCCACAGCCATATGTATCTCGAGGGTAGCCCTTATGCCCAAGGCTAGCTTCACTGCACACAAATTCAGCAGTATAATTACCCACAACATAAAACCCACAAAAAAGCAGTAGGTGTAAAACACCCACTGCTTTTTAATATATCTATATCAGCTTACGAAACGCACATTTCAGCAATACTCGTCATCCAGCCCATTGTCATTATAAATTTCAATATAATCTGCTTTTTGCTCATCCAGGTATTGCCACAAGGCTAAAATACCCGCCAGCGCACACAGCGCCACCACTATCCTAAAAATCACTTTACACAAAAAGGCCACTCTCCTTTATATCGTAATTTCACATTCAAAGCTCCAGCACATCAAAATTATCAAAATACTGCGCATCCACCGGCGCATTGGGGTCTAAAATCTGCACCGAAGAGCCATATGCCTGCGCCTGCATATCATACTGAAAAAGTGCACCCAAAAACATATTGCCGTCGCTCGGCAACTGTTGCAAAAGCTCATGCGGCACACACATCTCGGCTCCTGTGTACCGGCCCTGCTCGTCCTGCCCCGCAAACCTCTGCACCTGCAAATGGTGCACATTCTCCTGCCGCTGCCAAGGCAACTGCGGCTTACTGCACACGCTAAAGCCGGCCTCGCTATCATTCAGGTGCACCCACCCATAGCCTGCCGTGCCACCGGAAAAAGCAAATGCAACCCCGCTGTGCTTGGTAAACTCTTGTGCAAACACCGCAAGGCTTATGTACAAATCCTGCTTGTACATGTATAACCGTGCTTGGGTATAAAGCTTTGCTTTGTCTTCATCACCATAAAAATATCGGGTTTTCACCACCGGCAATGCATCAAACACCATCGGCTCTTCTGCTTTTACAAGCCAAAACTGCATCTGCACCCTCCATGGTATAAATCGCCCTTGCCGTTTATTAATTATATCACAACTCTCCCCAAAGTTAAAGTACTGCAAAGCACAGATTTTTGTTGACACATCTTTGTTTTCTGGGTAGAATGTAGTTTAACAATTCATCCTGAGGTCGTTTTGTGTTTTTTTAGTTTCAAGCTTTCCTACGTTATTTAGCTCGAAAGAAAGGACTGTAACCACTCCATGAAAATGCTTCGGTCGCTCGGCAGGGGCACCTCTGTACCCCACCACAAAGAAACATCGGGCCTTGCCACTGTCACCATGCCACTGCCCGAAAAAATCTATCTTGCTATGCAGCAACACATCGGTGCGCCCTGCACACCTGTTGTAGCCAAGGGCGACACCGTATTTGTTGGCACTGTAGTTGGCAAGGCGCAAGGCTTTGTTTCCTCCGATATCCACAGCGGTGTATCGGGCACAGTATCTAAACTTGATAAAATGATGATGCCAAACGGCCAAACATGCGACGTGGTTGTCATTGAGCCCGACGGCCAGCAAACTATAGACCCCTCCATAGTCCCCCCCTCTGTTCGCGACCGCGAAAGCTTTATAGAGGCTGTTCGTGCCTGTGGGCTGGTGGGCCTTGGTGGCGCAGGCTTCCCCACATCTGTAAAGCTCTCGCCCAAAAACCTCGATGCTATCGATACGCTTGTCATCAACGCCGCAGAGTGCGAACCTTTCATCACAACCGACCTGCGCGAGATGCTTGAACATGGCGACAGCATAATTTCTGGCCTTATGGCCGTAAAAAAATACCTACAGCTCAAGCGCGTAATTATAGGCATTGAGCGCAACAAACCCGAAGCTATCGACCTTATGTTTAGCCTCACCAAAGGCGATGCAGAACTCACCGTTATGCCGCTACCTGCCCGCTACCCGCAAGGCGCGGAAAAGGTACTTATCCACACCACCACAGGCCGCGAGGTTCCAAACGGCGGCCTACCTTCTGATGTTGGTGTAATAATGCTAAACGTCACCACCGTGTCGGCCATAGGCAAATATCTTGCCAGTGGCCTACCACTTATGACCAAACGTGTCACAGTAGACGGCGGCGCTATTGTAGAGCCAAAAAACGTGGCGGTTGTTATCGGCACCCCCGTTGCCGACATACTGGATTTTTGTGGCGGCTTTAAGCAACCTGCAGCCAAAATATTGTTTGGCGGGCCAATGATGGGCTCCGCCATCACCAGCCTTTCTTCCCCAATTTTAAAACAACATAACGCTATTTTAGCACTTACTGAAGACGAGGCAGCCATCTCAATGCCTCAGCCCTGCATTCGCTGTGCTCGCTGCATAGTTTCATGCCCGGTGCACCTCTCTCCCATAGAGATATCCGAAGCATACGAAGAGCGCAACATTGAAGTTTTAGGCAAACTTTTTGCAGACGTATGCATCAGCTGCGGCGTATGCAGTTATGTGTGCCCTGCAAAACGCCTACTCACCCCCAGCACAACCATGGCGCGTGCACTCTACCTAAAGGAGGCAAAAAAGTAATGGAGCAAACAAAATTTCTCGTGTCTCCTGCGCCCCACGCCACTGCAAAACCCAACACCCGCCTTATCATGGCCGGTGTTTGCGTTGCTCTGCTACCCACCCTTGTTGCCGCCACCATCATATTTGGCTGGCGTGCACTGCTGCTCACCGCAGTCACCACCGGCGCATGCGTAGGCTTTGAAGCACTCTACTGCATCCTAATGAAAAAACCCCTGCCGGTTGGCGATCTCTCAGCTGTTGTCACAGGCCTTATTCTCGCCTTCAACCTGCCGCCCACCCTCCCGCTTTGGATGGCGCTTATCGGTGCGTTTGTGGCTATTATAATCACCAAGCAGCTTTTTGGCGGCATCGGCGCAAACTTTGCAAACCCCGCACTTGTAGGCCGCATGGTGCTACAGCTTTCATTCACAGGCCCTATGATAAACTATGTCTACCCTCAAAGCACCACAGCGGTAGATGTTCTGGCTTCTGCCACCCCGCTGGCCGCCATGCAGCAGGGCCACCTACCTATGATAGATATGTTGCTTGGTACCCACGCAGGCACCCTTGGCGAAACCTGCGCCATCACACTAATCATCGGCGGTATCTTTTTGATAGCCACCAAAATCATCAGCCCCATAATCCCGGCTGTATACATCGGCGGCGTCTTCTTGTTTAAACTGGTGCTAAACTTCTTTGCCGCTCAAAACGCAGGCGAGGCCGTATTCAGTGTCATCGCACTCGACGCAGGCGTATACCTGCTTGGCGGCGGCCTACTTTTAGGCGCATTCTTCATGGCTACCGACTACGCCACCAGCCCCTACACACGTAGCGGCAAGGTTGTGTTCGGCATTGGCCTTGCACTGCTCACGGTACTTATGCGCGAATGGTCAAGCATGCTAGAGGGCGTTTCCTACGCACTGCTACTAATGAACCTTCTCGTACCGTTTATCAACGACTTCACCCGCCAGCGCCCACTGGGCGTAACGCGCTCCGATAAAAAGGCACGAAAGGGGGTTGCTTAAATTGACAGACGATAAAAACACACAAGATACGCAGCAATCTCCACAGGCCACCGCCCCACCCGAAACATCCACTGTACCTAAAGAAAAATCAGGTATTCAAATTCCCGAAGGCCTTAAACGCATGTGGACACCATGGCTCCACCCCATCGCAGCGCTGGTTGCCATCTGCATTATCACCAGCCTGCTGCTAAGCGTTACAAACATGTTCACAGCGCCCCGCATTGAACAAAACTCGCAAGACGCTGCCAATGCGGCACGCAGGCAGCTTTTGCCCGACGCAGGCAACTTCACCGAAATCCCCATAGCCGAAAATACTCCAAATGTAACCGCAATGTACGAGGCCGACGGAGGCCTTGGCTGGATTGTAGAGGCCTATGGCCAAGGCTATGCGGGCCAAGTACCTGCCATGGTAGCCTTTAGCCCCGATGGCACTATTGCAGGCGTTGTATTCCTCGAAAACAGCGAAACCCCGGGCCTAGGCAAACTGCTTACCGACGACCCCACGTTTGCCTCCCAGTTCACATCCATTCCAATTGAAACCATAAGCCCAACCGATGTAGACAAAATCGCCAACGCCACCATATCCACAAACGCGGCTATCACCGCCATCAACGCCGCTATAGATGCATTCAATCAGCAGCTTGCACCGGCAAACGCATCCGGCACAGCGGTGGCACAATTAATAACAAACCCCGCCGCCTCTATATTAGAGCTTACACTCGGCGGCATCATGCCAAACCCCACGGCGCCCATAAAGGAGGCTGACTAATGCAAAATAAAAGCAACCTCAAGGTATTTTTAGCGGGCTTTTTAACCGAAAACCCCGTTTTGCGCCTAATACTTGGCACCTGCCCCACACTCGCCATAACAACCGCCGTGTTCAACGGCCTTGGTATGGGAGCCGCGGCCACATTTGTGCTTATCTGCTCAAACATTGTTATATCGGCACTGCGCAAGGTAATCCCTTCGCAGGTGCGCCTGCCTTGCTACATTGTTATCATCGCAAGCTTTGTTACGCTGGTACACATGCTAATCCGCGCATTTTTACCCGATCTTAATAGCGCGCTCGGCGTGTTCCTTCCACTCATCACGGTAAACTGCATAATTCTCGGCCGTGCCGAGATGTTCGCCTCTAAAAACAACGTACTTGCCAGTGCCCTGGACGGCCTTGGCATGGGCATCGGCTTTACAATCGTGCTGGTTATCATGAGCGCAATTCGCGAGCTGCTTGGCGCAGGAACACTGCTAGGCTTCCAAATCGTTCCGGAGCAGGTAGCCCCAATGAGCATCATGATTCTCCCCCCGGGCGGCTTCTTTGTATTCGGTATCATGATAGCTGCAGCACTGTTTATCGAGCGCAAGCTTGGCGCAACTCCAAGAAAAGTCACAGCATGCGGTGCATGCCCTTCGGCCGAAATTTGCCAGTCGAAAGGGGTGGATGAATAATGGCAGCAAAACTAGCATTTATATTCTTCTCCATGATTTTGGTCAACAACTATGTGCTAATGAAGTTTCTTGGCATATGCCCATTTTTAGGCGTATCCGGCAAGCTAAACTCTGCCATAGGCATGAGCGCCGCCGTTATATTTGTTATGACACTTGCCACAGCCGCCACCTGGCCCATATACACATACCTTTTACTTCCCAACGGCCTTGGCTACCTAAACAATGTTAGCTTTATTCTTGTAATAGCCACACTGGTTCAGCTGGTCGAGATAATCCTTCGGCGCTACATTCCACCTCTTTATAAATCTTTAGGTATATTCTTGCCGCTAATCACCACCAACTGCGCCGTGTTGGGTGTAACCATTCTCAACATCGAGAACCCCAGCCTCATAGACGCCACCGCACCCTACTACACCTACATAGAAGCCCTTGTTTCTGCCGTTGGCGCAGGCGTAGGCTTTGGGGTAGCCATGATACTGTTCTCGGGCGTTCGCCGCGCACTTAATAAATCAAAACCACCAAAAAGTTTTGAGGGCCTTCCGCTCACCTTAGTGGCGGCTTCCATCACCTGCATGTCCTTCCTAGGGTTTGGCGGCGTTTTGGAAAACATTTTCGGCTTATAATCCCGCACACCCCATTCCCCCTTTTTAGGAAAGGAGTAATCATATGTCAGTATTTATGGCTGTGGTCATTGTGGCCGCCTCCGGCCTTGTTGGTGCTATAATATTGGTTTTAGCTTCCAAGTTTATGGCCGTAGAGGTAGACCCCAGAATATCCGCATTGCAAGAGGCTCTCCCGTCTGCAAACTGCGGTGCATGCGGCTATGCCGGCTGTGCCGATTACGCAAATGGCATTGTAGAAAACGGCGCCCCAATAAACCTCTGCATTCCGGGTGGCCCCGCCACCGTAGAAGAGCTTGCAGAAATTATGGGCACTAAGGCAGGCTCCATCATCCAGCAAAAAGCTATCGTGGCCTGCCAAGGCTCTTCCGAATACACCAGCACAAAATACGATTACGTTGGCCTACCTTCCTGCACAGCCAGCGCCACAATGTATGCAGGCTCTTCAATGTGTCCTTATGGATGCCTTGGCTATGGCGACTGCGTTGCCGCTTGCAAGTTTGATGCTATCGAAGTAAAAGACAGCCTTGCTAAAATTGATTTAAATCGCTGTACAGGCTGCGGCGCATGCGAAGCTGCCTGCCCTAAAAGCATCATCTGGATTCGCGAGGTAAGCAATAAGCCTGTGGTAATGTGCGCCAACCTAAACCGAGGCGCGGAAACGCGTAAGGAATGTACCGCAGGCTGCATTGGCTGCAAAAAATGTGAGCTCACCTGCCCCACCAAAGCCATCAAGGTAACTGCTAATGTTGCCCGCATCAACCTAGAGATATGCAGCGGCTGCCATGCATGTGTTGTTATCTGCCCTGTAAAAGCCATTGCAGTCCCAAAATCCAGCTAGCTTTTACTGCACTGCACCTCACTTACCGCATATACCACAAAAGGCATTTTGCGCATATCGCAAAATGCCTTTTGTTATTTTAATTGTAAATAATCCTATACTTACTTGCTCAGCAAAATTGTCTCAGCCATCACAAAAAATACTTTTTCAGCACAATCCGCAATAACTGATTTTTCGCGCTCTTTTTATATCGACATTTACATTGTCATATGTCTTTACAATAATATTACATAATGTTAAAGCGCTCTCACAAAACAATAATAGAATTTATATTCGTATTATCGCCGTATTTCCTGCCTTGCTATTAAATAATCATAGGCATCATCTTCGCCAATGGCGGTGATGATGCCTATTTTATAACTCTACGCAATACTACTATTTAGTGTATAATATTCCCAACTCTCGCAACCCTGCCAAAATGCGCCTATACGCATCAGGGTTCACACAGCGTATGGTGTGCAGATGTGCACCGTCGGTAAGCCCGGAAAGCAACGATGCACCGGTAACAGCCACTTTATTTATGAACGCATCCGCCTCGTAACGGCTTGTGATGTTCAGCGGCTGGGTAATGCTTCCAAACAACGCATGGTCCACCGTCACGCTAAGTAGCTGCCCGCCATTGTCTACAATGGTATATAGCTCGGCCTGCAGCTGGCCTTTATCATGCCTGCAAGCCAAAATATATGTATCCGCATCCATGTCCTGGTCTTCTTCAGCTTTTTTATTTAGGATATACCCACTCTGCGTAGCCAGTATATCATGCCCCGCTGCACGCAGTAGCGCAATGTCACCCACAATAATCTGGCGGCTCACATCAAAGCGCTCAGCAATGTTGCTGGCACTCATCGGTTTAATATCCATTTGAAGCAGCTTCAGCAGCTCTTCTCTACGCACTTTTGCATCCATTATTTGTTTCCCCTTCACAAATAGCAAATCGCTCATGACAAGACACTATACAACATATGTATACATTAACTATTATATACATTATTTGAAGGTTACGCAAGTATATTTCTCAAATTCTAGCGTGTCATTATATACAAAAAAGCCATCTGCTATGATAGCAGATGGCTAAAAATTATTGTTTTTATTAGTCGCTCACATAGGGCATCAAAGCCATGTGGCGTGCACGCTTAATCGCAATGGTAAGCTCTCTTTGGTGCTTTGCACAGGTGCCTGTAACACGACGTGGAATAATTTTAGCACGCTCGCTTGTGTATTTACGCAAGCGAGAAATATCTTTGTAATCAATGTAAGGTACACGATCTACACAAAAGCTGCAAACCTTGCGCCTGCCACGGCCGCCCTGACGGCCACCACGTTCATTTCTATCATATGCCATATCTTATAAGCCTCCTTGGGGTGCGTTGTCCCCCACTGTTGTGTAAAATTTAAATTAAAATGGAAGGTCTGCGCTTTCATCCACCACTGCAAAATCTTCCGGTGCTCCGGCAGCGTATGCCTCGGGTTCTTGCGCTATCGCACGAGGTTGCTCTTGGCGGCCTGCGGCGGGTGCACCTGCACCTTTTGAATCAGCAAAATGCAGGTTATCGGCCACTATCTCATACACCTTACGTTTTTTGCCCTCACGGTCTTCATACGTACGGGTTTGTAGCGAGCCATTCACAGCCACAAGCTGTCCTTTGCGGAAATACTTACAGGCAAATTCTGCGCTTGCACGCCATGCTACAATATCAAGAAAATCGGCTTGACGCTCACTGCCTGCCCGCACAAAGCTACGCTCACACGCAATGGTAAATGTTGTGGTGCTGATATCATTCGGAGTTTTGCGCAACTCAGGGTCTGCCACAAGGCGCCCCATAACAGCAATCACATTCAGCATTATTCCCCTGCCTCCTGCTCTTTGGCCGGCTCTTGCTGCTCAGCTGCTGCTTGCTCCTCTGCTTTAGCTTTTTCAGC
>CAYJEW010000005.1:34140-43642 GCA_964369525.1 uncultured Oscillospiraceae bacterium | reverse complement strand
TGGCCGGCTCTTGCTGCTCAGCTGCTGCTTGCTCCTCTGCTTTAGCTTTTTCAGCCTCTGCCCTAGCAGCCGCACGAGCCGCTTCGGCTTTTTCTGCCTGCTCACGGTCTGCTTTTGCTTTAGCAATTGCTGCCAGACGAGCGGTTTCCATAGCCTCGTCTTTAGCAATAATCACACTGCGTAGCACGCCGTCGGTAATTTTATACACACGGTCAAGCTCTGCAGGAAAATCGGCTGCACTGCTGAAATGAATCAGCGTATACACACCGTCCTCTTCCTTGTTAATAGGATAAGCTAGGCGGCGTTTGCCCCACTCTTCCACCGTGTCAATTGTGCCGTTTGCCTCAATTAGGCTTTTAAACTTTTGCACAACTGCGGCGGCCTGCTCTTCCCCAAGGGTTGTGCTGGTAACCATCATTGTTTCGTACATTGGCATTGTCTATGTTCCTCCTTCTGGACATATGGCCCCTATACCGGGGCAAGGATTTACTCTCCATGCAAAAACTCATTACATGGCTAGCACTTTATTATATCAGCATCATATTAAAGATGTCAATACCATTCTACCCAACAACTCACTACGTTAAACCTATGCAATCGTCGACATAAGCTCAGGGTAGTAATAAAGCATCATTGCGTCACCCATCAAATAGTACCATAATGTAAAAAATGCAAAATTCAATGCTATCACAGCCAACACACCTAGTATACTCACACCGCCTGCGCGCATAAGCGCAGTATGATACTCATGGCCTTGCTTGCCTTGTTTTCGCACATTATTAATTTTTTTAATTGCATTTTTACGATAAAACTGCAGCGAAAACAAGCTAAGCAGCAATCGTAAAACAAGCGATGCATAGTACACCACCATGTGCAACACCGACAGCGCCTCCTGCGTAAGCGCAGGAATCAGCACCACCCCGCTGTCAAGGCCAATCTGTAGCATCTGCGGCACCATAAACAGCATATATAGGCCAAGTGCCAGCGCAGTTAAACCCCACATTTTACGGTAGGCCAAATAAAATGGCCCCAAAAATAAAGCACTTGCCATAAAGCTAATCTTGTATTTTTGCCTGCTCAAATACGAAATTTTGCGCAGGTACGTTGGTGCTGAGCGCCCTATAAACATCGCCCAGTCGCTCTTAGATATCCCATCTAAGTCTCCGCCAAGCTCTGTGTTTTGGGCATAGCTTGCCTGCTGTGTGCCGCCCATATTTGTTCTGCCAAAGTTTGGTGGCGGTGCGGAACTCCGCTCATACCCCTGCTGAGGTGCGCGCAGTGCAATTCCACAGTTTTCACAAAATATATTTGCCGAATCGTTTATAGTACTGCAGTTTTTGCAAACAACTCCACTTGGGGGCTCTTTTTCACTCTTGGTTGAGCCGGAAGCTTCGGCCTTTGGTGTGGCCTGTTTTTCGGGCTGTGGATACTCATACCCTATAGCGTGTTTGTCCTGGTATACGCACCCGCCATTCTCGGTATAGCACTGCCTGTGGTATGGTGCACCGCAAGCCGGACAGGTAACTGCGTCATCTTCTTCCCGAAGATTCTCGTTGCACACCTGACACACGCCTTTTTCTGTGTTCATCCGCGATCTCCCAACTCATTACAAATTTTGGCTTCCTCAAGCCTGCAATGCCACTATTGTAGCTTGTTTGAGCGTAAAAATCAACCTAGAGCAAGAATGTTGCCGCATATACTGCTAGACACGCCCCGCATTTTTGCATATAATATTCTATGCGCCGTATACACAGCACGCTACAAATTATTATACCCATCATATGTGTTGTAAATGTATACTAACGCTTAAACTCTTTCAGCCGCTCGGCTATACTAGGAGGAACTATGCTTTTATTAGATGAGTACAAACGCCGAATATCCGAGCTTTCCCCAGAGGTGGCTGGGCTTTCCGATGCACTGGGTGTAGACATGCTAAGCCGTAGGCTAAGCGAGCTTGAAACACGCTCGGCCATGCCTGAATTTTATAACGATACCGATGAATCCAGCCGTGTATTCCGCGAGATGAGTACCATTCGTGCAAAACTTGAGGGATACCGCAGACTAACCGAGCTACTTAATGATGCCCAAACATTTCTAGAGCTTTGGGACGAAGGCGATGAAGATGCCGCCACCGAGGTAAGCCGTGCCGTAGAAGAGCTGGAGGCACAAACCGAGCAAACCCGCCTTGTAACCCTCTTAACCGGCGAGTACGACTCTAACAACGCCATCCTCACCTTCCACGCAGGCGCAGGCGGCACCGAAGCACAAGACTGGGTGGAAATACTACTACGCATGTACCAAAAATATTCAGCCTCTCACAGCTTTAAGACCAGAGTTTTAGATTTTTTGGACGGCGAAGAAGCAGGCATAAAAAGCGCCACATTGCTTGTTGAAGGTCCAAACGCCTACGGATTTCTAAAAAGTGAAAACGGCGTTCATCGTCTTGTTCGCATATCCCCGTTCGACTCGTCCGGCCGCCGCCACACCAGCTTTGCTTCACTTGAAGTTATGCCCGAAATTGAGCAGGACAGTAGCGTACAAATCCAGCCTGACGACATCAAAATGGACGTTTTCCGCGCCTCTGGCGCAGGCGGCCAGCATGTAAATAAAACCTCGAGTGCCGTACGCCTACCCCATATACCCACAGGCATTGTGGTGGCAAGCCAGGCCGAACGCAGCCAGGTACAAAACCGCGAAACTGCTATGAAAACCCTATTGTCCAAGCTTGTACAAATTAAAGAACGTGAGCATCTTGAAAAGATAGAAGATATAAAAGGCGTGCAAAAAGATATTGCCTGGGGCAGCCAGATACGCAGCTACGTGTTTATGCCTTACACCCTTGTAAAAGACCACCGCACAGGCCACGAAAACGGCAATGTAAGCGCTGTTATCGACGGTGCGCTAGACGGCTTTATAGACGCATACCTCAAAGCCGCCAGCAAGGGCGAGCTTGCGGCAAGCTTCAGCGAAGATTAACATAGAGAGCCAAGCCCATACCACGTGCAGGCATCGCACCGCGCCTTCAGCTATCCACACATTGTAATCCCCACTTCTTTCAGCACCCAAAGCTATCTACTCTATTACAAAACCAACCGCAGACTAACTTTGCATTCACCTCCCCGCCCAGCACACCATAAAACCCAACCGCAGGCCAATCTGTCCTTCGCCTGCTTAAGTTCACAAAACTGTATTATTGCATTAAAAAATCCGATGTGCAAAACACATCGGATTTTATTTTTAACCCATCCATCTAAAGCCACTACAGCGCCACAAGCTCTGTGCCTGGGAAATAGTTTGCCAAGATTTCAGCATAAGTCCAGCCCTCACGCGCATAGCTGTTTGCCCCTGCAATGCTCAGGCCACATCCATGCCCCTCGCCATAGGTTATAAACACAAAGTCCTCGCCGTTAAAGCTCACCTCAAATGCAGGGCTTGGCAGTATACTCTCGCCGTCCTGCACCAGCACCTGCTGCCAAAGCTCGTAGCCACTGGTCTGCCTGGTGCCAATCATCAGGCTTGTCACATATCCGCTGTCATCTATCACAACATCGGTAAACCACGCACCCGGCTCAACATCTTCACCAAAGCTTATCCCCAGCTGGCGTTCCAGTAGCTCGGCCACCTGCTGCTGCGGAATCTCAATAATCTTCCGCCAGCCGTCCATATCACGCTCGTATGCCGACTCTACCTGCGTAAGATACGGCCTATATGCTCCCCACACCTGCTGTGCATCGTTTGTGCCAAATGCTGCCATGTTGTAAAAAGTGGTAAATGCAGGGTTTTCTGCGTCGTCGCTAAGCATAAAGTTTGCCACCTCGCCCACAGCCTCTAAAACCGACGGCGATGGCGTTTGCCCCACCACAGGCGGCGCTGTAACGCCTGCGCCCTGCAGGTTTAAAATCCAGCTGTGTGCCGCAACAGCCAGCGCTTTTATTGTGGCGGTGGCGGCGTTTGGCGCTTCTGCTTGGCATATCTGCGCTAAGATATTCTGCGTGGTATCAGTAACTATCTGGCCATTCATCGTCACGGTTAGGTAGTCGGGGTCTGGCCGCTGTGCCGATGGAGTAGGCGGCACATATACCTGCG
Source organism: uncultured Oscillospiraceae bacterium (assembly GCA_964369525.1). Lineage (GTDB taxonomy): Bacteria > Bacillota > Clostridia > Oscillospirales > Ruminococcaceae > JAAYCI01. The sequence goes on along the minus strand of CAYJEW010000005.1, from coordinate 39,556 downwards.
GCTCGGAAGAAGACGCCGCTACGCTACTGCTTTCTTCCTCTTGCAACACCGAGCTATCGCTCGATGCTACCTCAGAAGAAGAATCGCTTTGTGCACTACTTGCGCTCTCTTCTTGCAGTGAAGAGGCGCTACTGCTTGCATCTTCACTATCGCTACTTGCCGCACTGTCTCCGCTTTGCACATCGCTTTCAGCTTCTGCGCTTTGGCTAAGGCTTTGGTCGTCTTCGCTCTCCTGCAAAGGCGATGGCATCTCCGGCGGCTGTACCAGCGGCATAGCGTCCTGCTCCGGCATACCCACCTGCAATTGAAGCATGCTGTTTGTCACGCCGCCTGTTAAAAAATCACGCAGGTTACCCACGTACAGCGAAAGTAGCGTTGGCTGGGCTGTACCTTGCTCTAAATACCATGTGGCAGGCATAAGCGGGTTTGCCGCCAGTTGCACCGCATGTACAGGCTCTTGCTCTTCGTCCATCAAGCGACCGCACAGATATAAATAACGCCCTGCCACGGTCGGGTCTTGCACCGCAAGGCTCATGTATGTATCATCTTCGCCAAGCTCTGCGTCTGTTTCAATCATGCTTCGCACCTGCACGCCTGTTATGTAGGTGATAAAGCCTGAATAATCCACAAATCGCCCTGTAAGTGGGTCAAACGCCTGCGGCTCCGGTTCGGTTTTATCCACCATGTACAGCGCAAATACTTGATACACAAGCTCTTCGCTATCGGTGTAGTATGTAAATGTAGTGGGCTGTTGCTCAGCCCCCATCTGTGGCAGTTGAAACAACGCACTAAAATTATCGCCGCCCAGCACAACTGTGTTGGCGGCGGCTCTGGTTGGCAGTGCTTCGGCTGCTATCACCGCATTTCCCCTAATTCCCGGGTCTTGAATAACCTCGGCCAGCTCGTGCTGACTCGCAGTGGCCGATTGGGTAACAACCGCCTCCACCATACCGTTTTCCAAAGCCACAAACCCCATTACGGCAGGGTTTGTAGCTTGCGCTTGCAACAAGTAATTCCTCGCAGCACTGCTGTATTCTTCACTTCCGTAGCTGTGGCCCTGCGTCTGCGGCAGACTGTCCTGCCCATCATCTCTGCTGCCACCCTGCCCCGAAAAATATATACCTGCTACCATCATTGCCAGCAAAAGCACAACCAGTATAAGCACCGCCGCCATGCGCGAAACAGGGCTTCTGCGCCGCCTTGGCTTACCCTCACGGTCATAGTCGGCCTCTTGCTGTTTTGTAAACACCTTTGCGCTTTGTATCTCCAGCCCAAGCATAGCTCGGCGTAGCATATCCAGCGCGTTATGGCAGGCCATCTGCCTTACCATCTCACGCCCTCTACCCTTCATGCTAATGCGCCGCACATATACCTTGTTTTCACTCGCCAGCGCAATGTACACCAGCCCCACAGGCTTTTCATCTGTGGTGCCATTAGGGCCTGCAATACCTGTGATGGCAATGCTGTAGGTATCCTTGCTTTTAGCAAGCGTGCCAAAAGCCATCTCGGCCGCCGCCTGGCTGCTAACCGCACCATGCTTACGCAATGTCGACCTACGCACACCTAACAGCCTGTGCTTTGCCTCGTTGGCATAGGTGACAAAACCATACCTATACACAGAGCTTGCGCCCGAAACCGACGTTATGCGCTGGCTCAGCATACCACCTGTGCAGCTTTCGGCTGTTGCCACCGTTGCACCGGCCTTTGCCAGTAGCTTTACTACTGCGCTCTCCAGCCCATCTTCGCTTTCACTGTATATGGTATTGCCTAAAATTTTACGAAACAGCTCTGCATACTGCTCACACATCTCGTCGGCCAGCTCGGCGTTTGCCGCTTTGGCCGTTATGCGCACATGCACCTCACCCGGCTTTGCATATAGCGCCGCGGTGGGGTTGCTACTGTCCAGCAGGGATATAACCTTTGTTTCAAGGTCGCTCTCGCCAATTCCAAAAACACGCAATGTTTTAGAGCGAATAACCGAGTCTTGCATCGCTTCCAAAAGCGGCCTAACCTGCTCTTCAAACATCAGCTTCATCTCGCGCGGCGGTCCCGGCAGTAAAAATGCAAACTTGTTGCCTTGGCGGAAAAACGCCCCCGGCGCTGTACCGTGAGGGTTCAGCAACTTGTGCCCACGCACAGGTACCATGGCCTGCTTGCGGTTGTTTGGTGGCATCTCTCTCCCAAACGAGTTAAAAAACTGCTCCAGCCGCACAAGCTCGTCCACATCCAGCGTTAACGTGTCGCCAAACGCCTCTGCCACCACCTCTTTTGTAAGGTCGTCCTCGGTGGGGCCAAGCCCGCCTGTAAACACCAAAACTTCGCTGCGTGCCTTTGCGTCCAGCACAAGGTTGCGCAGGCGGGTTGGGTTGTCGCCCACCACCGTTTGGTAGTATACCGAATATCCAAGCGAGGCCATCTCTTGCGCCAGATACTGCGCATTTGTATTCACAATATCGCCCAGCAGTAGCTCTGTACCCACAGATATAATCTCTGCACGCATAAAACAGCCCCCCTTTCTTAATGTATGTGTACTATTCTATCAGATACGCAGCCCCCACGGCAAGCCGTATAGCCGCCAGGTAATAATCCAAACTGCGCCAAACTGCCGCACTCCAAAGCCAAGTACGGTAACCTGCCCCACACCGCCTGCTAGCGCCTCTTTTGGCGCTTTTCAGGCATTCTAGCCCCTATCGGGCAAGCACTATGGTAGCCTCAGCGTAAACTCCGCCTCGTCTGCCGCCTGCTGCTCCAGCTGTGCCAGCGTGGGCATCAGCGCCTCTTCCAGCCGCAACACATCCTCAAGCCTCGGCTTTGTTTTTGGGTGTGGTGGGTTGAATATTGTACAACAGTCTTCATACGGTAGTATGCTTGTTTCAAATGTGCCTATCATACGTGCTAAATCGGTAATCTCGGTTTTGTCCATGCCTATGCACGGGCGAAGCACCGGTAGCGGCTGGGCGGCGTCGGTACACGCAAGCGCCTGCAAGGTTTGGCTGGCCACCTGCGCAAGGCTTTCGCCTGTAACTATAGAAGCGCAGTGCTCCTTTTCGGCTATTATGTTTGCAATACGCAACATACTGCGGCGCATTATCACCGTGAAATATTCTTGCCTCGCCAGCTCATTATGTATATACTCCTGCGCCTGTGTGTACGGCACATGATAGTACGGCATTGGCCCACACCATCCACACAGTATATCGGCCAGCGATTGCACCTTTGCGGCGGCACGCGGGCTTGTGTATGGGGGGCTGGCAAAGTGGATTGCCACTAAAGCAAGGCCTCTTTTTGCCATCATCCATGCGGCCACAGGGCTGTCTATCCCGCCCGATAGCAGTAGCGCCGAGCGCCCGCTGGAGGGCACAGGCAGGCCGCCTGCACCTTTGTGCTTGCCACCATGCACATACGCCGCGTCTTCGCGCACCTCCACCATAACGGTGCGCTGTGGTTTTTTCACATCCACCTGCAGGTGAGGATTTTTATGTAGCAGATACCCTCCCAGCTCTGCGGATATCTGCATGCTATTCATCGCAAAGCTCTTGTCGGCACGTTTCGCCTGCACTTTAAATGTAACAGCGTCCTTAAGCTCTTGGCTAAGATACTCTCCTGCCGTTTTGCATATGTCCTTAAAGTCTTTTTCGCACACCGCCGCGCGGCTAAGCGCCACTATGCCAAACACCTTTTTGCAGGCGGCAAACACGCCCTCAAGCGCGCCGTCGGCCTCTTGGTCTTGCGGTTGCAAATATATAGTGCTCTGCGCCGCATGAACCTTCCACCTGCCCTGCCCTGTAGTTTTATTTCGCAGAGTTTTTAGCAGTGTGTTCTCAAAACTTTTGCGGTTCTGGCCTTTCAGCACCATCTCGCCCATAGAAGCCAGTATAATCTCCCGCATGTATAAAACCCTTTCTTATTTAACTGCGTGCAAGTTTTTGTACGCAGTCGGCAAGGCCTGCTAGCAGTGCCTGCACATCTTGTTGTGTATTGTTTGCGCAAAAGCTCACCCTAAGTGCGCTCTCCACCGCAGCGGCCGTAAGTCCCATGGCAGTGAGTGTGTAGCTGGCCGCCGCGCCGCTACAAGCCGACCCACTAGACACGCACACATTATGCTCTACATCCAGATGGTTCAGCACCACCTGGCTTCGTAGCCCCTTTGGCATGGAAAACGCCACCACACCTTTGTATGCGTCCTTTGGCGAGTGCACAACTGCGCCCTGTATGCCGCTTAACCCTTGCATAAGAGCGTCGTGCAGCTGCTCTATTATTTCGGTGTTGCGTGCTTTATTCTCCTGCGCATACTGTACAGCTTTTGCAAGCCCCACAATATACGCCAAATTTTCAGTTCCCGGCCTTATGTCGGCCTCTTGGCCGCCGCCGGCTATAAGCGGCACTATGTTACTGCCCGCTCTAAGTACCAGCGCACCCACCCCTTTGGGGGCGTGTATCTTGTGGCCACTTATGGAGTAGCTGTCCACCTTGGTGGCCACATAGTTAAACGACTGCTTGCAAAACGCCTGCACTCCGTCCACATGCACAAACGTGCGTGGGTTTTTAGCCTTCACTGCCGCTGCAAGGGTTGCCACATCCAGCACGGCGCCGGTTTCGTTGTTCACCTGCATTGCACACACTATGGCTGTTTTTTTACCCACTGCCGCCACAAGCTTTGCTATGTCTATCCGCCCGTCTGCCTCAGGGGCAACCTCGGTAAGCTCAAAACCCTCACGCTTTTCCAATGCACGCAATACAAGGCGCACGCTGGGGTGCTCATACCCTGTTGTTACAATGTGGTTTGCCCAGCTACTGCGAGCACGCACCGCACCAAAAATCGCTATGTTGTTTGCCTCTGTGCCGCTTGCGGTAAAAAAAACCTCTTTCGTACCACACCCTACAGCCTTCGCCAAAACAGCCCTTGCATCTTCCATCTGCCGCTCGGCCTTAAGGCCTGCACGATATAGCGAAGAGGGATTTGCCCAGTTGCTTAAAAGCACCTCTTCTACCGCTTTTACCACCTCGGGGCTGGGCCTTGTGGTAGAGGCGTTGTCTAAATAATGCATCACAGCCTCCTAGTATACATCACCTTTAGCAAAACTCATTGCGCCGACAAAACAGCGCCACATCATTATATTTATCATTACAGCATAAAACCCGCCTTGCCGTCTGCAGCCAAGTTATAACCCACTCTTCTAAGTAGGTGGGTGCTCTATTGTGGGCTTCACGCTCCCTGCGTTCGGCATAGCCGAGAGGTCTGCCATCCACCCACAAACCCGAGCTCCCGTTTCATAACCAGTAGGATAATTGTGGCTGCAACAAATCGCACAAGGCAGGCAGATTTGCTACTTTGCACCATCTATTGGCGCTTGTTTTAGCTCTTTAAATCGTCTAGGTCTATATCATACAAATCCCGCATTCTGTCTAAAAACAC